>JAEUIR010000136.1 GCA_016795025.1 Phycisphaerales bacterium
ACCGTCGCCGCCGCGATTTCGCTCCACGGTCCCGTTTCGCCGCGCGTGCTGAGCCAGCGCAGGGCGTAGTACGCCGTTTTGCCCGCTTCGGCGGTCGAAAAGTCGGTTTGCAGCGTGCCGCTCGTGCTGACCGAGAGGAAACGAAAGCCGGGCAGGGCCGATTCAGCCGGCGAGGACGCCCATGCTACCCACAGATTCCGCCTCGCAGCGGACACCTTTGCTCGGCCTAGCGGTTCCGGTCATCACGACCCGCAGAGGACTTATACCTCCAACAGTCACGACATGCCTGACAAACAAACTGGAGGCAACCAGCCGCGCGGCCGATTGCCTCCTTTTGCATCCACTCTAAATCGAACTCAGCTCATTCGACGATGGTCAGGCGAATCGGCGAGCGAAGCTGAGTATCCGCTCCTTTGATCGTGCGGTCCGGGCTGAAAGTGCCGTTGGCGGTCGAAATATCGTCGAATACCAGGATCGCGTTGCCGGATAGATCGGCCAGATAGCCCACGCCCGCGGAGTCTACCGCGATGCCGTACAGCGCGGCCGCGCCGCTGACCGTCAGCGTGCTGTCCGGCATGACAGAGCCGTTCAGCGCGGATGCACCGCCGAATACGACGACCTTGTTGGTGCTCAGAACTACAAAGAGCGTGTCGGCGGCATTCACAAATACATCATGTATGCGAGCGCCGGCGAACGCCGGGCTGGTGATGACGCGATCCGCCGCGATGGTCCCATTGCGGTTTGCCGCGTCGTCGAACACGGCAATGCTCGCCACGCCGTAGTTGCCCACGTACAGCGTACCCGCGTCGTCGATGCTGAGCCCGAAAGCCTGATTCAAATCGTTGCTGCTGATCCTGCGAATCGCCGCCAGATTGCCGCGGGCCGCGTTCGTGCTCGCGCCGCTATAGATCGTGATCGAAGTCGGAGCTCCAAAGTTCGCCACCAGCAGCGAGTCGTTTCGCGCGTCGATCTCCGCGGCCGTCGGCGTTACCAGACCAGTCGCCGCACCTGCAATGTTGCGCGTGGGCTCGAGATTGCCGTTGGCCTGTCTGGCGTTGTTGTAGATGCTCACCGAATTCGCGCCGGCGTTGATCGCAAACAACTGTTCAGCGGAATTCACCAGCACGTCATATGGCACGGCCAATTGCGTTTGCCCGCCGGAGAGATTGATGTTCGGCGCGATGTTGCCGTTGAGCGCTGCCGGCGATTCATACGACGTAATCGCCCCGAGATTGTTCGCGACGAACAACGCGGGCTTCGGCGCCGGCGCGGGGGGAGCGGGTTGCGGCTCCGGATTGTTCTGCGCCGGATTCTCGACATCCTTGGGGTCGGCGACCGGGCAGCCGGCGATGTTCAACCCCGCCAGCATCGCGCTCATCGCCACAAGCAACTTTCGCATCATCGTGTTCGCGTTCATGGTCATCATCCTTCTGTTTCGTTTGGCGTCCATCTCATCAGGCCGCAGCCGACTTGGTTGCGGCGACAGTGATGAAGCGAAGCGGTTCTCGCGGGATACACGCGACCACGAGTTGTGTTTTTATTCCCGAATCGGGCAGCGGTTCACCAAATTGGGAAATCCGTGGGGATCGTCCGGCCGCGAGCGCCCCGCGACTGATCGTGAGGCAATCTGTGAGATTTTTGGGCGGCGCGCCGAGGCTTTGCCACTATGATGATTAGCAGGAGCAACCAGCCAAAAATGTCCAATAACGAAGTGCCATCTGACGAAGATGCGCTGATTCGCGCAGCGGTCGCCGGCGACACCGCCGCGTTGGCCGCACTGTTGCGAACATCCGGCACGCGTCTGCGAGAGCAACTCTCGATCGATCGGCGCTGGCAAAGCGTGCTGGAAGCTGACGACGTACTCCAGGTCACATACCTCGAAGCGTTCCTCAAAGTCGGCTCATTTGTCCCCGGCGGGTCGAATGCGTTTTACGGCTGGCTCCGCCGCATTGCGGAAAACAACCTACGCGACGCAATCAAGGGGCTGGAGGCCCAAAAGCGGCCTCCACCCGCGCTCGCGATGGACGTGCCCGTTGGCGATCAATCCACGGTCGCGTTGTTCGACCTACTCGGCGTCACCAGCGCAACGCCGAGCCGCGCCGCCGCAGTGACCGAAATGAAATCATCGCTCGATCGGGCGTTGGAGTCGCTTCCGCACGATTACGCGGAAGTGATCCGGGCATACGACCTCGAAGGACTCCCGGTCGCGGACGTTGCGGCCCAGCTGGGCCGGTCCCCGGGTGCCGTTCACATGCTCCGGGCCCGAGCCCACGAGCAGCTTCGGGCGCTTCTCGGTCCCTCCGGCAATTTTTTTTCCACTCCCGCGTGAATCCCCCGGCGGAAAATTCGCTTAACCCGATGCAGGAGCCTCAGGTATGACGTCGCCACGACTCCCATCGGACCGCGACGATGATCTCATTCGCGCGGCACAGGCGCAAATTGAGTCCGCCCGTGACGCACGCGCGGCGGGCAACCGCTTCTCCGCAGGTTCAGATTCCACACTCGACGCCGGGCATCCGGCCAGACGCCTGGGCAAACTGCAAAGCGATTCACTTCAAGGCTACGAGTTGCTTCAGGAACGGCATCGCGGCGGGCAGGGAGTGGTCTACGAAGCCACGCAACGCGCGACCAAGCGCCGAGTAGCGATTAAGGTGCTTTACGACGGACCGCAGACCAGCGGTTCCGATCGCCGCCGATTCCAACGTGAAGTCGAAATCCTTAGTCAACTTCGCCACCCCAACGTAGTGACGGTTTACGACAGCGGAGAATCATCCGGCCGGTTCTTCTATGTGATGGACCTGGTTCAGGGCGAACCGGTTGATCGCTGGGCCGAGAAGCTGCGCGCCCGTCTGGGCGTAGAAGCGTCCGGTTCTACGCCGCGCGATTTTGTTCGCGATGTCGTTCGCCTGTTCATCCGCATTTGCGATGCCGTAAACGCCGCGCACCTTCGCGGCGTGATCCACCGCGATCTCAAGCCCGGCAATATTCTCGTCGACGGCGCCGGCGAGCCGCGCGTCCTCGATTTCGGCCTGGCCAAATTCACACAGGATGTTCCTGACGATTCCTCGTTGGTGGACGCCATGACACAGCCCGGCCAATTTGTCGGCTCGCTGCCCTGGTCCAGCCCGGAACAGGCCCAGGGCGCGATCGCGGCCGTGGATATTCGCACCGACGTATACGCACTCGGCGTGCTGCTCTTTCACACGCTCACCGGGCGATTCCCATATCGCGTAAACGGGCGAGCCGGCGACATCGTCAGTGAGATTTGCAACAGCGTGCCGCGGCCGCTGAATGAGGCGTTCACCGACACCGGGCGAATCGCGAGCGATTCGCGCCGCACGCGCCGCGGCGGACAGCGCCGTTTCGATGATGACCTCGAAACCATCGTGCAGCGCTGCCTCGCCAAGGAGCGCGAGCGACGTTATCAATCCGCCGGCGACCTGGGCCGCGATCTACAACACTATCTCGCCGGCGAAGCCATCGAAGCACGACGCGATTCCGTCGGCTATGTGTTCAGCAAGCAATTGCGGCGCTATCGCCTGCAACTCGCCGTCGCGACCGGATTCATGCTCGTGCTGGCGACCGGGCTGGCCACGTCGATCGCCGCATGGCGCACCGCGTCCGAGCAGCGCGATCTCGCCCGAAACGCCGAAACCAAGGCCCGCGCCGCGTCGGAAAACGCCGCCGCCGAGCGCGACCGTGCTCAGCAATCCGAAAAAACCGCCGCGCGACAACAGCGCGAGGCCGAGTCCGTCGCCGAATTGCTCAAGTCGCTGCTGATGGCCGCCAGCCCGCTCGAATCCAAGCGGCCGGACATGACCGTCCGGGAGATGCTGGATCGGTTCGACGAACGGTTAGGCAACACGCTCGAGGGCCAACCGGCCGCCGAAGCGAAACTGCGCGAGATCATCGGCCAGGCATACAACTCGCTGGGAATATTTGATCAAGCCGCGTGGCACCTGCGACGAGCGATTGAACTTCGCCGCGACGGGCAAGGCGAGAACAGCCTCGGATTCGGGCTTTCGCTGATCGCGTTGGCGCACCTTGAAAAGGAAACCGCAAATTATGTGGACGCGCGCGGACTGTTCGAGCGCGGCCTGGCGATCCTGTTGAACAACTTTCCGGAGTCAGATGATCGCGTGATCCAGGCGAAATGCGGGCTGGCGACTGTGCTGCGCATCCAAGGCCACTACGAGCAAGCCCGCGAACTCTTGACGCAATGCATCGAACTTGCGCGAGGCCTCGGCGAAGTATATCGCTGGCAACTGGGATCGGCGATCCATGAGCTCGCATCGGTGACCGAAAACATTGACGGTCCGAAGGCGTCAGAGCCGCTGCTGCGCGAGTCGCTCGAAATCTATCAGCAAGTGCTCGGCGATGACCATCCTGAGACCGCGCTGGTGCGAGTCGATCTGGCGGATTCACTGCGGCAAATGGGGCAGTTCGACGAAGCACTGCGGCTGATCGCCGAAGCGAGACGCGTGTTCGGCGTGTCATATGGCGACCAGCCTCATCCGCGTCTCGGCTATGTGTTAACGGTTGAATCGCTGGTCTTTCGCGAGCGCCGCGACTATGAAGCGTCGGAACGCGCTGGCCGTGAAGCGCTGGCCTTGCGCAGACAGCTTTATTCAAGCCCGCATCGCGACACCGTTTCGAGCCTGAATAATCTCGCGACGCTGTTGACGGACATGCGGCGATACGATGAGTCAGCCGCGCTGCTGCACGAAGCAATCGACATGGCGACGGCCATGCAGCCGTATCAAGACCCCAAAATAGGCACAATGTACAACAACCTGGGGCGAGCGCTGTTCTTCAAAGGCGATCATGCCGAAGCACTGGAAGCGCTGCGCGACGCGCTGGAACTCGACGAGCAACGCCTCGGGCCGAACACCGAAGCCGTAATCGAGGATCTCAAAGGCATCTCGTTCACTCTGGATGCGCAAGGCAAATTCCCAGAGGCCATCGCGACGTGGCGCGACATGATCGAGCGCCGCATCGCCGGCGGAAATGCACCTGCGGATAAGCTTATTGAAAATCGTCAGCGTCTGGCCGAATTGCTGAGCAAACACGCGCGGGCGCTGCTCGATGGCGGCCAGCCCGAGGCCGCCGAGCCGGTCGCTCGCGAAGCCCTGGAAACCCGTCGCGCGACTTATCCCTCCGACGCGTGGCGCATATTCTCGTCTCAAAGCACGCATGGTGAAGCACTACTGGATCTGCAGCGCGCCGGCGAAGCTGAGCCACACCTGCTCGAAGCGATGCGCGGGCTACAGGCCGCGAAAGACGCTCCGCCCCAGCGAATCAGGGACACCGCACTTTTACTCGTGAAGCTGTATGAACAGCGCGGCGACTCGTCCGCGGCGGAGAAATGGCGCACAACGCTCGAATCCGCGGCGCCGGCCGACAAATAGACGACGCTGCGATCAAACGCGGCTGCGAAGCAGCTCCAGCTCCGTTTCCAACACGCCGGCCAGCGCTTCCTCCGAGGTCTCCGCGGCGCGCAGCTTCGCCGGCAAGTCCGTCGTTTGCATCAGCGCCAAGCGCGCCAGAATATGCAGATGCCAGCGTTCGTCGTGGCTGATGATCAAGAAGAACAGATCGGTGAGTTTTCCATCCGGCGCGCCAAACGGAATACCCGCCGGAACACGCGCAAGGCAGATCAGCGGCTCCTCACTCGCGGTCGGCAGCGGCCGTCGCGCGTGCGGCCAAGCCACGCCGCCGGCCAATCCGGTGCTGCACAGCTCTTCTCGTTCAAGCACCGCAGCCAGTAGCGCCGCAGGGTCATATATCAAGTCCGTGCGCTCCGCCAGCCGCACCAACTCGCGCAACACCGACGATTTTGACCGCGCCGGCAGGTTCATGTCGATGCCTTGCGGCGTCAGATACTCGCCGATCACCGGCTCGCCGTGACGGTCGGTCATGGCCCGCTCGATGCGGTCGATCTGCTCCGGCGGCAAACCGTGCATCTCGCGTTGCAGCCATTCATGCAGCTGCGCCCGGTTGAACCGCCATTGACCCGCGACGAACTGACCCGGAATGCGACCGGCCTGCGCCATGCGCCGCGCTTCGCGCACATCCAGCGCCAGGTGCTTGGCCAGTTCTTCAATGGTCATGTTTCGATACGGCACGCGTCGCCTCCGCGGCCATTATAGCGCGAAGGACAACGAACCGAACGCTAGCGGATGGGTTGGTGGCGAACCGTGCAGGGCAAAGCGTGGTCACACCCCTTCCGCCTGCGCCCGGCCCGTCTTCGCGCACCGCTTCGGTCGCATCCGGCTATAATATTGAGGTTCGAGCTTCCAACGCACCGGGGGCGAAAGGTTTTCGACCGGGCAGGTTGAGGTTCGAGCGGCGTGTCGAGGTCGCCGGGTGGCCTCGTTAAACCCCTGGCAAACTGTTAGATGCCAACAACGGCATGCGTTTGGCTGCCTAACTAAGGCAACCCGTCGGCCGGCAACGCCTGCTAGCCGTTACCGACGATGACAGCAGGCTGGCCCGCGAGTTCCCGTCTGGCGGCGCGCGGGCAAGAAATTAGCCGGGCTGGGCAAGCGGATGACCCGTCGGCCGGTCTGCCGTAAGCCGAGATTAAATCGGCCGGACACACACGTAGATGCTCGTTCTGAAATGCTTCGGGACGGGGGTTCGACTCCCCCCGCCTCCAATCTTGTGGGTAGTACAGCGGACGGCCTTACCTTTAGTTGTATATTTAGTATGATGATCCAGTGTTCATGCCCCTAACAAGGAATGACACCGGAGCGTTCATTTGTGGCCACGCAACCCAAATCGCAAACACCAAAACGCGTCACAATCCCCCAGAACATTGGTCCACCGCTCCGCGCCTTTTTGGACGACGAAGATCGGCCAGACCAGCATGGCCGTTACTACCTGGGATGGCATGGGTCCACGGGAACCTATCACGCCGGACGCTCGCGGCCGCGCAAACATCTCGGGAAGGGACCCAAACTCGCGATGCAGCGTTATCGTGCTTGGGTCAGCGGCAGGGGAGTGACGCCGTCCCAATCCCGATAGGCGAAGCTTCCGAACCTCATTCGTTTGACCTCCCAGCGGATGAACTCGCCATCACGATTGACCATGGCGGATTGATCCAGACTCATCGCATGATTCCATCAGCCGACTTGTGGCGCTTCGTACGGGAAGGCGCTTGCACCGCTGTCATCATTAGTGCGCGACAGAAGCGTGACCTGCCCCCAATCTATGTACCAGTGGCTATGAGAGTCAGGTCTTCCTTTCGGCCCGGCGTCGCTCTTTCCGCGGAGGGGAAGAAGCCGGGGTCCTGGGGCCGAGCCCCTGGCGGGGTTTGGGGCCGAGCCCCAAGGGTCGCCGCGAAAGCCGCCGGCGTCAGGTAACGCAGGGCCGAATGCGGGCGGCGCTGGTTGTAGTCGCGGCGCCAGTTCTCGGCCAGCGATGGAACGTCTGCTCGCTGACCTCCATCCGCTGGCACACCTGGCCAATGGTCGCGCCCGTGGCCAGCATCGCATCTGCTTCACGCAGCTTGGCAATGATCTGTTCCGGTCCGTGTCGTTTGCGCTTCATGAGCAGCCTCCTTGCCTGCATAGCAGGCAGTAGAGACTCTCATTGCTGCTGGATCAAGATCTGGAGCAGGTCAGGGGGGCTCTTGAACTTCCATCGACGATCCGCGTGATTCAAGTGGCGTCATGGCACGTGCCTCTGGCCGCTGCCACGCGCAACAAACAAGCCCGGCGACTCGTCGCCGCCGGGCTCGCTCGATTCATCCATAGTCGCTATCGCAGGCGAGCCTACGATCCAGACTTCTTTCCATCCTTATAGCTGACTTTGCACGCTTCGCACTTACCGTTCGTCACCATCGCCACGGCGCAGCCCTCGCACTTTTCCTTCGCCGCAGCCACAAGCACAGGCCGCGCCGCGACCGCCGCTTCGTATTGGGCTTTATCGGTGTATCGCTCGCAGCCCACCATGCCGGCCTTGCATGCGTCGCACCAGCCGTGATCCGCCGACGCTTTCTTGCAGGCGTCGCACTTGATCTCCTTCGCGGCCGTATGCTTGCCGAGCGCCAGCCGATAGCCAACCCACGATGCGTAATGGCGCTTGTTTGCGTATCCCGTGCCGCAATCCTTGCACCAGCCGTCGTTGGCCGACGCGGCTTTGCAACCCTCGCATTTCATGTTTGTGGAAACCGGATCGCCGGCCAGTGTCTTATGGAGCTTTGCGCTGCTCATCGACACGCCGTTGTAAAACCCCTCTTTGCAACCCTTGCACCAGTCATTCGTCGCGGCCGCTTTCTCGCAGCACTCGCCGCCGGCCATCGCCCCCGCAACCAACATCAATGCGCCAACCACGATCACAAGCTGATTCACAAGTCGCATTTGTCTCTCCTGTTTTTGAGGCTGTTGCACCGAACCCATGCGAATTGTACCTCCCGAACAGGGATGCATCTTGAACCCCTTAACCAGATCCTCACAATTTCCCCCCTTAAAACTCTTCACCGGTTTGTAATTTCACCTCGCCGAAAATGTTCTCCTCCTATTTGGAATAGCCCCCTCGGCGCGCATCAGCCAGGCTCGGCCGTGTCGCTCCCGGCTGTTCGCGGCCTCGCGGGCACCAGCAACAGCGTGAACAGCACATAAGCAATCGCCGACGCGATCCAGGCAAGATTCGTCGAGAGCTGCGCGGATGTCAGACGCAGTCGGCCTGAATGAGCATCGTCGCCGCCCGCCTGCGCCATCGACAGCGTCGGCGGCTCCAGTGCGATCTGGCGATGTTGCCACGCCCCGGCCGCGATCGAAACGCCCACCAGTGCGACGACAATCACCGCAAGATTGCGCAGGGCCGGCCGCATCGACAGCTTCGACAGCAACACCGCGAAATTCAGCACTGTCCCCAGCCCGACCAAGCCGAAAATCAACGCCGCGTGCCGCGACGCATCAGAATAATGGCGCAGAGCGTATGCCGCGGGAATCATCCCCCCGGCCAACGCCATCAGCACCAGCGCGCGGCGCAGCATCAATCCCCCATGCACGTTCCGACGCTGCGCGCCATCGCGATCAGTTGATGCTCCAGCGGTACAAGCCGCTGCTGGCCCGCCACCTGCGCGATCGGAACCATGCCGATCTCGCCATTGCGCAGCACAACCAGGTTGTTCCATTCCTGCATCGCGACGAGTTGAATCGCCTTATGGCCAAACCCCGTCGCAAGCACCCGATCCACTCCGATCGGCGTGCCGCCGCGCTGAATGTGGCCGAGGATATTCGCGCGGGTTTCGAGATGCGTGTGCGCGGCGATTTGCTGCGCGAGAACGGCGCTGATGCCGCCCAGGCGAATCGGATCGGGACTGTCATAAACAATGCGATTGACGACCTGATGCCCGCCCTTGGGAGCCGCGCCTTCCGACACGGCGATCAGCGTAAAGCGCTTGCCGCGGCGCGAGCGAGCCAGGCAGTGCTCGCTGATGACATCCACATCGTACGGAATCTCGGGAATCAGAATGACATCCGCCCCGCTCGCGATGCCGGAATAAAGTGTGAGCCAGCCCGCGTTGCGTCCCATCAACTCGATCAGCATGATGCGATGATGACTGGACGCGGTGCTGTGAATTTTGTCGATGCACTGCGTCGCCGTTTCGACGGCCGTGGAAAAGCCGAACGTAAGATCAGTGTGCATCAAATCGTTGTCGATTGTCTTGGGCACGCCGATTACGGGCACGCCGCGCTCGATGAGCCGTTGCGCGCCGGTCATCGTGCCCTCCCCGCCGATCGCGACCAGACAATCCAGTTCGCGATCGTGAAAATGCTCGACAATCCGATTTGTCACGTCCTCGAAGATCGGCTTGCCCTCAGCGTCCGTGCCCGTTTGGAAGTGCTGCGGATCCGCGCGGTTGCTCGTGCCGAGGATCGTTCCGCCGCGCGTCAGGATGTTCGACACGTCGTCCAGCGTCAGCGAATGCATGCGATTGCGAATCAGGCCCAGATAGCCGTCCTCGATGCCCAGCACCTCAATGCCGAGCTTGAGAATGGCCGCCTTCGTGATCACGCGAATCACCGCGTTCAACCCCGGACAATCGCCGCCGCCCGTGAGCACTCCGATGCGTTTGACCGATTTCTTGCGATGCGACAATGCGAATCTCCGCTCGAAGAACAACAACGCGATCGACCGGATTTCGGCCATCACGAGTATGTATGTATTATCGGCTAATCGCGGGAATCACCACAACGCCGCCAGCCCACGGTAGCACCGGTGCCTTGCCGGTGTATACGCGCGCGATCCTCGATCGAAATTTCAAACCGCGACCTGTGCCGTCACGCCGAGAAGCCGGCAATGCCGATTACCGCGGCCGGCGAGTGCGCGATATAACATCGCCAGAATGAGCGACCCCCCAAAGAATGCGATATTCGAAATGACTGCGGAAACGCACCGCGCGATCACATATGCAACCCGCCGTCCGCGACAATCACCTGACCATTGATATAACTCGCGGCCGGACCGGCCAGAAATACGACAACACCGGCGATTTCGTCGGCCGTACCGAAGCGCTGTGCGGGGATCAGTTTCTTCACGTCGTCGCGGAGCTTTTCAGGCAATACGTCGGTCATGTCCGTTTCAATGAACCCCGGAGCGATCGCATTGCACGTGATGCCGCGCTTCGCGAGCTCCTTTGCGACCGCTTTGGTCATGCCGATCATGCCTGCTTTGGCCGCGGAGTAATTTGATTGGCCCGCGTTACCCATGATGCCGCTGATGCTGGTGATGTTAATGATGCGGCCGCGACGGGCGCGCACCATGTGCCGGCTGACCGCGCGCGTCAGCCAAAACGCGGATCGCAGGTTGGTGTGAATCACCTGGTCGAATTGATCGTCTTCCATGTTCATCACGAGGCCGTCGCGCGTGATGCCCGCGTTATTCACGAGAATGTCGAGTCGCCCGTGCTTATCCGCAAGCTGCTCGACTGTCCGGTCGCACGCTTCACGCTCATCGACATCCAATGCCGTCGGAACGATGCGCTCGCCGAGTCCACTGTATTCGCCAAGCCACTCCTGCACCTTGCCGGGGTTTCGCGCGCCGGCCGCGCCCCCCGCGCCATCTCGCGCAAGCGC
>JAEUIR010000137.1 GCA_016795025.1 Phycisphaerales bacterium
GGCCGATCTCACGGGCACCATTCTCGTCACGGGCGACGTCGAGGGGATTCTGCGGATACGCGGCGGTAGCGTGCAATCGGCCGGCCTGATCCAAGTCGATGGCGATGTAAGTGGAACGGTCCAGGTGGAGCAAGCCGGAGGGGCGGGCAACGGCGGTGACATGGCAGGGGCGATAGTCGTTGGCGGCACTCTAGTCGGCGGTTCTCCTCTGGGCGCGAGTATTCTAATCGGAGATGATCTGAGTGGAAATGTAGCAGTCGGCGGCGACTTGACAAATGGCGCTCGCATTTACGTTCGGGGCTCGATGAATAACGGCAGCGAAGCGGAAATCGAAATCGCGGGTACAACGGAGACCGACACCGCCGTCGTCGTCGACTACAACGGATGGCACTTTGGGGATGACTGGGGATCGGGCGCAACGGTTGTGATTGGCGCCACGACCTATACCGGCAATACGCCCTCCGCTCACGTCTGGGAAATTCAGCCCTGCCGCGGCGATATGAATAACGATGGCCAACTCAACAACTTCGACATCGATCCATTTGTTCTTGCCTTGGTCGACCCCGATGGCTACGAAGCCGAATTCCCTGGTCTCGAAGGCAGCATGGTCTACCATGGGGATTGCAATTGCAGCACGACATTCAACAATTTTGATCTCGACCCATTTGTAGACTTGCTCAGCGAAGGCTGCTGCACAACCGACTGTGAGCCATGTGAAGGCTTCGGCCCCGGCGGCGGGGAATCGTCCGCGCAAGAAGTCGCCGCGCTGCTTGCCGATGGCGTCGCAACCGAGCGATACGACGCAGTGCTGAGCATCATTTCGGAGATCGCCGCGAGCGACGAGCCAACCGCCGAATTCTGGTCCGAAGTGCTGGAAACGCTGGGCGGATAAGGAAGATGAGCGATTGAAGAGGCGCTTGGGAGCCAAGCTGAGCTTTTGAGCAAAGCGTTTGTGTAAAGCCGCTTGAGCGCGGCCGCGCACGGAAGCAAGCGATTCTCGCGGCGACCGCTTCCTCGATCCCTTATGGTCGCGGCCCTGATCGGACAAAGGCGACCGGCAAGATGCCGGTGCTACCCAAAAAGGTCACGCCGCTGCAAAGCGGCCGCATGGGCGGCCCTTGACCAACATGCAACTTGACGAGACCGCCTGACAGTTCGTTCACCGGCAGCACATTCACGACCCGACAGTGGGCGATCAGCCTTACCAAAATCGGCGGTTATTATATGTAGCCTTCGCTACACATGTTGCCCAAACGCCTTGCCTCCGTCAAAATGCCCACATGGCCCGGCGAATCAGTCCGCAAAATCCAGAAAGCCGAAACACGACGGATGGCCGCCGCGTCGAGCAACAGGCCGAAAACCACCGGCGCACGCGCAAGGCCCACCTGTCCGAGATCGCCGAAGATTATGTCGAAGTCATCGCCGAGCTAATCGACTCAAACGGCGAAGCACGCGCCGTCGACATCGCACGCCGTTTGGGCGTGACGCATGTCACAGTCGTGAAAACCATCGCGCGGCTTGTGCGCGAAGACCTCGTCAGCACCAAGCCATATCGGTCGATCTTTCTGACCGACGCCGGCCGACAACTGGCCGAAAAAGCCCGCCATCGCCATCAAATCGTCGTTCGATTCCTAAAATCGCTGGGCGTCAGCGACGCTGCCGCAAATGCGGACGCGGAAGGAATTGAGCATCACGTCAGCGCCGAAACCCTCCAAGCATTTGAACAATACTGTCGGCGAATGAACCACGAATAGCGTGGATGGCCGCAACGGGGGGAATCCATGGTGCTCGACCTGGCCGATCTCATCGGTGACTGGAAATGCGACGACGAAGAACTCGCCGCGCGCGTCGTCTCCGGCCGCGACGGCCAGAGCCTCATTCAACTGCGCATCGAGCTCGGACTATTGCAGATGCTGCCGGACGGGCGACCGGACGGCAAACGCTACCACGGCATGCCCACCGCCGCCGATTACGTCAATCACGAGCTGAAAGTCAATCGGCGACCAACCGTTCAGGATTGGCGCGAACTGGCGCGCGAACTCGGCCAGTTCAACTATCGCCGCCTGGCCTTCTGCGGCCTGGCCGAGAGAACGCTGTCAGCCAATTCGGTCGCTAGCGCGCAGCTTCATCTGGCTCGCGCCGTGCGCGACACCGATTTCTGTCTCGGCGCGATGCGGCTCGCCAATCGCGGCCCCGTCCCGCCGCAGCTCGATCCGCGGCTCGAGCCCGCGCTGCTTTTCGACCGCGCGCGGCTGATGTCGCAATTGAGGCTTGTCGAAGGAATGTACGACGAAGCCGTCGAGGAAGCTGAAACCGGAGCGGCGGCGCTGACTGAGTATTTGCGCGAGTCCGCGAGCGACGACATCGACCCGGCTTCCGATAGCGGCGTCACGTATTTGCTCGACCTCGGCCGGCGATTGCGCAAGCAATACGACATCGAGCAAACGCTACGCGAGCGGCTCGACGAGGCCATCGATCAGGACGACTACGAAGCGGCCGCGCGCCTCCGCGACGAGCTCAGACGCAGAAAATCGTCCCCCCCCGACCGCCGGCTCCCTCCGCCACAAGCCGACGATGGTCCTGCCCGCGATTGAGCCTGTCGGCAGCGCGCTCATTAGCTGCCGCCAAGCATGAGGCGCGTCACGAACCATTTTTCCAATGCCGCGACAAAAGCGCTCCATACCGTCGGACAACCGATGGCGGAATATGAGCGCGATCGCTCCAGATGGCGAGATCAAGCGCGGCGTGCGCGGGGCTGGCCGGCAGCGGCCCGGACGCGAGAATGCCGATCGTGGCGCGGAGCAGTTCAATCGCGTTGGCTGTTGCGGCTTTCAAGTGACCGATGATTTCTTCGAGCAGCTTTTGCTTGCTGACGCCGGGATCGTGCGGCTTCCAGCAGTCATAGTCTGTCGCGAGTGCGACCAACGCGTAAGCGATCTCGGCCTCACGCGCCAGCTTTGCTTCGGGCATGACAGTCATACCGATGAGATCGGCCCCCCAGGCCCGATGCAGATGGGACTCGGCGATCGTGCTGAATGCCGGGCCTTCCATGCACACATAAGTTCCGCGAGCGTGGACCTTCGTCTTCGAAGCCGATGCCGCCTGTAAGAGAATTCGGCGCAGCTCGGGACAAAACGGCTCGGCGAACTCGGCGTGGACGGCCAGACCCTCATCGAAAAACGTCACCGGCCGACGAAACGTCTTGTCGATTACCTGATCCACAATGACCAACTCGCGCGGATGAATATCTTCTCGCAACGAGCCGACCGCGCCGCTGGCGAGAATATGCGTCACTCCCAGCGACTTCAGCGCGTAAATATTCGCGCGATAGGGCACATGCGAGGGCGGATAGACGTGCCCGGGGCCGTGCCGCGCCAGCGTGGCGATTCTGACGCCGTGCCACTCGATGATGCGAATGGGAGTGGAAGGCTTACCAAACGGCGTATCGACACTTTGCTCCGTCGCATGAGCTTCGCCGAACAGCGCTTCGCCCAGGCCGGTGCCACCGATCAATCCGATCACGTCGTTTCTCCAGAATCCCGGGATTCAACCGAGCGCGACACCCTCGTTCGAATCAGTCGAGCCAGTCTTTTTCCTTCAGCTTCCGCGGCGCGTATTCGCGCGTGATGTAGCGGAAATCGCCTTTGCTGGCGAACACTTCCAACTCGAGCTTCACGCCCAGTGACAGCATGTGCTTGATCTCTTTCTGCCAGGGTTTGCTCTGAAACCACGGATATTCCAGAATTTCCTTCGCGCGACGCGTGTCCTCGTCCTTCAGCGGCATCGGTATCTGCCGCGGAATGTCGAATTTCTCCGCGTCGAAGCTGCTCATGCCGATGAATCGCGCGCCCGGAATCGCCATGCGCTGGCTCTCGAACGCGAGATTGATCGATCCTTGTTTAACGACGCTGTAGATGTAATAGCCCCAGGGGTCGTTATCGACGAGCACGTAGACGGGCAGCTTCAACTCGTGGTGCATGCGATACATCAATCGCCGCACGCCGCGCGGCGGTTGGCCGCCGCCGTGGATGAGCATGCAATTGTGCTTTTCCCAGAAGCGATCCTGATTGAAGCGATTCCACTGCGTGCCTTTTTCGACGAGCAGAATGAAATCGGCCGAGCTTTTCTTGAACTGAATCACTTCCTGCTCAACGATGCTCGGCACGCCCCACCCGCCGGAGCCGGACCGGGCGAGGTTGATCTCGTCGCCGTTATCGATGATCGTCATTGGCCCGACCATCTGGCCTTTCGGCTCGGCGTGAATTCCCAGTTCCTCGCGCAGCGCCTCGACGGAGACTTCGACGTCTTCGATGATCGGATCGCTTTCCTCCTGATCGTAAAAAATCAGTTCCTTGCTGTCGCGAACGGGCACTTTCAGGCTGTAAAAAACCTCGCGCAGGCTGGTCGTGATATCCTCATCGATCAGCGTTTTGCACTTCTCCGCGACTTTGACAGTCTGCATGAATTTTTTGGCCTGGCTGCCTTCGCCGCCGCGCCGGCCGAGCAGGCTGAAGAGAAAACGCCGCTGCTTGCCATCGAGCATTTCAATGATGCGCTTGCGCTCGTTGAATTGCACATTGCTGAGCGTGCGGCTGGGAATATCCACCCAGGGGTCATCTGATTGATCAACCAGATGAACAACGTGACGAGCCATATCGACGATTCGCTTCCCGGCGCTCGATCGGTCGCGCTTTGTGTGAGACGATTGCTTGCCTGCCTTGGCCATCTCGGGTCTGCCTCCGTAACGGACGGCGCATCATATCGTGAGCGACAATGCGCGGCCGAGCACCCCGTGCCGGGGAAATGACGCTCAGACCAACAATCGCGGAGTGTCCTGTGGTGCGCAAGCGAGTCACGCGGTATCAAGCGCCTCTGTGACTGATCCTGCAAGCGAGTTGAGGCAAGCCGCGCCGTTTACGGTACGGTTCATGAACGGGGTGCTTGTCGGCTCAACGATGCTCATCTGGATTGCCTTCAACCAATCCGCCGCGCATTGGGGGTCGAATCTCGCCGACGCGCATTTGTTCGGTTATTTCGGCTGGCTCGCCGCGCAAAGCGACCGGCCCTATCTGGATTTCTGGGACAACAAGCCGCCGGGAATCTGGTGGCTGAATGCGGCCGCGTTCCGCGCTTTCGGCGAAGGCGTGATCGGCGAGATCGTGATTTGCGGCGTCGCGGTCGGCGCGGCGATCGCGGCCGTGCGGTCGATCGCAATTGCGATGTGGGGGCGGTCGCTGGCGTGGCCGGCGATGTTCGTCGGGGGATTGCTGCTGACGCACGGGCGATTCGAGTGCGGCGTAAACCGCACGGAGACATTCGTCATCGCTCTTGAAACGCTCGCCGTCTGCTGCTTTCTGCGATCGCGCGGATCGCCCCGGCGGTCTCAGTGGGCGTGGCTTTCGACGGCAGGGTTCTGCGCCGGACTCGCCCCGCTGTTTAAGCAGGCGGGCGCGACCGCCGCAGCGGCCTGTGTCGTCGGAATCACCCTCGACACCATTGCAGCGCGCCGCGCGAAGCGCATGCATGCCGCCACAGTTCAAGCCGGCGCGAATCAGGGCACGGGCGCAGCTCGCTATCACGGCCTTTCCGCTTTCATGTTTTTCTTCGTCGCCGCGCTGCTCGGACCTGCGGCCGCCGTTGCGGAGCTTGGGCGTCAAGGCGCGCTCGCGGCTGCGTATTTCGCCGTCGCCGAATTCAATCGCTCATACTTCGAGGTGGGCGACGCGTCATGGATGAACGTCCCGGGAGCGACAAAGCTCTTCTGGGGGAAATGCATCGTCCCGCTCGCTTGGCCGCTCGTGATGGTTGGTGTTGGGGCCGGCCTCGCTGCGGGCGGCGCGCTTCGCAGTCGCGAACCCAGATCACATCGCGCGACCCCGGAACGCACGAACATCATCATCATCATCATCTGGGGCGCGTTGGCTTATTACCTCGCGACCGTCGGCCCCGGCCGGCAGGCATACCATTTCGCCACGACGCTTCCAGCGATCGCGCTGCTGTCGCTTTGGCCGCTGAGTTTCCTCGCGCGCCCAGGCGGCTTGCTCGAAGCGCTCCGTCAGCGCCCCAGCGCGGCCGCGTTGCTCGTGATTTTCGCCGCGGGGTTCGGAAGCCTGACGAATCAGAGCCTCGCCGCCGCGCGCCGTGCATGGGCCGACAAACCGCACTGGTATTCCCTCCACCGCTCTAACCCGACCGGTTACGAACAGCAGTCAGCGGCGATCCGCAGGCACAGCAGCGCCGGGGACCGCGTGTACGTGTGGGGATGGGATCCGGGCGCATATCGATTCGCGTACCGACGTCCGGCTTCGCGCTACGCCACACTCGAGAAAGGGTCGCATGTCGGCGCGCATGCCCGCTTTATCGTCGAGGGCGCGATGCGCGACCTGCGGGCCAGGATCCCAAGCGTCTTCATGATCGGCACGGCCGACTGGGCCGGCCTGCAAACCGGGCGAGATGCCGATTTCGCGGCATTTATCATCAAAAAATATCGACAGGTATCGATCATCGACGGGATGATCCTGTTTGTCCGCGAATTGGACAGGAGCGCGAGCGGCTCATAGCATTCAGCATCATGTTATTGCGCGAACGATCGGCGGAGACCATCGAACTGCACGCCTCGCTCAGTCAACTCAAGAAGCTCTATCGCGCGCTATTCGCGCAGCTTCACGCCGGCGGTGGATTGAACATCGATGATCTCGACGAAGACGATATGCTCCTGACGCTTCAAACTTATCTGCAAAAGCGAGCAACCGCCGCAGGCGTGGATTGCACTGACCATTCCGCATGGGAGGCGTTCCTGGGCATCACCTCGGCCCCGAGCTGCGAAACGCGCTTCGCATCGCGAAATCGACAAACGGGCTCCTGAACTCAAGGCCGCGCCATGCCGCACAAACCGATTATCGCTGTCTATCCGGGTTCGTTCGACCCTGTCACGCATGGCCATCTGGATATTATCATGCGTTCCGCCGGCGTGTTCGATGAGCTGGTCGTTGGCGTCGGGTTGAATCCGGACAAACGCGAGCTTTTCACCCAGCAAGAACGGCTGGAACTGATCGCGCCGCACATTCGAAAGCTGGCAAATGTGCGGGCCGAAGCCTATACCGGCCTGACGATCGACTTCGTGCAACGCTGCCGCGCGAGCGTGATCCTGCGCGGCATTCGCGACGCGGCGGACCTGAACAGCGAGTTGCAGCAGGCCAATTTGAACCGCATGGTCGGCGGCGCTGAAACGCTGTTTCTTTCGACCAGCGATCAGTATGCGCTCACCAGCAGCACGTATATCAAGCAAATCTATCTGATGGGCGGCGGAAACATGCAGCGCATCGAGCGGCTCGTGCCGCCCAACGTCGCGCGGGCGCTGGCGACCAAGCTCGGCTCCGGCCGCGGCGGCATCGTTCGCCGAACCGGCATCCGTCGCCGCAGGCGTTCGCGAAGGAGCAGCGCATGAAAGCCAGGCGAGCGGCGGGTTTACTGAGCGTCGGCGCTGCGCTTTGCGCCTTGCTCGTGTCATCGGCAGCCGCGCAGAAAGCGGACGTGGCCGAGCTGCGCAAGCTGGTGGACGAAATCGCACGCGGCGACATCGAAGACGCTCGCGACGCGGCCGACGATTTGATCGCGCGAGTGCTCGGGCCGCTGACCGAGGCGATCGGCTCGGTTGAGAAACGCCCTGTTGAAGAGCAGGCGCGCCTGGAACGCGCGCTATGGCGGCTCACGGCACAATTGAGAATCCGTCTCGTCCGCATCGACCTGCCCGAGAAAGACCGCCAGTTATTCGACAAATTCGCGAAGGATGAGCCGGAGCTGGCAGAGCAGCTTTTTGTGGATGAAGCGGATCTCCGCAACGACGCGATCAAACGAATTCCGCTCGAACCGAATACCGTCGCGGGCGTGCTGCTCGCGATGAAAGTTGCGGATCCGGATGAGAGCGTCGCACAAAGCGCGATCGAGCAGGCGGACCGCTTGCGCGATCCCACCGTGTTGCGCGGCCTCCAGCATTTTCTGGTCGAAACGACGCGTATCGCACAATCAGAGGTCTTCGGCACGTGGCAGGGAGCCTATATCCTCCTTTACGAATCGCGCGTGCGGCCATGCATCAAGATTCTGGGCACGGCAAAGCACTCGGACGCGGTGTCTGATATTCTGACGGCGCTGCCCGTATTCTGGCGACGCGAACTGGCGAACAAGCATCAATTACCGGAAGTGTTCGATTCATTGGGCCGATTGGGGGACGAGCGAGCTACGAAGGAGCTCATGAAATATGTGAGCGAATCCGACATTTACTCCTCTCGCCACACACCCGGCAATCGCTTGGCCATATTGACCGTGGGAGACTCAGCGCTGCTCGCCGTCATTCGCATCTATCAGTTGAACCCGGCGGATTTTGGGTTCTACGTCGAATCAGAATCATCAACTGTGTTCGGCTTTCTGGATCCGTCCGAGCGCGACGCCGCGCTGAGCGCATTCGTCATCTGGCAACGCGACAACGCAGACAAACCCGCGGCGGAACGAAAGCCGCCTCAACCGATTCGCGCCCCAACATCTCAGCCGGCCGGAAAGTAAGCACCGCGCATGGATGATTCGCCAGCATCCCCCCCGGAATTGCAATCGCCGCCGCGACTTACGCCGCGGCGTCTTCTCGGCCGCATTTTCATCCTGATGATCCTCGCCGGGTTGGTGTCATGGCTGGCCCCGGTCGTCCTGCCGATTCGCGTCATCGAAGGACCGATCGTGCAGTTTCCCGAACCGACGCACGCCACCATTGTCTGGTACACCAGCAAACCCGGCGTCACGAAACTGGTCACCGGAAACGGTCTTGAAACGCCGGTTCTAAGCCAGAATCGACGCCACAGCGCAAGGCTCGCGTTCGCCCCATCGGACGAATCGATCACATACCGCATTCTGGTCGGGTCAAAGCAATTGGCAGAGGGGGCGGTACGAGCGCCGCGAAAACGCGCGCAGCCATTCTCGTTCCTGCTGTTCGGCGACAGCGGCCGGGCGACGCGCGAACAATACCAGCTCGCAGCGCAGATGGTGGCGCGTTGCTCGGATTGCGATTTGATTGTGCATACCGGAGACGTGGTATATCCCGGCGGCGACCGAAAAGACTACCGCGAACGATTTTTCGTACCGTACGCCCCATTGCTGGGGCGCTTGTCCATATGGCCAAGCCTCGGGAACCATGATGTATCCAAGCCACACTTCGGCGAGCCATACCGTGAGATTTTCGAGCTGCCCGCCAACGGACCGCAGGGGCTGCTCCTGGATGAAAACTATTGGTTCGACTATGGCGACGCCCGTTTCGTCGTGCTGAACAGCAACCTCGAGGAAAGCGTCCTGACGGAGCGTGTGGCGCCGTGGCTGCGCGACACGCTGAAAGACTCCGACGCGACTTGGAAATTCGCTGTGTTCCACCATCCGCCGTACAGCGTTGGTAAGCACGGATCGAACGAGGTCATGCGACGAGCGTTGGTGCCGGCCCTGGAGGCGGGCGGGGCGGATATGGTGTTCAACGGTCACGACCACACGTACCAACGCACCAAACCGATTCGCGGAGGCGCCCTCGATGAGAATGGAATCGTGTATGTTGTCAGCGGCGCGGGGGGAGCGGCGCTTTATGAGATGACTCCGCAACCGCAGTGGCCCGACTGGTTGGCCGCTGGAACAAGCGCGAAACACAGCTTCACGCGCGTGGCGATCGACGGAAAGAACCTGAGTCTCGAACAGTTTGACATCGACGGCGAAAAAATCGACGCGATTGAGCTTCGCAAACACTAAACTCTCGGCGGCTTGGCCGGCGATTCAACCGAACCAGGATCAGGGAGGTGCGACACGATGAATGCCGGCCTGCGGACACTCCTCAACGGAATACTCGACTATGCGGGACTATTTCCGCCGGCCAGCCTGGCGCTCGACGCGGCCGCCCGCAATTACGCCGCTTACCTGGCCGGCGCGGATCGCTGGATGCTGTCGCGGTTCATTTGCCCGACGGCCGCACTGGGAGACCTGTCGAAATTCGTCTCGCTCTTCGAAGCTGAACCGCTGCGCCTGTCGGCGCTGGGGCGCGGCGCGGAAACGACAAGCGCGTTCCTGAACAACCTGCGCGACGACCTCGCCGCCATGCGCTCGTTCGCCGATGCCCATGGCGAGCGCGTCGCGATCGAGAATTTCGAGATGCGCATGCCGGCGGATTCCATCCACGGCGATTGCACCGGACCGCTCGTACAGTTGCTCGACGACGCGCGAGCGGCCTTCGCGACCGCGGGGTTCGCGCACGTCAGCGCGGCGTGCGAAGCGACGGTCAATCGAGACGACATCCGCGACGTGGACAACTTCATCGGGGCGATCGCTTTTTTCAATTCAAAGCTGACGCTCGAAAAACGCGGCGGGCCGGCCGATCGCTTCACGTTCAAGCTGCGTTGTGGCGGCGTGCGACCGGACGCCTTTCCGACGGTTGAATTGGTTTCGCGGGCATTGTCGCGCTGCGGCGAATCGGGCGTGCCGATCAAATTCACGGCCGGACTACATCATCCCTTTCCGCGCTTCGACGCGGCGGCCGGCGCGCGGATGTATGGCTTCATTCCGATGTATCTCGCGGCGATTCTCGCCCACATGTATCAGCTTAGCGAAGCCGAGATCGCGGCCGTACTGACTTGCGACGACCCCGCCCATTTCGAAATCACCGATTCATACCTGCGTTTTGGCGACCATGCCGTGCCCAACGAAGAGATTGAATCGCTGCGGCAAAACTACATACTGACGTTCGGCTCATGCAGCTTCGATGAGCCGCGCGATGATTTGCGCGCGGCGGGATTGTGGTAAACGGTTCGCTTGCCGCTCGATGGCGTGAAATTCTCACCCCACTCAGCGTGGCGAATTTACTTCGGATTCGACTCCGGCCGGGACGCGCCTTGCGACACCTTCGACTTCCCGCCCGTCGGCAGCGAGCTCTTGCGCGCCGCCAGCGGATTGGCCTCATCTTCC
>JAEUIR010000138.1 GCA_016795025.1 Phycisphaerales bacterium
GGAACTTTGCGAGATGCAGCAGGCGCCGCGCGGCGGACAGTTCGCGGATGAGCAATTCGAACCGGTTCCCAGAAATACGCCGCCGGAAGCAGTGCAATCATCCGCCGCGGCAAGCCGGCAAGCCGAGTCGAGCCCTGAGTAATTGCAACAAGCGCCGAAATCCGCAATCGGCGGAATAATGAACTCGACCACATCGCCGTTGTTGAATTCTCGACCGCGTTCGCGCACTTCAATCGGAATGGATTGCATTCTTGCGGGATCGGCCTCGACCCCACGAAAACCCTCGAACGTGACGGAGTCGGTTTCCTCGGGACCGAGAATAATCAGATTTCGATTCGGCGATAACCGACGCTCCGCGAGATGAACACGAATGCCGTTTACACGCATCGAAACTCGTGCAAACGCATCCAAGCCGGACTCGTTCCGCACCAGCACAAAAATCTGATCGGGTATGGGCCGAATCAGGCCACCTGAGTCAATCAAGTCGCCTACGCTCCCCAAGTCAGGATTGGTTGGGCAGCCGAACAGGCAGATCGCCGCAGTCAGCAGCGCGAGCCGACCTGCCGCCCCGCAACGATGTCGCCCGATTGATTGCCCCCGGCCGGTGCATGCCCGCTGTTTTCGGACGTTGTGCATATTCAAATCGCCCAATGGTCTGAAGGCCCAATGATTCATGATAGGCTAGCCTTCGAATCCGCACGGGTCAAACAACGCGCGGTCCGCTACGTATTACGGATTGGCGGAATGTTCCCCCGAATGGGTCGTTGCCGGTGGAACGCCCGATGGTATGATCAGCGAGGTTTGAGCGCTGGACCGCCCACGCCTCGCCGGGAGTTATTTGAATGAATCGATTGATGCGCGGCGTTTTCCTCGTTGCTATGCTCATTGCTTCCCTTGCTGCTTCACAACCGGCCTTTGCTCAGACCGGTCAGGGTGCCGGGGTTTCGCGCGCGGGCCGCCCGTCTGACACGCTGGGGCGGACCGGAGGGGTGTACACGCGCACGGGGGGGCTCGACAGTATGCAACGGCAGCGGGCGATCAGCGACCTCAGTTCGCGCCTGGGCACGCCCACATCGCGTTTTCAACGCGGGGGGCTCGCGTCGATGTCCGACGATGCCCGCATCACAGGCCCAATCACGCGCGAGCCATTTGCGCTACTCGGCCCCAGTCAATCAGTCGGGGTCCGTACGATGACGCCCGGCACCTCCTATCTGCGGTACAACGACGCGACGGCCAATACGATGGCAGCCATCAGCGGATTGTCGTGGTCCACCAACTTTTACACGCCCGAAGGCGGATGGGGTTATACCGGCCCGCCTGTGCCCACCGCGATGTTCGGCACGCTGGAGCCGCCATCGGACAATTCGTTTCGAGCTTTCTTCGGCATGAGCGATCCCACGCTCGATGCCGCTCTGACAGGCACGTCGAATGCACCGGCACCGTCGAAAGACATAGCGCTGGCGATGCAGGAAGAGATCGCATCGCGCGTGCGTGAGCATCTTCAGGCCGGCATCGCGTATTTCAAAGCGGGCACCGTCACGCGCGGTGACGCCATCGAAAAAGCGGCGAAGCTGGCGCGAGCGATGAGCACATTTGAAACCGTGCGCATTCAGGATCGCAACGACTGGGTCGCTTCGTGCTTGTTATTCCACGCGGCGCTCGACCGCGAACAGAGTTTCGTCGCCATTCGCAATCTAATTGATCTGTGCCAGCGGTATCCCCGCTATTTCGTCGATCGACCCGATATCAGCGTGTATTTCGGCGACCCGGACGCGTTCAGAAACCAGATGCGCCGCTATCGTCAGGTCGGCCAGATGAATCAGAACGTCGCGGAAGCGTTCGCGATTGAAGCTTATTGCTCGTGGGCGCTGAATGACGCGCCGCGGGCCAAGCAGGCGCTAGCCAAAATCACGGAACTATCCTCGGGCACGACTGTCGAGCAAAACATGCGAATCTTGCGCGGGGCGATTGAGCCCGCGCTTGAGCAATAGGAATTTTGCAGCGTCAAATTGAGCGATCTCCGTCGTCGGCCGATAACGCTGAGGCGGCACGATGGCCGTAAAGCACAATCGCGGTCAACAACAAGGGATTGGAATGCAAGCGCCGGAAATCGAAGGCTCGGCCGTCTGGCGCGGATGGGCCCGCGGAAACCGCATGGTGATCAGCGTGGCCACCCACACGCTGCTTTTCGTTGTGTCGTGGTTTCTGGCGTTCTGTCTGGCGTATAACTTCAAAAACATTGATCGCTGGCTTTCTGAGTTTTTTCTGCCGTTGCTGCCTATCGTCGTGATCGTAAAGATCATGGTGTTCGTCATATCCGGTCAGCATCGCGGCTGGTGGAGATACGTCGGGCTTCGCGATGTGTTCAGCGTTTCGACCGCCGCGTGGTGGAGCTCTGTCCTGGTGATGGTGCTCTACTACGGGTTGGCCATTGCCCCGACATTCGGCGTTCCGATCGATCCATTCGCGGGTGAGGATTTCCCCGACTCAGTGTTCCTACTCGATCTGGCCGGTACGGTCGCGTTGGTGTGCGGCGCGCGCATCGCGGTTCGGCTGTATCACGAAGAAGTGCGCCCCGTCGCGGACGGCGCGGCTCCACTGCTGTTGATATTGGGCGCGGGGAATGCGGCGGAAAACGCCGTCCGCGAAATCCTGCGCATGCCGGTATTGCAATATCGAATCGTTGGTTTTCTCGACGACGACCCCGCCAAGCTCGGCGCGCGAATTCACGGGATTGAAGTGCTGGGAGCGATTGCGGACGTCAAAGAAATCTGCGCGGAACACAAGGTCGACGAAATCCTGATCGCCATGCCGTCCGCATCGCGTCAGCAGGTTCGGCGAGTCGTCGAGTTGTGCAAAGACACGAATCTTCGCTTCAAGACGCTGCCGGCGATGGCCGACCTCATCGCCGGCAAGGCGACCGTCTCGCAAATTCGCGATGTCGACATCAACGATCTGCTCGGCCGCGCGCCCGTGAAGCTCGACGAAGACGTGATCGGCGCGTTTCTGAAAGACCGCACCGTCATGGTGACGGGCGCAGGCGGCTCCATCGGCTCGGAAATGTGCCGCCAGGTCGCGCGCTTCGGGCCGAAACGAATGCTGTTGGTCGAAAAGAGCGAGAATTTTCTCTTCGAAGTCGAGCGCGAGCTTCGCGGCCTGTTTCCCGGGCTGGATTTCGTCCCACTGATCGCCGACATCGCCGACGAAGGCCGCATGAATTCGCTCTTCTCGCGCGAGCGGCCGTCGGCGGTGTTTCATGCTGCGGCGCACAAGCACGTGCCGATGATGGAGTACAACCCGGGCGAGGCCATCAAGAACAACGTTCGCGGCACGCAGATCATCTCCGACGCCGCCGCCCGGCACGGCTGCGAAAAATTCGTGATGATCTCGACCGACAAAGCGGTAAACCCCACGAGCATCATGGGCGCCAGCAAGCGCATCGCCGAGATGTATATTCAAGGCCTGAACGATCGATCGCAGACCCATTTTGTGACGGTTCGCTTCGGCAACGTGCTGGGCAGCAGCGGCTCCGTTGTACCGATTTTCAAGCAGCAGATCGCCCGCGGCGGCCCCGTGACGGTCACACACCCTGACATGGTGCGCTTCTTCATGACCATCCCTGAGGCCGCACAACTCGTGCTGCAGGCTGCGTCGATGGGCAAGGGCGGCGAAATCTTCGTGCTGGACATGGGTGAACCGGTGAAGATCGTCGATCTCGCGCGCGATCTGATCACGCTGAGCGGGCTGAAGCCCGGCGAGGACATCGAGATCACATTCAGCGGCATTCGTCCCGGCGAAAAGCTCTATGAGGAGCTCTCGACCGAAGGCGAGGATATCTCCCAAACCGCGCATCCGAAGATCGGCATCTGGCGCAACCGGCCGGTGGATTGGGATGGGCTGAACGGGTGGGTCATCGACACGCTGTCGCGCGCGAACCAGTTCACGCGCGAAGAACTCCGCCGCCACATCAAGTCGATTGTGCCGGAGTTTTATGTTGAAGAGCCCAAGACGGTGATACAACCGAAAACGGTCAAGGCCACGCATGCGGCCGCGGCGACATCGGCCATCGCGAGTGGTCCGTCTGATCCGGCTCCCGCCGCCGCGCGGTAGGACTGCGATTTAGCGCCGATCGTGATCGGGACATTCCAAAGACTGTTTGGCCGGACATCAGGCACAACCCAGCGATCAAACACCCACGCTACGACGCGCCTTGCGTTTCGCAACATGTTCGTCGTAAAGCGGATCAGAGAAACCCACGACAAGCGTGCGACCGATGCGCAGCGCGGGGGCGCGCAGGTTGCCGGTCGGTCCGATTAACAGCTTCAGCGCGTCGACGATCGACGCTGGCTGAATGGTGAGATCGCGGACCGCCGGACCGCGCGTCGCAATGATGCGCTCGATGTTCGTGAGCAACTGCGTCACGGCCGCCCTGTCGAACCGCACGATTTCCGCGTCGCACATTTCCAACGGCGTCAGCGAATGCCGCGCGAGAAACTCCCGCGCTGACTTGCACGAGTCTCAGTGGCGCCTGTGATACATCCAGTCCGGATGCCTCGAACGCTTGCCCATGCCGCCGTTCACTGCGTCCAATTCGGGGCGCGCTTTTCAAGGAACGCCTTGATGCCTTCGCGCGCGTCGGAGCATGAGAAGCACAGGCTGAACTGCGTCTTCTCGTCGCTCGCCCCCATGGCGCGCTTAATTCGATGAATCGCCGCCGGCGAGCCGGGACGAAGCTGCTCAACCCATTTGCTCACCGCGGCGTCAAGCTCTTCAACGCCCGGCGCGACTTCGTCGACCACCCCCAGCGCCAGCGCATCGTCTGCGGAAATCGCCTCGCCGCCGAACATCAGCTTCCGCGCCTTCGCCGGGCCGATCAGCCGCGGCAACCGAACGGTCCCGCCCCAGCCGGGGATCAATCCGAGCCGGCTCTCCGGCTGTCCGATTTTGCCGCCGCGCGCCATTAATCGAAAATCGCACGCCAGCGCCAGTTCGCAACCTCCGCCGAGCGCGTGCCCGTTGATGGCCGCAATCGTTACGTGCGGCAACGCTTCGATCGCGTCGAACACCGTATGGCCGTGCCGGCTGTACGACTCGCCCCGCGTTTCGTCGAAACGCGACATTTCGGCGATGTCAGCCCCGGCGATAAATGTCTTTCCGACGCCGCGAAACACGACGAAGCGAACATGCGGATCCTCGGCGAGATGCTCGACGTGCTTGCCGAGTTCGCCAAGCGTCGACGACGACAAGATGTTTACGGGGCCGTCGCTGACGAATCGCATCGTCGCAACAATGCCGGAGCGGGCCAGCTCGACTCGCGTGTGCGACCGGTCGTTACTTGCTGTAGTCATAAAATCCCTTCCCTGATTTTCTGCCCAACCGGCCCGCGCGCACCATCTGGCGCAAGAGCGGGTGCGGCCGATAGCGATCCTCGCCCAGGTCGCGATGCAGAACTTCCATGATTAGCTGGCAAACATCCAGCCCGATCAGATCCGCCGTGGCGAGCGGCCCCATCGTGTGCGCGCAGCCGAGTTGCATCACCTTGTCGATCGTTTCCGCATCGGCGATGCCGTCGCTGTGTGCCGCGATCGCCTCATTGATCAGCGGCATTAGAACGCGATTGCTCACGAACCCCGGCCAGTCCTTCACACGCAGCGGCGTTTTGCCGAGTTGCTTGGAAAGATCGGTGATCGTTGCAACAACCGGCTCGGCTGTGGACATCGCGACGACAACCTCGACCAGCGCCATCAGCGGCACCGGATTGAAAAAGTGCATGCCGATGAACTGTGTCGGCCGTCCGCTGCCGGCGGCAAGCTCGTTTATCGAAATACTGCTCGTATTGCTCGCGAAAATCACATCAGGCGCGACGATCGCGTTTAACTGGCCGAACAAATCGCGCTTCACGCGCGAATCCTCGATAATCGCCTCGACGACGAGGTCCGCGCTTTTCGCGTCGCCCACTGACGACGGCCGCAGCCGCGCCGCGGTTGCGGCAGCGGCGTCCTTGGTCATCTTCCCTTTTTCCACGAACTTATTGAGCGATTTGCTGATATTTGCGAGCGCCCGGTCCACCGCGCCGGGCAGCGCATCGTGCATGAGCACTGTACGGCCCGCCTGCGCGAATACTTGCGCGATTCCGCTGCCCATCGTTCCCGCCCCGAAGACAGCAACCGTCTTGATTTCCGTTCGAATGTTCAACGACCAACTCCCAACAGCCGCCGATCGGCTTAGGGCGCCGCGGCGACGAAAAGATTTGACGAAATCTCAACGGCCCGGCAACCGTGACCAGGCGCAATCGGGCCGGCCGACGCCCGAATATCTCCACGCGGGCATCGTGACGATCAATTTATTCGATCCGCGCCGGGCTTTCCAGCGCGGCCTCGGCCAGACTAGAGTTCCGCGGCGGCGGGGGCCGGGGGGGCCCGCCCCGCCGCCCCCGGGGGTGCAAGACCAAGGTCGCCGCACCCGGGGCCCCCCTTGTGGCGCGGGGGGGGGGGGGGGGGGGGCCCCGCCCCCCCCCGCCGCGGTGGTTCAATGCCTATGTACGCGAACGCGTGCGCCGCTATGGGCAGCCGCCATTGACGATGCCCGTAACGAACGGATCGATGTCGAAGTTATTCACCGCAAGATCGCCGTTCACGTCGTTGACGCAGAGGAAGTCGCAAGCGCCGGATTCGCAGCCCAGCGATTGCCATTCCGTCAAGCCGCCGACGATGGCCGACACAAAGCAATCGATGTCGAAGTTGTTCACCAGCCCGTCGCAATTTGAGTCCGCGCGATCGCCGCTATCGCACGGCGCGGACACGCACGGATTCGGATCGCAGCTTGCACCGAATCCGAGGAACGTTCCATCTGAGTTCGCGCATTCCACGGGGGTGAGCAACAGGCAAATGTCGCCGTCGAAGCAGCACGCACCGCTGCTCGGTTGCGAGCACGGATTCGGCGTGCAACTCGTGCCGACGCCCTGGAACGAACCGGACTGCGCGGCGCAGGCGGACAACGAAGTGACAGTGCAACTGCCGTCGCTGTGGCAACACGCGCCGATACACGGGCTCGGCGTGCAGATCGTGCCGGGACCGATGAAAACGCCGCCCAGCAGCGCGCATTGCTGTGCGGTGGTGACAATGCACGTTTGATTGGGCAGACAGCACGCGCCCGGCGGCGGCTGCGGGCACGGGTTTGGATCGCAGGGCGTTCCTGCCCCCATCCATATCCCCGTACAGCCGTTCTGCGTGGTCAATTCGCACGAACCGTCGGCGTAACAGCAGGCTCCGAAGGGATTCGTGTTGTCCGGCACTTCGTGCGCGCCGATGTCCACCGTGTTGTTGATTACCCTGTCGCGAAGCTTGAAATCATACGGCGTCTGCTCAAGGACGTTGCCATCGCCGTCGAGATCGGCGGGGTCAATTCCGGGCAATCCCGCATTCGCGCCTGCGTCAATGCAGGGCGAGCCGGGGATCAAGTCGAGGTCAATCGCCAGCAGCGGGTTGGCCACTTGCAGAACCCCAATGATGTTGGGATTGCAGTTGCCGGCCGGAACGGCTGCGCCGAGGTGCATCGCCGCGACTCCGCCCTGAATGTTGCTGTTCTGGATGTCCGGGTTTGACGGACAGAACGGAATCGCCCATTCCGCGCCGAGAGGAGCGGTGTCGTACCAGAATATGTTGTTTGCGGTATAGGGATCGCAACGGAACACGAACATGCCGCCGCCGAACTGCGCCGCGCTGTTCTGCGCGACAGTGCAATTCAGGACTTTCGCGCCATGGTGCAGCGCGATGCAAATGCCGCCGCCGGCATTGGCCTCATTCTGGTAGATCAACGAATTATGCAGCACGGCGCCGACAATGTCGGGGCCCTGCCGGAAGAACACGCCGCCGCCGTTGCTGGCCGGAGCCGTATTGTCGAATATCGCGCAATTCGTGATGTACGGATACGAGCCGCCTTCGGTGTAGATTCCGCCGCCACCGCAATTGCCGCAATTTCCCGGAACGCAGTTCTCGAAAATCAGGCTATACGAAATGACCGGATAAGCTTGTTCGTTGATGTAGATTCCGCCGCCGGCGCGATTCGCGGAATTGTTGGAGAACAGACAGTTTCGAATGCGCGGCGTGCCGATCTCGATATACATACCGCCGCCGTTGACATCAAACGGCGGATCGCCGGTCGCGTTTCCGCCGGTGATATGGAAGCCGTCCAGATAGGTTTCGGCGCTGCTTCCGCTACTCCAGACAACGTGATAGCTGTTGTCGGCATTGTTCGCGCACGGTGCATCGTCGCCCAGCAAATCGCCGCTGAGTATGGTTGGATTTCCAAGCGGATTACGCTGATTGCTGTTGACTTCCGTGCCGCCAAAGCCGCCCAGGTGGCGAACGCCGCTGACCAGATTGAATCGCTTCGAGCGGTTGCCGTCGGTCGTCGGCTTGTAAACGCCCTGGGCAACCCAGATTTCCGCCACGTTGAGAACCTGGTTAGGGTCATTCGGATCATAGCTCAGTCCCGCGAGTTCGAGCGCCCGCGTGAACGTCGGTACGGCGTTGGCCCAATCCGATCCGCTCTGATTTCCGCCGATCACCGCCTGGTTCACATAAAGAACCGGACCGCTCGATTTGCAGTGGATTTTCAACAGCCCAGGCCCGCGATCGATTCCGTTCTTGCCGGCCACGCGAATCGAGTAGGTCTCGCCCGCGACCACGGCAAACGTAATTGACGACTGCGGCGTGCAGAAGCCCGGGCCGTCGTCGTTGCAGTCGATGTAATTCGGCGCCGGCCAACCGACTCCGTCGTATACATCAATCACCGTGTCGTAGTTGGTGACGTTACACGTGTGTGCCGTCGCGACGCCCGTGCAAGTCGGCGTATACGCGAACCAGATGTCCGGTCCGTTTCCGCCGCACGGCCCCACCGGACCGTCCGCGTGGTAGTCGCTCGTGTCGAAATCATGATCGCCTTCGGACACATAGCGCGGGAACCAGCACGTGTCGTCAGTGATGATGACATAGTCCTCGATTTCGCCGAACAGCGCGCCGCCGCGCGGACCGTCCACGAAGCGCCCGTCTTCGTCGCAATCGCGCACGCCGAGATCGGCCGCGCTCTCCGGCTCGCCATAATTCAGCCGGAAGCGGAACCACAACTTCTGAGGGATATCGGTGCCGGCAACGGCCGGAAACACGATGTGATTGAACGTTTCCGTGTCGATGCCGAAGAGATCAACATACGCCTCGCCCGGATCCCAAACGCCGTTCTGGTTCGAGTCGGTAAACGGCTCGCCAAGCGTATATGCTCCGTTCGCGCCGAATGTCATCGGGTAAATCGCTTCGTCAATGATCTTCTCGCCGACATCGTCCCAATTGTGGTTGCCGTTCCAATCCGCCCAGGCGGTTAGGTACAAAAGCCGGTTGTCGAATTCAGAGTCGTACCGCGGCAACGTGTCCGCGTCATCCTCGGGGAACGCCACGCTGCCGCCGGGTTGCTCCAGAATGCCGCCGCGCGCGCTGATCGACGACGTGACAGTCACGTCGATCGAGAACGCCGGCCCGCACGGCCCGCATGGCGTGATCTGCACGCCGTCGTCGAGACGGTCGGTGTCCTCAGGACGCAGATTGCCGTCGCCGTCCTGATCGGTGCCCGCACCGGCGCCGTCGCATACGAAATTGTCGTCATCGGCGTCGATCTCGCGCGTCGCCAGCGGCAGGCAGCAAACGCCCAGCCACTCCTGATGGAAATCAAGATGACGCCCGCCGCCCGTCATGCTCAATGTGGGGAAATTGCCGAAACCATCGTCCGGTGCGTCGCCGAAATCAGACCCGATGAAAAAGTCCTCCACCTCGCCATAGCGCGCCGCGCCGGCCACCCGGCCGCGCCCCGCTCCGGGATCATCGCTGCCGACAGCTGCCGCGGGATTTCGCAACGACGGCAATGATCGAAACAGCGGCCGCGGATCGTTGCGACCAACGTTTTCGCCGTAGTCCAACCGCGCGCGGGCCAGGATCGTGCCGCAGCCGATGAATCCCGTGGGCAGGTTGGTGCATTCGAATGTGGCGTAATTGCGATCCGCCGAAGTTGAGATGCACGTCACGATCGCGCCAGATGCCCCGGAGTTGATGACATTCCAGGTCGCGGCGTTTCGCGGCTGGATTTGCACGCCGTCCAGCACGTGCTCGACGCCTTCGTCCCAGACGCCGTTCGTATCCCAGTCGATCCAGAGATTGAAGAAGAGGCTTCGATCAGGATTTGGATTCGCTTCGCCGGCCTGCGGGATATAGCGCTGATCGCCCTTGTCCGCGACGCCGATCGAGAACTGCACTTTTCCGGTATTGGTTGATTGCTCATACGTGAGCGGGAAGAACACCAGGCCATCGTCGCGGCCGTCACGATCGTGGAAGAACTCACGATTGTCCACGCCGTCGGCATCCACGCGCGGATCGCCGCTGGTCGCTTCGGAGTCGGCGTTCACTTCGCCGGTGACGCTCGTGCGATTCAGCGCGTTCGGGCGGCCGAGCCACTCCAGCGCGCTATTTTCGTGCCGCGCGCCGCCTTCGGTCATCAGCGTCGGCGCGATCATGGCGTCGCCGTAATCCGGCACGGTGATTTGAAACACGAAATCATCGAACACAAAATCGTCGATACCAAAGGGCGTGAAATCGTCCAGAAGATTCCCGGACGCATGAAATGGCAGGACATTAGCCTGAAGCGCGGTATCACCAAAGAGATGGACATCTGGAAGTGGCGCAAGCAGGT
>JAEUIR010000139.1 GCA_016795025.1 Phycisphaerales bacterium
CTGAGCGCGCTCGATTGCTTGACCTAAGTTAATGACTTCTGTGGCTTCCCGACGTTTCTTGACGCCGGCAAAGTAACCGGTCTTCAAAATGGCGCTGGTCTCTCGCAACGTCAGCGTGCTGCCCTCAATAGCGTTGCTGCAATAAACGCGCTCATCAAGCATTTCTTTGAGGATGCCCTGAACGACCTCCTTGGTGAGCGGTCGCAATTCGTTTATCTGGCGCGCTGTTTCGTCGACGTCGTGCAGGAGCGCGCGCGTTGCTTCGCTGAGCCGAATCTCGGAAATCAACGGCAGCTTAAGCATAGCGCACTCCTTTCGATCCGCGATTATACCGGTGCATAAACGGGACCGGGCGTACGCGCGCGTAAGTGGGGTCGCGAGCCGAGGTGCGAAAAACGGTTCGCGCATCCGCGATTCCTCAATTATCCGCCGCGAACACGTTGCAACAGCCGGCGTCCGCGTTGACCCGTGACGCAATCGGCCGTCCAATGTCGCAATGCTCCAGCAATTTGACGCGCGGAACCGCGATTTGATCGTGAATATTAATGGACGGTTGATTCATCGCGATCAGGCCGGCATCAGCCCGTTTGATTCGGCCGTTCAGGGGGGCGACGCGGTATGGGAAGGTTTGAGGCTGTACAATGGGCGCATTTTCAAGCTGCGCGAGCATCTCGCTCGGCTGCGGGACGGAGCGCGAGCGCTGGCTTTCGCGCAGATTCCGACGGAAGACGAAATCGTCGAGCAGCTTCGCCGCACACTCGAAGCGAACAGCATGAACGACGCCGTGCATATCCGTTTGACGCTGACGCGCGGCGTGAAATACACAAGTGGCATGGACCCTCGGCTCAACACGTTCGGTCCGACGCTGATTATTCTGGCCGAGCACAAGCCGCCGGTTTACGACCAGCGCGGCATCGCGCTGGTCACGTCGAGCGTGCGGCGCTTCGCGCCGGACAACCTTGACCCGAAGATTCACCATTGCAATCTGCTTCAGTCGATTCTTGCGAAAATCGAGGCCAACAATGCCGGCGCGAATGACGCGCTGATGCTGGATTCGCGGGGATTCGTGGCCGAAACGAATGCGACGAACATTTTTTTGTTTCGCGACGGGCGAGCGCACACGCCGTTGGCGCACGCCTGTCCGCAGGGGATCACGCGGGCGACCGTTATTGACCTGTTTCATCGGCACGATCTTCGTATTCAGGAGCGCGATATTTCGCTGAGCGAAATCTACGCCGCGGACGAGGTCTTCTGCACCGGGACGATGGGCGAGATCGCGGCGGTGATTCGTGTCGACGGGCGCACGATCGGCGATGGCGCGATGGGTCCGTTGACGCGCTCGCTCTGTGGGTGGTTTGCGGCGCTGACGGCATCCGAAGGCGTGGCGCTGATCTGATGCGGAGAGCGGGGTTGAACACGATGATCGACATTTCAGGGCGCGCGGATGGCGAGTTCGCGCGGTTTCGTGCGCAGATTGCGGCTGAACATGACGCTTGCGCCAGACAGGAATCGCGCGCGTCACTGATGCGCTTGGTGGCGTTCGTCGCGGTGATTGTCGTTTGCACACTGCTGTACTCCTATCCAGCGGCGGGAATCGCGGCGGCGCTGCTCGGCACGGGCGTCTTCGTCGCATCGATCCGCGCGCACATGAAAATCAAAGCGCGATGTGATTCGCTCACGCGTGTTCTGACGGTGTGCGATGAAGCGGCGCAGCGCAACGGCGGCGCGGTGGTGCGAGTCCGCGGGGGCGCGGGGCCTTCGCAGGCAGGATTTGATGCGCAGTCGGATGAGAGCCTGGCGGGAGCGACCGGCGTCCCGGCGCAATGGCGGCTTACGCAGCAGGAGCTTGACGACCTCGATGTATTCGCCGAGCCCGTTGGATTGTTCGGGATTTTGAATCGCTGCTCGACGGCCGCCGGTGAACGTGCTTTGGCCTCAATACTGGGCAATCCGCTGCTGGACGGCGCGGACATTTTATTGCGGCAGGAGGCCGTGCGGCGCCTTTCGGAATACACGCCCGCGCGACTGAGTCTTCTGGGTGCGTGCGCCGAATTGCGTCGAGAGGATCAACGATTCGCGAAGTTGATCGCGGCGATTGGCGCGTTTGAGGCGATGCCACATCCGCCGCCGCGTGCGCTATTGATGTTCGGCTCGATCGTGTCCACGCTGGCGATCGTCTTTGCGATCGTGCAGTCGATGACGTTTAGCGCGAGTTGGTTTTCGATCGCCGTGGTTGTATGGCTGGTCAATGGCGCGATCACCGGCCGCGCGACGGCGCATGCGCGGCGGCAAATCGCACTCTTTTCAGAAACGGCTTGGCCGGCGCGTGGATTTGCGTGCGTGGCGCGGTGCGCGGCGGAGCAAATTCCGGCGTCGCCGCTGCTGGATGCGCTGCGCGGGCGATTTGCGGATGTCACGATTCCGGGGGGCGTGGATCGGCTGCGCCAACTGGTCGGCTGGGCCGAGAGCGGCGGTCTGTTCGTCAAGCTGATGTCGCTGACGTTTTATTACGAATTGCACTATGCGCGTAACCTCGAAGCCTGCATTGTGCAGCGCCGCGATGCACTGCTCAGCGCCGCCGCGGCGATCGCCGAACTCGAAGCGCTGCTCAGCCTGGCATCGTTCGCCGCCGAGCAGCCGCAAACGTCGTGGCCGACGGTAGCTCCGGAATTGCGTCTCCAGATATTGCGCGGGCGGCATCCGCTGATCGCGGGGCCGCGGGTTGTGGCGAACGACGTCGGGCTCGATGCGGCCGCGCGGGTTTGGATCATCACGGGCTCGAACATGGCCGGCAAAAGCACATTTCTTCGGATGATCGGCGTGAACGTATTGCTCGCGCAGTGTGGCAGCGCAGTCTGCGCCGAAAATATGGCCTGGCGTCCCGTGCGGCTGCTCACGGATTTGCGCGCGAGTGACAGCCTTGCGGATGGTGAGAGCTATTTTTTGGCCGAGGTGCGGCATGTCCGGCGAATGATCTGTGCCGAGCGTAGCGCGCATCCGCTTTTGGGCCTGATTGATGAGCCGTTTCGCGGGACCAATTCGCAGGAACAAACTGCGGCGGGGGTTGCGATTACGAAACGCCTGATTGCCTCTGAGCAGTTGTTCCTGGTTGCGACGCACGACCGCGCTCTGACGCTGCTGGCCGATGGCCAAACAGCTCACAACTTTCATTTCCGCGAGGAGATCGGTCCGGAAGGCATGACGTTCGACTATCAACTGCGCTCCGGCCCGGCCACGACGCGTAACGCCCTGCGCGTATTGGCCCGCGAGAGATATCCGGAGTCAGTGCTGGCCGATGCGCATACCTGGCTTGAGCACACGACAACCGGCGCGGCATCCGCGAGCGCAGAGTAGCCCGGCATGAACGGGCAGTCCCCGCGCGAACTCGACGTGGCGATCATCGGCGGCGGCGCGGCTGGTCTCGCAACGGCGATTTTCTCGGCGCAGGCCGCGTCAAATTTGCGGATCGCGATCTTCGACGGCGCAGCGAAACTTGGAGCGAAAATTCTGGTCTCAGGGGGCGGGCGGTGCAATGTCACGAACAAGATCGTGGTCGCCGCGGACTATTGGGGAGGAAGCAGCAACGTGATTCGGCGTGTGCTGTCTTTTCTGCCTGTCGCGGAGACGGTTCGTTTTTTTCAAGAGATCGGCGTCGAACTGCACGAAGAAGAACACGGCAAGTTGTTTCCGAACTCAAACAAAGCCCGCACGGTCGTCGATGCGCTGATCCGCGCGGCGACGCAACTGAACGTGCAAATTCGCTGCGGACGGCGCGTGACAGCGATCATGTGGGAGAGCGAGCGCAGCGAATCGGGCCAGGCCGAGCGCGCCGGCGCGTTCCATCTGCAAATCGCAAACGAAACAATTTCGGCGCACGTGGCCGTACTGGCGACCGGAGGACTGTCCCTGCCAAAGACCGGCAGCGACGGCGGGGGCTATTTATTGGCAAAATCGCTCGGCCACTCGATCTCCCCGACATGCGCCGGATTAGCGCCTTTGCTGCTGGACGGCGCGTTTCACACCGCCCTGTCCGGCATTGCCTGCGATACAGAACTGACGATTACCATTACTGGCGAAAAGCCACTGAGCATACGCGGCATGATGCTGTGGACGCATTTCGGAATCAGCGGTCCGGTCGTGCTGAATATTTCGCGACACTGGTCACGTGCGCGATTGCAGGGTAAGCATGTTGTCATACACGCCAATTTCTTTCCGCCGCTGGACGGCGCGTCGCTGGAACGCCGCTGGATTGAATTCGCTGCAAAAAACCCGCGACGCCGCATGGACGCCCTGCTCGGCGAAACCCTGCCGGCGCGGCTCTCCGAAGCGCTGCTTACCAGCTGCGGCGTGGCCCCGAATACGCAAATCGGAAATCTCGCGCGCGACCGGCGCCGCAGACTGGCCCGGCAACTCACACAATGGGGCTTGCCAATCCGCGACAGCCGCGGTTACGCCTACGCCGAGGTGACCGCGGGCGGCGTGCCGCTTAGCGAGATAGACCCCGGCACGCTGCAATCGCGAATTCGACCGGGATTGTTCTTCGTCGGGGAGATTCTGGACGTCGACGGCCGGCTCGGGGGGTTCAATTTTCAATGGGCCTGGTCCAGCGCATTCACGGCCGCCAGGGGGATCACGCGATTTTTTTCACAGAAGTCGGGTCTTGGGGAATAACGACCGCGGTCGAGCGATTTTGGTTATTGGCCGAAGGGTGATGGCCGGCTGTTGGTGAGAGCCGGCATTGCAAATCCGCCACGTCCTTCTCGCGGAACTGGATGCGCTATTCCGACCCTGCCGGGCGTACCGCTCGTGCTGCGCGCCGATTTTTCACTGCTACGGGCCGCTTATCGTAGTTTGCGGGCCTATGAAACCACCGGAGTGGAACATGAAGCGCATGAGGATTCTTGGTTTTGTCAGTTGCTGCGCGTTGATCAGTGCGTCGAAGGCGCAAGACGCCGTCAACCTGGAACCTGTCGCCAGCGGATTGGAGGCGCCCATCGCAATGGCGCACGCGGGCGATGAGCGTTTGTTCATCGTCGAGCAGCGCGGGCAGGTGCGGATCGTGGAAAACGGGACGCTGCTGCCCACGCCTTTTGTGAACATCGCGTCAAAGCTCGTGCCGGCGCGGGCCGGATTCGATGAGCGCGGTCTGCTGGATATCGCGTTCCATCCGAACTATGCCGCGAACGGTCGATTTTTTGTGTTTTACAGTGCCCCCACACCGGCCGATCATGCGTTTACGTTTGATGAAGCCGATATGCCGCTGAACAACGCTGACTTCACGTACAACGGCACGCACTTCACTGTTGGCACGGTCGGCAATCCGGGCGATCCGATTTTGACAGCCACCGGGCCGAACGCCTATCGCGTCTCACCCGGCCAAACTGCGTTCATCGAATTCGAAAACCCGGTCTCGTATGTGACGTTGTTTTTCGTCCATCGCTCAGGCGACAACCCTTCCACGGTTCAAGCCATCGACGCCGGCGGCATTCCGCGCGGCGGCGCGATTCAAAGCCGCGTGGCGACAACGATGGGCGATCCGGCAAACTTCATCACGGTTGACCAGGGGCGATTCGGCATTAAGCGGCTGCGCATCGTCGGCGGCGCGAGCCCTTCGGGAAACACGCATTCGGGCTTTATCGATGAACTGAAGGCATTTAATGATAATTGCCGCAGCGTGATTGCTGAGTACCAGGTCTCGGCGAGCGATCCGAACGTCGCTGACCCGAACAGCGAGCGCATCATTCTTGAATACCGTAAGCCGCAATTCAACCACAACGGCGGTCAGCTTAAATTCGGGCCTGACGGCTATCTATACATCTCCATCGGCGACGGCGGCGGCGCGAACGACGGCATTTACGGCCATGAGCCCGCTCACGGAAACGCGCAGACGCACAACACGCTGCTGGGAAAGATCCTGCGGATCATTCCGGATGCGGACGGCGCTGGCGCGGAGTATCAGATTCCAACAGACAATCCGTTTGTGAATACCGATTTTCGGCCTGAAATCTGGGCGTATGGCGTGCGCAATCCGTGGCGCTGCTCGTTTGATCGCGGCGGAACGAATCAGCTTTTCTGCGCGGATGTCGGGCAAAATCTCTTCGAAGAAGTGGACATCATTGTCGCGGGCGGAAACTACGGCTGGCGAATCCGCGAAGGATTGCATTGCTTCGACCCGAACAACCCCACAACACCGCCAGCGTCATGCCCAGGCGTTGGCGCTGATGGCAGCACGCTGATCGATCCCATTCATGAGTACCCCCACACGGAGGGCATCTCGGCCACCGGCGGCTATGTATACCGCGGCACAGACGAGCCTGAATTATTTGGTCAATATATTTTCGGCGATTGGAGCCTTTCGTTCGGCACGCCCGACGGCAGTCTGTTCCGGCTGGAAGAAACATCGCCCGGGGTGTGGCAGAAACATGAGTTCATTATCCGGCAAGGCGCGGAGCTGGGCACGCGCTTCGGTCGGTACGTTTCGGCGTTTGGCGAAGACGTCAACGGCGAGTTGTACGTATTGGATCAGGATGTAACCGGGTTTGGCGCGACCACAGGCATGGTGCATCGCATTCGTGTCGCGCCCGGCATCGGCGATCCGAACTGTGACGGGACGATCAATAATTTTGACATCGACGCATTTGTGCTCGCACTGACTGATCCGGTGGGTTACGCCGCCGCGTTTCCGAATTGCCCGTTGTCACAATCCGACGTCAACGGCGATGCGGCGGTCAACAATTTTGACATCGACACCTTCGTGATCTGTCTCGTGAACGGCAGTTGCCCGTAAGGCCCGCTATTCACAGCTTGAGAGAAAGTTCCTCCGCCCAACCTCGGGCACGCGGGCGTTGGCCGCTGCAAAGCGAACCAACGCCCGCTGTTTGTTGACCGGCCAGTTTCGCCTGTTCGCGCGCTAATCCGAGCCGGCCGGACCGGTGTCGGTTTCGATGGTTACAAGCAAGCGCCGCCGGCGACGCATTCGACGAACGGTTCGATGTCGAAGTTATTCACCGCGCCATCGCGATTCACATCGGCGCTGTCGATTTGGCAATCCGGGTAAATCGTGGTGAACAAAGTCGGATCGCTCAATGCGAGCACAAATGCGTCGATGTCAAAATTATTGATCGTCCCGTCACAATTCACGTCGCCGATCAGGCGTTCGATTGTCACAACCACGCGGCGCTGCTGCTGACGAATGACATAATCCACGCGCAAGACCACGGCCGGTGGAGCGCTGATGGTCGTAAACTGCCCGGTAATGTTCTGGGCGGCGGTGATGATGGTAAACGCATCGGCGACGCGCGGTTGATACGCCGGCGCGAAATGAACTGCGAGCGATCCGAGCAGTTCGCAGGATATTACGGTAATTGAGTCGTACTGCGCGGGCGCAACGCCGGCAACGTCGATCTCCAGCGTCCCGTCGTTCTGCATATAGCGGCTCGTAAAATTCAGCGCTCCGATCGGCAGACCCGGTCGAATGACCCCGCCAAACTGCGTGACTTCTCCTCGAACCGTACCCGCGCCCAGCAACTCGCCGTCGTTAAGCGTGTAAGGCGACGCGATCATCGAAGCGCGATCCAATCGGGTCATGCCGCCATTTTGCTCCAAGCCCCGGCGGAAATTCAGCGCCACCCCGTCTCCGACGGCTTCGATTTCTCCGTCGCTGATCACGGGGATTTGCAACTCACCGATGACTGGCGCACCGGTTCGAATCGCGGTGATTCGGCCGTGGTTTTGCAGACGAATTGATTGCCCGCTCGAGACCACCGAATATGCTTGCGATGCGAAACTCATCAGGCCGTAATTTTCGATCATGGCGTTGTCGCTCAGGCTCAGACTTCCGGCACCCGGGAAATTGAGCGTGCCGTGATTGACCAGGCGACGACGCTGCAACGAGGCCGTAGCCTGGCCGAAGTCAATGCGAGCGCCGCCGGCGACAGTTACTTCACTGTCGCCGCGGATGACGCCACCGAACCAATCGAGCTGACCAGTGATCGTCAACGCACCGTTCCCGGCGATAGACCCATTTTGATGCGTGGCGCGTTCAAATTCGACCGCGCCATTCAGCGTGACCTCGGTTTGCAACGTCGTCGGGCCCGGTCCGCCGATTCGCGCGCCCTCCAGAAATGACCAGTTTCCGCCATTCAGGCGCACTTCTGCGCCGGCGGAGGCTCCGATCAAACCTGCATTCGTGCCGCCTCGTTGCAATTCCAGCACGCCGAAATCCGAACGCACTTCACCGCTGTTCGAAATGGCGGCGGCGATGACGGTCGTTCCCGGCGGACCGACGCGCCGAATCAATCCCTGATTCACAAGCGGTGCGTTGGGCGGCGGGATCGTACCAAGCAAGGCGGTTCCCACATTGGAGATTTCGATCGTGCCGGCGTTCGACAGCGTGCCGCTGCCGTTCAGCGCCACGGGTGACACAGGGCTGTTGAACTGCATGACACCCTGATTGACGAGTCCGCGTTGGTCGATCACATGTGTGCCGGTGGTGGATATGACTGTCGTGGCTCCGGGGCCGAGCAACGTCTGCCCGGCACCGCGCAATGAGCCGCTGATCCAGTTGAGCCGCTCGTTGATCGTGACCGTTCCGCCATTCATTTCGGCCCCGGTGAGTTCGAGCGAATCGAACGTCGCGTCGCCGCTGAATGCGAACGCGCCATCGCTCATGCGCACCAATCCCGGACCTCCAAAGACGGATTCGTTCGGTACGGTCGCTCCGCCGCTCAAGCTGAGCTGCGCGCCGGAGCGAACATACGTCGAGCCGCCCCATTGTGTGAGCGGAGATTGAACAATCAGCGTGCCGACGGCCACCTCGACCAAACCGACTTGCTCAACTCGCGATTCCAGGCGCGACGCCCCGTCGCCGAACAACAGCAATTCACCCTCGTTGCGAAACATGCCGCTTGGTCCGGCGATTCGTGCGTTTGATAGGGCGATTATGCTTCCGGCGTTCAAAAGTCGCGCGTTCACGCCAAGTTGAATTCGCGCCACGTCGTCGGCGACCCAAATGAACGAATCGGCGATGCGCAGCGTCTTGTCCCACAAATTTCTCGCTGACGTACCGCTGAACACGACGGGCGATTCGATCACGAGTTCACCTAAACCGCCGAGGCTACCGCCGCTCCATACAAAATCACCGGATATTGTCGAGAGCGCGGAATTCACCAGCGCCCCGCCGGCCAGCTCAAACGAACTGGCAGAATCCGTAACCAGCGAACGGATTTCCGCGCTGTTGGTTAGAACTACGTCGGCGCCGGCTGGGAGCAGCGTATCATCATCCGGCTCTGGAAATTGCGGGCAGCCATTCGAGCTTTCAGTACGACTCCAATTGAGTCGAAATACGGGCCCTTCGGGCGTGTCGGTTCGGCAGCACCAATGCCAGTCGCGTGTCTGACATTCCCCCGTCCATGTCAATACATCAGCGTGAACGGTTGCGCCCGCAAATCCGCCCAGACTGAAGGCGCAGCCCCACCGAAGAACGATTCGTTGTCGTATGCGAATACTCCGAAATGCTCTCCTGAACATACAGCATAGCGATAACTTCGCTCGATTCAAGGACAAAACCTCGAACCGATCTGTATTAGCGACGCGCTAACACAATCGTCACTATTTGCCTGCCCAGCAAGGTCGCAGCACCCCAAAGCAAGAAGTTGAATTCGTTCTGGGACGGTGCTAGTGTTTCGTCAACTCCGAATTGACGGGGAGCATCGGCGTCTCGCCGGTGCGCGCCGGCGAGACGCCGATGCTCCCTTCCGTCAATACACGAATGTAGGAACACTAGCCTGCAATTCAGCATTTTCTTTTGGGAGAACACTCGTGCGAGCCGCACTCGGGTTGCTTGCCCTCGTCATCGGTGGAATATTCGCTTATTTCCATTTCTTCGGTTTTGGCGCGTTTGACTTGACCAAGCAAGGCGAAGAAGCAAAAGCCGCGATCAAGCCGGGAATGCCCTGGACCACGGTGATGGACGTGTGCAAGGGCCCGCCGCAGGAGTATCAGATCATCACGCCGGATCCGAAAACAAAGATGCTTCGCGCGGGGCCAAGCATTTCGTTTGATGAGAAGCAGCTCGCAAGCGACATCCAGAACAAGGCGGTGCCCGACGGATTTGTGTTCATCTACAAATTCACCGAGCAGATCGCTTTCGCCGTTATTTTCAGCGAAAATGGAAATGTTGTGAACATGCATGACGTCCGCACGATGGCCGACCTGCTGCAAACCCGTAATCCCTGAACGACTGTTGCGCATCGTGAATCACATCGCACTCATCGGCATGCGCGGTTCGGGCAAAACCTCGGTCGGCCGCGTCGTCGCGGCGAACCTGGGCCGGGCATTCGTCGATTGCGACGAGCACATCGAACAACGGGCGGGCATCAGCATTCGAGAGCTGTTTGAGCAGCACGGTGAAAGCGGCTTTCGGCGGCTTGAGAGCGAAATTCTCGCCGGCCTGCTGGGGGCGTCGAATCAAGTGGTCAGCGTTGGCGGCGGAGCCGTCATCGCCGCGGAGAATCGGCGGCTGCTTGCAACACGCGCGATTTGCGTTTGGCTGCGCGCTTCG
>JAEUIR010000013.1 GCA_016795025.1 Phycisphaerales bacterium
ACGTGCCGGTATTTTCGAGGCAATCCACTAGCGCCTCGGCGACCGCTCGCTCACGGTCGCGGCTCTGATCAAAAAAAGCGACTTCGTCGCAGACGCCTGTCCGCAACGCCTCCACCAGTTGATCCAGCGCGCCAGAATGCACGGCCGTGCCGCGCGTGCGCGCTCCCGGCGCAAGGGGATTTTTGAGTTTGATCTAAATCAAGGAAAAATCAGGCAATCTTGCAGAAGGGTGAAGTATTACAATGCGGCTTAGCCCAGCCGCAAGAGCAGCGATTTGGGCGAGACGACTCAATGCTGAGTGAGGTTCGCCCTGGGTTGATCGATGTAAACATTGATGCGAGCGCATTGGCGGGGGCCGCCATGATAGTTCAAGTTTAGCTCGGAAACGGAGTGAGCAATGGTACGGAAGCGAACGATTTGCGGTGCATTAAGTGTCGCGATTTCCTGCTGCGCCGCCAGTAAGGCGGACAATCTTCTGACAGATCCGGGCTTTGAGTCTGGCAATCTCACCGCCTGGGGCACGAATTGGTTGCCGGATCAGTCCGGGGCGATCGTGACCAGCACCGCCGCCCACGCCGGTACATTTGGGTTGTGGATTTACACTGCCGCCGGCTATTCCGGAGAGGCGTTTGCAACCGTGTTTCAGGAGACAAGCGCCGCGCCTGGTGACAGCGTTGTCGCGTCTGCTTACATTCGGACTCCTTCTTCGGGGACGGAGTGGGCACCTGGGTCATATGCCTGTGTTCGCCTCCAGTACCTTGCAGGAACCGGTGCGATCCTCGCATCATACGATAGTCCGCATTTGACGACGAGCAACACGACTTACGATGCGCCGTACATCGTCAACGCCCCGCCGGCGCCGGCGGAAACCACGCATGTTCGCTTTACGTGCGTATTATCTGAGCCCGCAGGCGACTCCCGCCAGAGCGTCGCCAACTTTGACGAATGCAGTTTGGAACTGATTCATCCGCAGAATCCGGTGATCGCGACGACCCATGCAGCGCTTGGATTCGGCGATGATCTCGTCGCGTTGAGCTTTGGCATTCAAAACACGGGGACAGGGACGCTTTTCTGGAGCATCGCCAGCGATCGCAACTGGCTGCAAATTGACACAACAGCGGGCACCACCACCGCGGAGACAGATACCATCCAAGTTATTGTTGACCGAAGCAGGCTGCAACGAAACCATGAAATCGGAACGCTTTCCATAACCTCGGATGGGGGTGACATCAGTGTCGTGGCATATGTGGAAGCTGCGCCCGTGCGGGCTGTCCCACAGGCGCCATCCGTAGTTACCACAAGCGGCCGGCAGTTACTGGTGCAGCGGCGCTTGCCGAACGGCGAGCTGGAGAGCCCCGCCCCGTATGTAATTCGTGGAGTGGTTTGGTCGCCGGCCGGAATCGGAACGACTTCGGCTTATCCCATTCGCCGGTCGGCATTCGCGGATTGGTATCGGCTCGATTTGCAAATGATGCGCGAAATGAATGCAACCACAGTATATACATTTCTAGATTTTGGGACCGATCCGCCAAATCCGGAGGCGGCCCTCGCGATCCTGGACTATTGCTATCACAACAACATCATGGTCGTGATGACTGTTGATGAAGACGGCACCGACAATGCCGCGAACATCCCCGCCGTCGTGAATGCGTTCAAGAACCATCCTGCGATTCTGATGTGGGCGCTCGGCAATGAGTGGAATCTATGGCGCCCCGATCGACGATTCTACTATTACCACTACGAGAGCCTTCCGGCAGCGGCGGCGGCGATGCAAGCGAATGCGGTTCAGGTCCAGAGTCTTGACGACAATCATCCCGTCTGCTCGATTCTTGGCGAAATAAACTACCCTTCCCAGGCGGAGGTCTACGATATCGTGACGCAGGTATGCACAGCCGTCGACGTATGGGGCGCGAACATCTATCGAGGACCGGAATTCTACGGGCTGTTCGACGAGTGGGCAACCATGTCACCGAAGCCACTCTTTCTTTCTGAGTTCGGGACCGACGCGTTTCGCACGACGCATTGGTGGCCGCCCGTGGGTCAAGCCGACGAAGGGGCCCAGGCGGACTACTTTCAAACACTGTGGCGCGACCTGGCCGAGGAGCTGTCGGCGCGCGACCCTGCAAGAGTTTGCCTGGGCGGCACGACATTCGAATGGAATGATGAATGGTGGAAATCGAGTCTCGGTAGCCCGGACTCTCATGATCCGGATGGATACGTGACGACTTGGAACCCAATCGCCCATCCGGACGGTTTTGCCAACGAAGAGTGGTTTGGAATTGTGGACGTGGCGCGTCGCAGAAGGGCGGCCTACCATAGGCTCGCGGCGGACTGGGCAGCCCGCGGTGATCTAAACTGCGACGGATTGATTAACAATTTCGACATCAACCCCTTCGTTCTTGCCTTGACTGATGCGAGCGCTTATGAACTCCAATTTCCGGACTGCGAGCTTACGAATGCGGATGCAAATCGAGACGGAGTCGTGAATAACTTCGACATCGACACGTTTGTGATTTGCCTGACCGGCGGCGAATGCCCGTGAGGGGCGACTTCACCGCTGCGCGCCTATTCGCGCAGCAGGTCTGCGTATTGGGGATTCAGTCGCGCGGCTGCGGCAAAATGAGTTGAGGCCTCGGCCATGCGGTTGGTTCCCGCCAACACGCGGGCGAGGTTGAAGTGCGCGTCCGCGTGCTCGGGATTCAGCGCGACGGCGGCGCGAAAACACTTTTCGGCCGCAGGCCAGTCCTGTCGCCTGGCAAGCATGAATCCTAAATTGTTCTGAATGTCCGCGTCACGCGGGTCGAGTTGTGCGGCGATCTGATATTGGGCAAGCGCCGCGTCTTCTTGTCCGGCCGCGCCGAGCATCACGCCAAGGTTGTAACGCACACCGGCCGCGCCGGGTTGTAGGACGACCGCCTCGCGTAAATCAGCCAGCGCGCCGCGGATGTCGTTCTGCGCCCCCCGCGCTTCGCCGCGGGCCGCATAAGCATGCGCAAGCTCGCTGGTCAGGCGAAACGGCGTGACGAGTCCCCAGCGCCGGCAGAATTCGAGGTGGTCGATCGCTGCTGTCCATGCCGCCCGATCGGTCGTTGAGGCGCGGGTGGCGGCGCCATAGCCGAAGAACTCATGATATCGAATCGCAGCGCTATGGCACCAGAACACCGCGAAGCCGGCGCTGAGCGCGACAAACGCCGCGCCGGACCTGCTGAGGCGGCGGTCGAGCTTCAGCCAGAACGGATGCAGACGGACGGCGTTGCGCGTGACCAGGCGCAGAAGCACCACCACGCAGTGCCCGAGCATCGCGCCCAGGCCCAGCGTCATCAGAAACGGTACGGCGTCATACAGTCCGCGAAACGTCAGCAGCGTCGCGATCCACACCAGCGCCAGCAGCGCTTCCTCGCGCAGCGAGTAATCAAACGCCTTGCGTATGCCGTGCCAGGCACGCCACGATCGTAGCAGCGGCGGGCGCGTCCAGCCGAATTTCACCGCCTGATTCGGACATGCCGCAACGCACTCCAGGTCGCGCACGCACGCCGAGTTCACCACCGTTCCGTAGCGCATCAGTTCCTCATGCACGATGACGCCGGATGGGCATGCCGCCGTACACACGCCGCAATTCGAGCAATCGCCTCCGGCCAAGATTCGACCGGGCGATAGGCGATCCAGCCCGCGAAACACTGCGCCATATGGACACCCGTAAGCGCAGAATGACCGCGAACCAAGCACATAAACGATGCCGAACCCGCACACGCCAAACGTCAGCAACGCAATCCCGGGACCGGGGAGATTCCGCCAGAAGTTCGTCGTCTGAAACGACGCCCAGCCCTGCTCATCACTGCGCACGTGCGCCGTCGGCATCGGCCGGTCGTCGAGCACGCGCGTGACCTGCGGCCACATGAACATATAGAACATCGCCAGCGGCGGGACCAGCAGTAAAAGCCGCGAACGAATGGGGCGCGCCCGGATGCGCATTTTTTTCAGCAGCCAGGAGCACAAATCCTGAAGCGCGAGAATGTGGCAGCCCCAGCCGCAAAAAAACCGGCCAAAGATGAGCGTGGCGAGGCAGGCGACGGCCATGAAGATGAAGCCGGCGGTGACGATGCCGAGTTCGAGCGTGTACATCACTTCGTTGAGTTCGAGCGGCGCGAGTGTCTTGCCCGCGATCTTCCAGTGTGCGATGTGCAGGCCCATCAGCACGTACACGCCGCACAGCGTTGCCGCGCGCCAGCGCGCGTAACGCGGCCGCGCCGCGCCGCGTTGACTCGGATGCAACGGCAGGGCGGTCGCCGCCGTCCGGGGTGAGGGCCCGATTTTCTTGCGGCTACCGCCCATGCTGGCTCCCCGGTTCTTCGCCGGCTATTGGCACCCTGCGCCCAGGCATTCGACAAACGCGTCAATATCAAAGTTGTTCACCGCACCGTCGCCGTTGATGTCGGCGCTGGCCAGGTCGCAATTCGAGTATGTCGCTCGATACGCATCGGGATCCGCGAGCGCCATGACGAACGGGTCGATGTCAAAGTTATTGAGATAACCATCGCAATTGACATCCCCACGTACAAACGGCGCGAGCGCGAGCGCCGCCGCGTGCATTGCCGTGGGCGCCGCCCGATCCGTCTGCGCCCAGAGATTGTGGAGCGTCTCGCCCCAGTGATCCGTGTGGTTGCCTTCGCGCAGCGCCTCGATGTAATGCCGCGTCACAATCTGGTAATACGCCGTGGCCTCCACCCGCGCAGCGCCCACTGGAACGCGGTAATAATTGTCGTCCCAATACTGCCCGTCGGCGTAGTCCGCGCCGACCGCAGGCGCGCCGGCTGCTTCATAATTTGAGATGTCGAAGCCGCGCGGCGGGATGCGATTGTCCTTCACAATGATGTCCGCGAGCGACATGTGCGTGGTCGGGCCGGGCGGTAGGCCTGTCACCTGCGATGCAAACTCGCTCAGGCCGATCACCATTTCATATATATCGGTGGAAGTCTCGTCGAGCTCCGCTGTTTCAGCGTCATAGTGGCCGAACTCGCGCAGCAGCTCTCCGCCGGCGCCAAAAAACTTCACGTTCACCCACGCGCGCCGACCCTCGATGTGACCGGTGGGCAGCTTGTGGCCCGTCTCGTTGTACACGCGCGTGCGGATCACGCCGCCGAATTGCGTGATCTCGACCGTCGCAGCACGCTGCAACATCGAAACCGCACGCTGCCGCCCCGCGGCGAGCTGGACCTGGTCGACGGCCGGATCATTCGCGTAATAAATGCCAATGATTTCGAGCACCCAATCGGCCGAGCCGGAGAAATCGTGCCGCGCGAGATCGTCTCGCGTCGGCCCGAAAAAGCAGCCTTGCGCCGTGGTGCGCGGCATGTGGCAATCCTGGCAACTGCTGACAACCGTCGGGCCATTTCCGCCGAAACGCCCGCCCATGTCGACGCCGCCGTTTGCAAATGCGCTCAGCAGCCACTCGGTGTAGGTGCGCTCCAGCGGAAACTGTCCGTGCGGGTCGCTGGTGGGTGATGCCGCATCCAGCTCGTTATATCGATATGAGCCATCATTCTGCCGCGTGACACACACGTTCCCGACATCGTGGCACGTGCCGCACATGTTGGAGCTTCGCATGAAAGACGATTCCAGCGCGTAATGCGGCGGTGTTGCGTCCAGATACGGGCCGCGTCGCCGGCCGGCGTTGTCCAGCACAAACATCGCGTTGCCGTAGAACCCGGGTATTTGCTCCAATTGCGAGAGCGTGAGCTGATCCACCGGCGGCTGATCCGCGCGTTGAATCGGGTCAATCATTGAGTGGCACAGATGGCAGCTCACCCCGTCGCGATCATACGCCGACAAGCTGCCGCCGCTCGGATTGTCCGCGTGGCCGGAGACAATCGACATCGGCACGTGGCAGCGCATGCAGTAATAACCGACATTGGCCACGTCCTGATTCGCAGTGGTCATTTGAGCGAAAAAGAGCGGGTCGCGCCCGGCCTGTCCCATCAGGCTGCCGGCCCATGTCGCGAACGGCTCGTTCTGCTCGTCGTAGTCGCCATGACAAACGGCACAGGCAGCCGATGCGAAAATCACATCCGGCGTGACATCGCCGATCTGCGTGCCGGGAACGTGAAAATCCTCCATCGTCATCGGCAGTTGAGCGAGGGCGACGGGCACACCGAGAAACACCCCCAAAGTCATGGCCGCTCTGCGCATCGATCCAACCGCAGTCCACCGCGTCGTGGTTTGCATGCGTGCTCTCCCATTCCCCCGCTTTCGACGATGAAGGCGCGCCGTCACTCCGTGCGCCTTATTATGGATATATTACTCCACATATTTTAATTCGGTCAACTCCATCAAGAATTTGGTCAATTCCAATCCGATAACTAGTCGCCAGCCAAGAACGCCACGCCGTGCTCGGCCGACAATCACCGCCACCCGCGGAAGATTGCCGCAGACGGGCAAACTTCCCCCCAACCACCCCGCTAACATACGTACGCGCGAAGTCGATTCACCTACAACGGAACCTCGCTCATGCCGCTACAGGACATTCGCAACCAAGCCATCAAACGCGGGCCGACCGACTGGCTGGCGCATATGAACTCGTTCCGGCTCACGCCGAAATTCTCAGCGGGAATCTGGTTTTTCTCGCCGCCTTTCAGTCGCTTTCACGCCAAGTATCAGCCGGATTTGACCATCGAGCAGCGACTGGAAATCGCGGCGGGGCTTGCCGAGCAGGGACTGAGCGCACTGGAGGCGCATTATCCCAACGAAATCAACGAATCCAACGTGCATATCTGGCGGCAGTTCTCGTCCCGGACCGGCATTCGCGTCCTCACTGTGTGCCCGCTGTTGTTCTGGGATGAGCAGTTCGAATGGGGCTCGCTGTCAAGCCCGCTCGAAACGCCGCGCCGCGCCGCGATCGAGCGCGTCATCGCCACGCTCCGGCTGAATCGCGAACTCGACACCGACTTCGCCATCATCTGGGCCGGAATCGACGGCTACGAGAACCCCTTCGGCCACGACTTCGCGGCGATGCGCGAGCGATTCGCGGCCGGTCTGGCCGAAGCGATGGACGCGGTGCCCGGCGTCCGCATCGCGTTTGAGCCGAAACCCTACGAACCGCGCGGTCGCATCTTGTTCGGCACGACGCCCGAAGGATTGCTTCTGGCGCATGATGTCGAATCTCGTTTGCGAAATCCCGTCAATCGCGCGCTGCTCGATCAGGGACACAGGCTCGTATGCATGAATCCGGAAATCGGTCATGTGCTGATGGGCTTCGAGGATTTGCCGTATGCGTTCAGTTGGCCGCTGAGCGAAGGACGACTGGCGCACAGCCATTGGAACAGCCAGCCGCTGGGGAATTACGACCAGGATTTGAACGTGGGCGTCGTCGCGCCGGAGCAACTTGAGGCCTTGTTATACACGCTGAAAATGCACGGATATGACGGCTACATGGGGATCGACGTGAATCCCGAACGCATGCCGGTGGAGGCAGCACTGCGCAACAGCTTCGACGCGGTGCGCGCGGCCGTCGATCGCATCGAATCGCTCGACCACGAATCGATCTGGCACGCGCTCGCTCGGCCGGATCGGAATCGGGGCTGGTTGGAGGCGTACCTGATCCGTGCGCGTGCGTCGCGGCCGGAGCGACTGCCGAAGTTGGAACCGGTGAACAGGCGCTGAGTAATTGCGACCGAATGGCGAGTGATAGGCCCGATGCCCTGCCGCACTACCAGATCGACAACCGCTTCGCGTTCGGCTTGCCGATGAGATTCCAGGCCCACGTTCCCAGCGCGACGGAGAATAGGTCGTTTCCGCGAGCATTGACGACGCGCGCAAATAGCAGCGCCGCGGCCAGCGCCACGCCGCCGATGAACCCGCCCAGATGCGCCGAATGCGCCACGTTGTCCTGAATGCCGAAGTACGTATAGACCACGTCGAACGCGATGTAGAACAGCACCACCCAGAAGCCGCGCATCGGAAAGATATTCATGTGCAGCTTGAACAGCGCCGCAAGCCCCCAGCGCGGTCGTTGCTACTATCTATCGAGCCATAGGAGTCTCGGTAATCAAAGGTACTGCTTTCATATTTGCATGCCGAGCACGGCGGCACCGTGAATCCCAAAAGCAAAAGGGAGAGCAGGCACAGGTTGCTCGACTCTCCCATTTGCAATCAATGTAAGGCGCACCGACCAGATGACTTGTCGCGCGAGGCCGAATATCCTGGCTATTCCTCTACCGTGATGTTGTACGTCACATCCAGCGCGAAGCCGGTCGCCGCGTTACTGGCCGCAAAGTGAATCGTGTGCTGCCCGGCCGACAGCGGCTTGATGATCAGCCAATAGCCGTCCGAGACCGCCGTGCGAACATACGGCACCGGGTATCCGAATGCGGATGCCAGTTCCGAGTTCATGTTCATGCTGAAAACCGGCGAACGCACCCGGAAGCTGCGCAGATTGCTGACCTGGCGGTTGTCGATCTCGCACGAAATGTCTGCGCCGTTGATGCCGAAGGCGACGATCGCACGGATGTCGTCCACCGAGAGCGGGTCCGGCAGTCCCAGGGGGTTCGAGAACCCGGGCACGGTGTCCCATTCGCCATTGATGATCGGGACCAGCAGGTGCTTGTTGGCGGGAATCGTGACGTTCCGCACCGCCGAGCCGCCGAAAGTGCCCGCCAGGAACCACATTGGGCCGGACTGACCGTTAGTGGCCTGACTGCCGTCTGCATCGAGGATCGGGTTGCTGGCCAGATCAAAAGAGGTCGCCCATTGCCACCAGGCGGCGGTCCACTCGGCGTACGTGCGGTCGTCCACACGATGAGAGCGGTGTACGATTCGCTGGTCGCGGCGGCGACCATCGTCGTCGTCGCCATACGTCAGCACGGGAAAGAAGAGTGCGATAATCGCGCTGCTTCCAAGCGTTGCGGTCAGCAGCGTGCGGCGTCGAGTGCTCGTAGCGAACATTAGTGTTCTCCTTTGAAGGCGACTTGACCGCGGACGCAGGGGCAGAATCACGCGATCCAGCCCGGCGCGACTCGTCGATCCGACCATATCGCGACAAAAGCAGCCGACGGACACAATCGCGGGACGCGGATATTTCGCCGCTGATTCGGCTCGGATGAGTGGTGTGGGAAGATTGCGCGCCGGGAGACGTGACGGTTTTGCCTAAGGCGGGCCCACTCGCGGCAGCCGCGGCCGGTTCGAGTTGCTACGGCGTATTGCCTTCAGACTTCTGCGGTCCGCTGTGCGACGTCGCCGGCAAACGCGGCTTACGCAGTTGCACGCGGTATGGCTCGGACTGCGCCGGGCTTGTCTCAAGCCTCGGACAACCGGATCCAGCGCCGACGCGCGGGCCAGGAGCCCGACCCGCTGCACAGGAGGCAAGTCGCGCGCGTCGAGGAAAATCCGGCGGACCTGTTCATACCGTGTGGGGGTCATGGCTCACCCGCTGGCACCAGCGAGGCAGGTTGGGTGGAGGCTTGCCACTCGGCGAGCTTAGCGCGCCATTCGTCAGCCTTAGCGTCGTAACCCTGGCCGGGCTCGGCGGCGTGGCGTGCTTCGCAGACCTTCATCATGTTCCTGATCAGCGCGCCCCGCAGCGAGTGTCGCTCGGGCAGCTTTGCTGTCACAATCTCGACGGCCGGCTGCAGCAACTCCTCCGCCTCGGCCAGTTTGCCCTGGGCTTGCAGCAGACCGCCCAGATTGCTGACGTAGTTCAGTGTGTTTGGGTGCGCTTCGCCTAGTATCCGGCGGCTCTTCTCCACGGCGTCCCGGCAATAGGGCTCAGCGTCTACCAGCTTGCCCTGGGCTTGCAACAAGCTGCCCATACTGCTGATCGCGACGCACGTGGAAGGGTGCTCGGCGCCCAGCACGCGACGGCTCTTCTCCAACACCTCTAGCACGAGTGGTTCGGCCTCGTTCAGCTTGTGCTGGTCGCTCAGCAGCAGGCCCATGTTATTGATGGAGCGCAGCGTATTCGGGTGCTCATCGCCCAGTATGCGCCGGCATTTCTCCAGCGCCTCGCGGTAGTATGGCTCGGCCTCATCGAGTTTGCCCTGAGACTTTAGCAACATGCCCATGTTGTTGATTGGGGCGAGCGTCTCCGCGTGCTCGGCGCCGAACACACGGCGATACTTCTCCAGTGCCTCGCGTACATACGGCTCGGCCTCTGCCAGTTTGCCTTGAGTCTGCAATACATGCCCCAGGTTATTGATCGAGCTTAACGTGTTTGGATGCTCGTCACCCAACACACGGCGCCGCGCCGCGAGCGCCTCGCGAACGTACACTTCGGCCTCCGCCAGTTTGCCCTCGCTGTAAAGCAGCATGCCCATGTTGTTGATGGAGGTGAGCGTGGTCGGGTGCTCGTCGCCCAGGGTGCGGCGGCGCGTCTCCAGCGCCTCAAGAAAGTATGGTTCGGCCTCGGCGAGCCTGCCTTGCGCGTACAGCACAGCGCCCAGGTTGCCCAACGAAGCGAGCGTGTGAGGGTGTTCATCCCCCAGCACGCGACGATATTTCTCCAGTGCCTCGCGGTAGTATGACTCGGCCTCAGCCAGTTTGCCCTGGCTCTGCAGCAGAGCGCCCATGTCGTTGATTGAGGTCAGTGTCGCTGCATTTTCGTCACCCAGGATGCGGCGGCGCTTCTCCAGCAATTGGCGGTAGTACAACTCCGCTTCGGCCGGCCTGCCTTGGTCTTGCAGCAGACCGGCCATGTTGTTGATGAAGGTGAGCGTGTCTGGGTGCTCGTCGCCCAGCACGCGAGCGGACTTCTCCAGTGCTTCGCGGAAGAATGGCTCGGCCTCGGCCCGCCTTCCCTGGGCTTGCAGCAAGAAGCCCATGTTACTGATTGAGTGCAGCGTCTCCGGGTGCTCGTCGCCCAGCACGCGACGGCGCTTTTCCAACACCTCGCGGTGGTACGGCTCGGCATCAGCCAGCTTTCCCTGAGCTTGCAGCAAGTTGGCCATGTTGTTCAAGCAGGGGAGCGTCTCTGGGTGCTCCTCGCCCAGGACGCGTCGGTACGCGTCCAGCGCCTCGCGGTAGTACGGCTCGGCCTCGGTCAACTTCCCTCGGACTTGCAGCACGTAGCCCATGTTGTTGATCGAAGTCAGCGTGTGCCGATTTTCGTCGCCAAGAACGCGGCGGCACTTTTCCAAGGCCTCGCGGAAGTAGGACTCGGCCTCGGCCAGCTTGCCCCGAGCTTGCAGTACGTAACCCATGTTGTTGATGGAGGAGAGCGTGCTTGGGTGCTCCTCGCCCAGGACGCGGCGCCGCTGATTGAGCGCCTCAAGATAATACGGCTCCGCCTGATCCGGCTTGCCTTGGGCTTGCAGCAGCGCGCCCATGTTGTTGATCGAGGTGAGCGTGCTCGGGTGCTCGTCGCCTAACATGCGGCGCCGAATTCCAAGGGCCTCTTCTTGCGGTGCCGCGGCGCGGTCGAGCAGGCCAAGCGCGAGCAACGTGTCGGCGAGCGTCTGCAGCAACTGCGCTTGGACCAGTGGCTGGTCCTCGAACTTTTCGTGGGCGGCCGCGAGCGCCCGTGTGAAGATGTTGCGATCAAGCTGATCGAGGGCGATGTTCGTCAAGTTCACGCCGGCCAGCAGCTCGTCGAGTTGCGCGGTCCGCGACTCAACTTCGTCGTCGTCCAACGCGGACCGCTCCATCGCCAAGCGCGCCTCCTCCAGCAGTTTCGCGCGCATTTCCGCACCCATTTTTCGCGCGTCGATGTCGGATAGCTGCTCGGCCTGAAAGTCCGCGACCTGTTGCGTCTCGTCCGCTCGGTCAATGGCCGCCTGCGCCTGCTTCTTGGCCTCCGCCGCTTCGCGGTCGGCTCGTTGTCGCTGCTCGACTTCCGCCGCCTGCGCAGCGACCGCGCGCGCAAAGCCGATGCTCGTACCGATGAACCCAAGCACAAGCGCGGCTGCGACCAAGCTCATCGCCGTCACCGCACCGCGATTGCGGCCGACTAGTTTTCGCAGGCGATATGCCGCGCTCGGTGGCGCGGCAACCACCGGTTCGCCGTTCATGTATCGCTGGATGTCTGCCGCAAGTCCGTTCGCCGTCTCGTAGCGCCGCTGGCGGTCCTTTTCGAGACACTTCATTACGATCCAGTCGAGATCGCCGAGCAGCGTGCGGCGGAGGCGCTGCGGGTCGATCTGGCGCCGGGCGGCGACGTCCTTCGCGGCCGCGCCGAGCGTCGAGATGCGACTGGACGGCGTCGGCGGCTCTTCCTCGCGGATAATCCGCTGAAACTCGAACAGCGAGGCCGAGCGCAGCCGGGCAGGATCAAACGGCAAGTGGCCGGTCAGCAGTTCGTAGAGAAGCACACCCAGGGCATACACGTCGCTGCGCGTGTCGATGTCCATGCTGGTCAGTTCGGCCTGCTCGGGACTCATGTACGCCGGTGTGCCCAACACCTGGCGGAACCCGGTAACCACCGTGCTATCGGTCAGGCGTCCGCTGGTCGCCTTGGCGATGCCGAAGTCGATCACCTTCGGAACGGGCTTGCCATCCGCCAGCGCCACCAGCACGTTGCTGGGCTTAAGGTCGCGGTGGATGATCCCCTTCTGGTGCGCGTGCTGCACCGCGTGGCAGACATCGACAAACAGCACCAGCCGCTCGCGCAGCGGCGTCTGCACCACGTCGCAGTACTTTGTGATCGGCTCGCCCTTGACGAGCTCCATCACAAAGTACGGCCGGCCGGTCTCCGTAGCCCCGGCGTCGAACACGCGGGCGATATTGGCGTGGTCCATCATCGCCAGCGCCTGACGCTCCGACTCGAAGCGGGCCACAACCTCGCGCGTGTCCATGCCCAGCTTGATGACTTTCAGCGCCACTTTGCGGGCGATCGGCGAACGCTGCTCGGCCTCGTAGACGCTGCCCATGCCGCCCTCGCCGATGATCCGCAGCAGGCGGTAGGGGCCGATCTGGGTGCCGATCCGGGCGACCGCGTCCACGGGGTCTGTGGTGCGGTTATCGTCGAGCGTTTCGGCTTCGGACACACCGCCGGGCTGCATGGTGTGATCAAGCAGATTGGTCGGTGAGTCCCGGTGAATCGCCGCCAGCAGCCCGGCGGCCAGCGTTTCGCTGTCGATCGGCCGGTCGAGAAAGCTCGCCCCGCTCTGTGCTGCGGCCAAGAGCTGCTCAACTTCGCGGGCCAGTTCGCGGTCCGAGCGCAGCTCGCACCGCACGAAAGCCACCTGGTCCGCCGATGGCAGGCGGTGCGCCGCGAGAAACGCCCGCTGAACCTGTTGGTAGCGCGTCGGAGTCACGACGAGTCTCCGTAATCTGCCCCGCTGGACAAGACATCCCGCGATAAACCCAGGCCGCAGGCCCGACTATTCCGCGGCGTTCGAAGATTCGCCGCGCAGCTCCCGGCACAGCCAAGCCCGGGCCATGGCCCAGTCGCCATCCACGGTGCTGGGCGCCACGTCGAGGGTTTTCGCGATCTCGTCCGTGGTCATTCCGCCGAAGTAGCGCAGTTCAACCACCCGGGCCTGCCGTGTGCTGAATTGGCCGAGCCGTTGGAGTGCCTCGTCCAAGGCGAGCATGTCGATATGGTTGTCGTCGATGTGAGCGGCAGCCGCGTCTTCGAGCGGCAGGGCGGTTCGACCGCCGCCGCGTTTGATGCGTCCGCGGGTGCGGGCGTAATCGACGAGGATGCGCCGGATCGCGTGGGCGGCGACCGCGAAGAAATGGGCCCGGTCGCGCCATTGAGCCTGGGTCTGGTCAACCAGCTTGATGTATGCCTCATGCACCAGGGATGTGGCTTGGAGCGTGTGGCCGGCTCGCTCCCGGCGAAGGTGGCTCTCGGCCAAGGCTCGCAGCTCGGCGTAAACCAGGGGGAGTAGCTCGTCGACAGCGGCAGAGCGCCCGCTCGCGACCAGCTGAATCAACCGGGTTACGTCCGTTTCGGGCATGCGCGAGCCACCTCCGAAAAAAATCGGCCAGAAGAGTCAAGATTACACGCCGAATTTACCGCGATTTGGGATGCAACGCAACGAATCTCGTCGCGTTGCGTCCTATCGCCGTCAAGTCTCCGAGCGCGATCGCCAGACGGCGGTTAACCGAACATATACCGAATACTAGGCGATAGCACGCAGCCGTTTGTGCCGGTGCTTCGTTGGAAATCTCGCGGCGACTGGACGACAAACCAGATCCGTGATGAGAATCGATGCAAATTCGCACCGTTCTCTCCCGCGAACGCCGCAGGAGTAGTCGATCGAACCGAAGCAGCCGGCGCTAAAATTTTCACTTATTTCTGCGCTTACCAGATCGACATCCGCTTCGCATTTGGCTTGCCGATGAGATTCCAGGCCCACGTTCCCAGCGCGACGGAGAATAGGTCGTTTCCGCGAGCGTTGACGACGCGCGCAAATAGCAGCGCCGCGGCCAGCGCCACGCCGCCGATGAATCCGCCCAAATGCGCCCAATGCGCCACGTTGTCCTGAATGCCGAAGTACGTATAGACCACGTCGAACGCGATGTAGAACAGCACCACCCAGAAGCCGCGCATCGGAAAGATATTCATGTGCAGCTTGAACAGCGCCGCAAGCCCCCAGCGCCACCAGACCGCCATATGCACCTTTGCGACGGGAAACAGCACGAGGTACATGCCGGCCAGCCCCATGACCGCCCCCGACGCGCCGAGCATCGGCGCCAGCGGCTCATCGCGCGACGCAACATCGTGCGCCAGCCCGGCCGCGTATGCGAGCAGCACGTAACAAATCACCGTAAGCACGTTTCCAATCAGCATATTGACGCGCGAGCCGAAGATCATCAGGAACAGCATGTTGCCGGCAAGGTGAAGCAAATCGGCGTGCAGAAATGCGCACGTCAGCGGCTGGTACCAGCGAAATTCTCCGACTTCCATCGATCGCAACTCGGTGAGCGCCGCTTGAAGCTCTTCGTTGTTGCCCAACTCGCCGGACTCCCGTAATTGCTTTTCCAACTCGGCGATCTCGCTCTGCAACTCAATGCGAGCGTCCAGGTCGCCGCTCCATAGCATCCACAGCGCGAGCTTCGAATCCTTGGTGGGGCTGTAGAGGTACGCGGCCATGAACCACACGCTGATGCATACGGTGAGCAGCGCCACGCCGCGCGCCACCCAGGGCTTGCGCGTGCCAAACGCTTCCGACGCAATCGGATAAAAACCAAAAAAGCACAGAAAGCTCAGCGGGCGAATCACGCGCTCCGCGTTTATGTAGGCGGCGTCGAGATGTGCGTCGTCGCGCATCTGGATCGATCGGCCGGTTTTCAGATCGACGCCGCATTGCACGCAGATTTTCGCGCCTGGCGCGGCGTGCTGGCCGCAGGAAGGGCATTTCGGTCCGGCACCTCGGGGCGTGATGGTGTCGCTGATCGCGCTATGCGCCGATTCGCGCGGTTCCTCCACCGGCACCACTCGGAGAACAGCCTCGCCTTCGGCCAGCGCGGCCAACGGATTCGTATTGCCGCTTGCCGGCAACGAGGGCACCTCGATCGGCTGCTTGCACTTCGGGCAGCGGGCACGTTTGCCGGCCCAATGGCGCGGCACCAGCACGCGCTTGCCGCATGTACATTCGACCTTCAGCGTTTCAGCGACATTTTTCATGTCGGACGCCTTCCGTGAGTTGATCCGAATCGCGATCATACCGAATTCACGCGGAACTTCGCGAATCCGACCGGGCCGGCGACCCCAAAAAAACCGAGTCGAGTCGCGGCCGGGAAATGCCACTACAAGGCCCTACCGAATCGTCTGCGGAATTGCTGCGGGAAATGGCTCAAACAAGCACCATCGTACCCGCACAAATGTATAGTGAACGCCGCGATCCGTGCGCGTGCGTCTCGGCCGGAGCGACTGGCGCAGTTGGAACCGGCGAAGAAGCGATGAATGAATACGACCGAATAGCGAGTGAAAATCCCAAGCGCCTGAAGATGAACCAGCATCCTTCAGCTTGATGGCGTGGGCTTCGCGAGCGAAATTCAGGCCGAAGGTTTCGGATTGGTCAGCCGGGCGTCGAAGCGTGGCGCCACGCCCTGATGCCCTCGGCCGACCGGCGCAACCGCGCCGGTCGACCAAGTTGCGAAGCCCGAATCAGCCGCAGCCACCGTTCACCAGGCACTCCACAAAAGGATCGATGTCAAAGTTGTCGAATCGACCGTCGCCGTTCACGTCACCATTGTTCACATCACAATCTGGATATGTGGCTGCGTAGGTAACCGGATCGGTCAGAGCCATGACGAACGGGTCGATGTCAAAATTGTCCAGCGCGCCGTCGCAGTTCATGTCTCCGTCACAGCCCACGCCGGACAGAATCTGGCTGCCGGGGCCCTGCACGATCGTGTTGGCGTACAGGTGCAGGCAGTTCCGGTCGAGCTTTGCGCCGGCACCCAGTTCGAGGGTGTTCACATAGAGCGCTTCGGGCGAACTCATTGGCGGAGCGTGATTGGCGACATTATCCACCAGCCGCACATGGGCATTGGGGCCGATCACGAGCCGATCGAGTTGGAAGTTGTTGATCCAGCCGGCCGGAATGTCGCCGCGGTCCTCGCCGGCGACTTCCAGTGTCGCGAAATTGCCGGGCGCACCGCCGATCATGTTCAGCGTCGCCGGGCGTGGCGCGTCACCACGCCACCGGAATCTCGCCGGATCGGTCATTGCGTAATGCATCGACCCTAAGATGCGCAATTCGCCGCCCGGAACATGCTCCGAGCCTGCGTCGCCTACGATGATCTGGCTGGTGGCGTCAAACTCTCCTTGTCCCAACTCGATCAGGCCGCCGGCGCCGTCGATCCACAGGCGGATTTCGCCGCTGATGTCGATCAATGAAGGCATATGCAACGTACCCGCATTGCCGCCTGGACTGCGGTAGGCCCAGAGCAGCGCCGACGGGCCTGCGCTCGCATCGATGGTCGCGAGTGCCGGAAGATTGATCTGACTCTGGTTCTTGCTGCGAAGTGAGCGCGGGACGTTGTTCAGGACGCCGGTTCGATAAGAGGTGACCAGCGGCAGCGCAACGATCGCGTTGTTGTCGGCGAATATTTCGGCGTCATCGAGCCCGACGACCTGCGACAGGTCGATCACGCTGGACGGGCTGTGAACCTCCAACGAGCCGCCGCTCAAATTCACCAGCGGCGCGCCAACGAATCGTCCGCCTACGCGAACGCGGATGCTGGCTCCAGGCCAGAGCTGCGCCAGGCTGGGGCAATTTACGGTCGTGACGCCCGCGCTGCCGTGGTGTGCGTGTAGCGTCACACTGCCGCTGCCGCCGGTGAGATTCGGCAGCTCGATGCGGCCGTTCGCGTCGGCCTCCAGTTCCAGCGTTCCCGTGGTGGGCCCGACAACGCTCGTCAGAGCCGGGAACGTGATCGTGCTGCCTGCGCCAAACGCCGCCATCGTCCCGGGGCCGTTGGCGGAACTGAGAATCGTCAGCGTGTGCCCGGCGTTGACGAGGAGCTCTCTCGAGGCGTCGGTGTCTGACATGCTTAGCGAGTTGATGCGTACAAGCGCTGGATCCACTGTCACGGTGTAATCGCCGGCTGGGAGAACGGCCTCATAGCTAATGGCGCCGTTGTGCGGAAATGCGTCGCCCCCGAGCAGTCCGGACCAGCAGGCCGTCGTGGACCAGTTGCCCGTCGCGCATGTCCATTGCACGATCTGCGGGTCGCAGGCGTTGCCGATGCCGTCGCCGTCGGTGTCGGCCTGGCTGGGGTTCGGCGTATTCGGGCAATTGTCCGACGCATCGCCGATCCCGTCGCCGTCGGCGTCGGGGCCGATGACGAGGACATTGATTACAACCGCCGTAGACAGTGCGTGATTCGGTTCGACGCCCATCTTGCCGCGCACAGAAAAGTTGTACGATCCCGGTGGCAGGTTTCGCTCGGCCGCGACGCGGGTCGTGCCGGGCAGGTCGCGTGGCGTTTCGGCGTCGCGCTGGAATACCAGTTCATCGTATTTCTCCGCGTTGTTCCACTGAAGCACCACACGCGCGCCCGTGGCGTCATCGATGACCGTTGCCAATAAATTCGTTGGTGGGGCAACACCGATATCGCCATCCATCGAATTATTCGTCGTTGGCGAGCTCCCTGCGGATTCGGGCGTGATGGGATCGATCTTGATCCGCAACTTCGTCAGCGGGCCGGGGGCCTCGAAGGCGAAAGTGACGACATCCGTCTCATCAGGAAGCAGGTCGAACGTGAACGGCGCGCTGTCGAACTCGTGAAACGCGCCTTCGCTGTCCAAAGTTCCGATTCGGACCGTGACAACCTCCGCGGCGAGCGGCCACTTCCAACCTGCGTTCGTGAGCACGGCGTTGAGCGTGACCGTCTCACCCGCACTGGGGTAGCGCTCGTACTCAAGCGACTTTACAGCGGCGTCGGGAAGCCACAAGCCGATATCCTGAAACACCAGGCCGTCGTAATCGGGCCCGCCGTCGCCGCGATCGCGAACGGTGCGGATCAATTGCGGTCCGCCGGCCGCGACGGCGAGTTCCCAGTCGCGCACCGCGTCGTCGGTCAGATCGCGCATCTCACTCCAGTTGATGTCGCCGGATTCCTGCGGGACGCGGCCGATCGCCATCGACAGCTCGCCGTCGCCGCCGTTGCGACCCCAGCCGTCGAAGTTGCGGGCCAGCATCACGATCGTCTCGCTGTCGAGGTATACCGGTTTGGGCGTCTGGCCGTAGAATTTCCCGCTGCGCAGGTCGGGGTCGATGCGCATCTGCACCGGAGGCTGCCACACGCCGTTGCGTCGCTCGATCGCGAACACGAGGTCCTTGTTGCCCTCGCCGGCCGTGACCGGCGCGCCGTCGATGATTTTCACCTGCCGCGCCGTGCAACCGACCATCACCCGATTGGAATCCCAGATCGCGACAGCCGGCATGCCGACGCCCTTGAGCGACACCGCGGTCGGAACCGGAGCGGGCGTACCCCACCCGCCGGCCAGCGTCCAGTTCGCTGCCATCAGGCGCCGATCGTTCGGCGTGTTGTCGTCGCCGTCGAGGTCACGCACCCAGACCAGCATCGCGGATTGACCATCCGGCGCGGCAGTCAGCGCCAGATCGGTGTCGAGAGCGGGCGCTGGCTCGAATAGAGCGGAGACATCGGTGAGCGGCCCCGGCCCGGTCGCCATATCCACGGTGCAGGCGACGATCGACATTCCCAGCGTATCCGGCGCGCCGGTCGTCGCATTGAACAGATTGGCGCTGCCATAGCGCACCCAGGCCACGATCGCGGCGTTCTGTCCCGGGAGTCCCGCAACCACCGGCAGACCGTCGGGGCGCAGATTGCCCGGAAGATCGTCCACCACGAACGCCGGAGGCCCCCAACCGGTCGTCGAGTTCCACTTGCAATAGACGATGTCCTTGTTCTGGAAGATGGTGTTGTAGGAGGCGGCGTCTACCGGCAGAGTGCTCTCATAGATTTCGTCGAGGCGATTCTGGGTCCAGACGGCGATGGCGTCAGTGTTGGAGACGAATGAGACGCACGGGTCCGCCTGAGTATACAGATCAGGCGCGCCGAGAACGTGGAGCCACGGCGAATAACCGCCGCCCGTGTCGAGAGTAAAGACGGGGTCGCCGCGGAACTGCCCCGCGGTGGGCGAGTCGTCGTGCGTAAAGACCGCAATCGTCCGCGAGCCGTTGGGCGACACGGCGATGGAGGGCGTCTTGAGCCACGGCTCGATGAAAACGGGGCCGGATTCCGGGCCATACGCCGGGTTGCATCCGCCGGGCGGCTCGTGAAGGATTTCGAACCAGTCGGTCGTGTGGCAAAAGAACGTCGCGCACACTTCTGCCTTGGCACGCAGCAGGATTTCGAAACAAACTTCGTCGGCATTGATCTCAGGCGGGCTGACGTCGTTGAGGGTGACATCGATCGGGAACGTAAACTCGGCGTCGGCCCGCAGCGTCGCCGTCCCGCGCAGCACGCCCGCGAGAATCTTGACGGTGAGCGAACCTTCAAGCCACGGCGAGACAATCGGGACGACGCGCAGCACGGATTCGATGTAGGGCGGACCCTGGTAGCTGAGCGTCGCGGAGGCGTCGGCGGTCACGTCGATTCCCAGGCCCATGTCCACGCTGGCGCTGACGCTGACCGGAACGGGGCCGACGGCGCCTGCCCAAAGGACACCGTCAAAGAGCTCCCACGCCCAGTCCTCCTCATACAGGTTGACATCGTCGGCGCTGACAGTCATCTGCAACTCGCCGCAATCAAAACTCGCGTTGGAGTTCGACAGATCGAGCTCTAGCCGCTCCGACGAAACCTCCTTGCCGAGGATGATCGCTTCGAACTGAGCTTGTGCAGCCTGCGGATACCAGTTGCCGTGATCCAGATTGGCGTCCAGTTGCACATTGGCGCTGACGCGGTTTTCGAATTCGCCCAGCGGCCCCAGGTCCAGCGGATGATCGAAGAGGGGGCCGGCCGGGAAGGTGACCCGCGTCATGTACATGAAATTGTCCGACTCCCAAAGCACCTTGTAGTCGATCCAGTCGGAGCCGTCCGTCGGGCAATCATCGCGAAACAGATTGACGCACAGAGGAATCGGAATCGAAAGCGTCTCCGATTGCAGGCCGTTCGTGTCATTGGCGCGAAACTGAAATTCAACCTCCGTGCGATTGCCGACATCCTCGTACCCAGCTTCCGCGAGATACCAGCCCTCAAACGTTGACGTTACGTCGTAAGGAATTGCTGTCGCCCAACCCGCTTCCGGGTCCGCGTCGTCGTCGAGCACCAGGCGATATTCGACAGTGTCGATCTCCGCGCCGTCGGCGGCCGTCGCCCAGACCGCGAACCACTGATGCACGGCGGGGCAGACCATGCCGTTGTTGACGGCGTACAAGTCGTCGCAGGGCATGCGGTTGGTCAGAATCGGCGACTCGCCCATCGCCGGCCGTGTGACTTCCGGCGTGTAGACATAAGCGATGTAAATTGAGATGGGTGAACCCTGCGGCCACCACTGGTCAAAAGGATCACCGTCACCATTCAGGATTGTGCTGTCCGAGATTTCCTCGATATTGCAGGGGACCGAGAACTGACCCCATGCACAGGTCGTGAAGGCTGCGATAATCGCGCCGAGCACGATCGAGCGACCGCGACAGAACGAGAACTGCTGGTTGCGCCGCATGGCACTCTCCAAATTTCCTGTCAGACGTGAGCGTTTCCCTAACAGCCCGTTGAGAAGCTCATTCGACCGCCGAAAAACCGCGACCCTGACAGCGCCAGGGGGATCGAAATTGACCGATCGACTTCTTCAACGGGCTGCTGACGCCACTGGGCACTGTAATGCGCCGGGGGGGGACATTCAAGGAAAAAGAATCGCGGGTGGACGAGCGGTAGCACCATCGTACCTGCACAAATGTGTAATGAACGCCGCGATCCGCGCGGTATACTCGAAGCGGCCTTCGAAACGGGAAAGGAGCGTCACATGCGTCCTCTTGTCGAGCCAATCGTCATCGGATTCGCGTTGATTTTTTCCGCACAGTTTGCCGTCGCGCAGCCGTGCCAGCCGGGCTGGGACACAACGATCGGCTCGCCGGGCATCAGCAGCGGCTACGTCGGCGCGCTGCGCGAGTGGAACGACGGGGGCGGCGACGATCTGTATGTCGGCGGCAGCTTCGACAACATCATCGGCGTTGGCGGCACGCGACTGCTCGCTCGCTGGAACCAGGAGACGAATGCGTGGTCATCCGTGGGCGGCGGAATGGGTACGGGCTTCACAAACGGCTTTGTGACGTCGATTCAGCCTTATTTCGACGGGCAATCCGAACTGCTCGTCGTCGGCGGGTTCTTCGCTGACGCCGGCGGAACAGCCGACACGAAGAGCATCGCCGCGTGGGATGGCTCGGCATGGCGCGCGATCGGCGCGAGCTTTCCAAGCAATTCAGCAAACTCGGTCTGGTCGATGCACGTTTGGAACGGCACCGGCAATTCGCGCCTGTATATCGGCGGCGGATTCACGGTCATCAGCGGGCAAAACGGCGTCGGCGTGGCCGCGTGGGATGGCGAAGCCTGGCAACCGCTCGCGACGACCATCACCGGCTTTAGCCCCACGGTGTTCGCGCTCGCGAGCTTTGACGACGGCAGCGGCGAAAAGCTCTATGCGGCCGGCCGGTTTGACACGCTGAACGGCGTGAACGCGAGGCTGATCGCGCGCTGGAACAGCACGACGTCAACGTGGTCGGCCGTCGGCGCGGGGCTGGTGCCGAATACTTCGCTCGCCGATATTTCGGCGCTGGCTGTGTTTGACGACGGCAGCGGCTCGGCGCTATATGCGGGCGGCTATGACTTTCGCCCAAACGGCGGCACAAATGCGAGCGTCGCGAAGTGGAACGGCACGAACTGGACGCGTGTCGGGCAGCCGATCGGCGGGCGCGTGACGACGCTGCGGGTGTTCGACGACGGCGACGGCGCGAAGTTATACGCCGGCGGCACCGCCCAGCCGGGCATCCAATATTTCTCGCGGCTGGAGGGCAATTCGTGGGTGACTGTCGCGGGCGGCGTCGGCGGAAGCGGCGTGCCGCCCAGCCAGTTTCCCAGCGTTTTCGCGATGCGCGAGTGGGGCAACGCGCTGTACGTCGGTGGAAACTTCACTTTGGCGGGCGACGAATCGGCGATCGGCCTGGCCGCGTATGCGGGTTGTCCGACGCTCTTGATCGGCGATTTGAATTGTGACGGGCTGGTGAATAACTTTGACATCACGCCGTTTGTATTGGCGCTCAGCGACGCGGCCGCATACGAGGCCGAGTTTCCCGATTGCGATCGAGCGGCGGCGGATGTGAACGGCGACGGATTGATCAATAACTTCGACATCGACGCGTTTGTAGCGCTGATCGGCGGATAGCACAGCGTGCGCTTGGCGCAGCATCGGCCGTGTGCCTCAGGCGGATTGACGAACGGACTCGCACTGCGTGGATCGATGGCTGATCACCGGAGCGTCAGGCTTGCTCGGTGCGCACGTTCTACGCGCGCTGCGCCGCGCGCGGCCGGATGCCCACATACACACATGGACCGGGCGCGCGGCCGCGCCGATCGCCCCGGGTGTTCTCGCTGCCGTTGTTGATTTGATCACGCCGGATTCGATCGTAGCGTCCGTGCGGACGATTCGACCGAATTATGTCATTCACACCGCAGCCATGACCGCCGTCTCAGACGCATTCGCCCGGCCGGACCACGCGATGCGCGTCAATCGCGATGCGACGGCCGTATTGGCCGAAGTCACGGACGCATGCGGCGGGCGCTTGTTGTACACATCGACCGACATGGTGTTCGACGGCGATGCCGCGCCGTATTCCGAATCATCGTCGCCGCGGCCGGTGAGCCAATATGGCCGCAGCAAGCTGGCGGGCGAACAGGCGGCGCTCTCGATTCGCGATTCGCTTGTTGTGCGAATTCCGCTGTTATACGGATTGCCCGTTTCGCCGCGCGCCAGCACGTTTGCAGCGCAGATTGCGGCCTTGCAACGTGGCGAGGCGCTGCGGCTCTTCGTTGACGAGTTTCGAACGCCGATCTGGGTCGAGGACGCTGCGCGGGCGCTGGTCGCGCTGGCGCTGGCGGATGTTACGGGCTTGATTCACACCGCCGGGCCGGAGCGGCTGTCGCGATTCGAGTTGATTCAGCAAGCGGCCCATGCGCTGCGCGTCGATGCGCCGCGATTGGAGGCCGTGTCGCGTCTGTCGATTATCGCTGCCGAGCCGCGCCCCGCCGATTTGTCGCTCGACGGCCGGCGATTTGTGCGGGGCTTTCCGGAATGCGCCCCGCGTCCGCTGAGCGCGGCTGTGTTTGAAATTACATAGCGATGCGGTTCGCGGGCCGTCTTGCGCGTCGCCTCAGCGCGGCTGACAAAACGCTTTGTCTCAATTCGAATCGACCGCTCCCTTACGGTCGCGGCTCTGATCAGATGCAACGTACCAGAATCGAAAACCCTCTACGCGGTCTTTTCGTCGGGCTCATCGGCCGGTGCGGGCAATTCCGGCGGAATTGTCTCGTCGCTGGTGTAATCGTAAAACTCACGATACTGCTGGCGGAAATAACCGCCGGGGCGGGCTTCGACGCCGTTCAGCACCGCGCCGATCACATGTCCGCCAACTTTGTCGAGCTGCTCTCGCGCGCGGCGCAGCGTGCCTTTTGTGTTCGCGACCGCGCGAGCCACCACAATCACGCCGTCCACCATTGTTGCCAGAACCAGGGCGTCGCTGATCAGCAACACCGGCGGACCATCCAGAATGACGCGGTCATAACGAGACATCGCGTCCTTCAGCAACTCGATCATGTACGTCGAGCCGAGCAGTTCCGACGGATTGGCCGGCATGCGACCGCTCGTCAGAACATCGAGATTTGCAACATCCGTCGTCGTCACGAATTCCTGGAGCCGACCCTCGCCGACCAACACGTTGCTCAACCCCTCAGGCCGCGTTCGCTCGAACAGCTTGCGTAATCCCGGTCGGCGGAAATTGCAATCAATCAGCAGCACGCGCTGGTTGCCGCGCGCCAGCGTCACGGCCAGATTCACCGCGACCGATGTCTTGCCATCTCCCGGCCGCGCGCTCGTCACCAGCAAGAGCCGCTGGGTTGTGAGCGGACCGCTGTATTGCAGCGTTGTGCGAATCTGTCTGAAGCACTCGGCCACCAGCGACGCCGGCGCTTTGCGGACGGCGTGCTCGATCTCGTCGATGTCCGTCTCGTCTTCATCGACGTGCGGCACCCAGCCCAGCACCGACAAATGTCCATGCCGCGCGACGTCGAGCGGTGTTCGCACCGCGGAATCGGTCAATTCCCGCAAAAAGCCAATGCCCACCGCGCCAAGCAGCGAAACCACGAATCCGCCAATCAGCCACAGCACCAGGTCCGGTCGCGCCGGGGTGATGGGCTTCGTCGCTTCCTGCGCTACGTTCATGCGCATGCCGCTGCCGGAGCTTAGCGCGTGTTCGGCTTCCATGACCTTTTTGCCGAGGTCCTCGAATTGAGATTCGAGCAGCTTTTCATCTTTGAGCAGGTTGTTAAATTGCTCCTGATCCTGATCGAGCTCGCGCTGTTTCGTCTCGGCGTCTTCCAACTCGCGTTGCAACTCCAGTTGCTGCACCTGCAATCGCGCGATCGCCTGCTTGAGCGTTTCGAGGTTTCGCGCGCGCAAATCGTCGATCAGCTCTTCGCGCTTTGACGACTCCTGCTGCATGAACCCGTCGCGTCGCGATTTCAGGATCTGATATTGCCGGTGATTCTCTCCGATATAGCCGGACGCGGCCTTCAGCTCGATGTCGAGCGCTTCGACCTGCTGGCGATAGTAGCGCAGCACCGGGTCGTTCTCGATAATCAGCTTCATCTCGGCGCTGATCGGAATGTCCTGAAGCCGAAGCCCCTCAAATTGCTGCAACTGCGCCTGTTGATCCGCGATCTGTCCGGCGAGCTGCGATAGCTGAGCGCGCAGGTCCGAGACGTGCTGAATCAACACCGTGCGCTGCGTGTCAAGCTGCGAAATGTCAGACTTCTGACGGAACGCAGCGAGATCGGTTCGCTTGGCACGCAAATCCGCCTCGATCTTCGTTTGCGTTGACTTCAATCCGGCCACGCGCCCGCGCTCGCGATCGGACACATCTGTCTTGTACTGATCGGAGTAGCGCTCGATCAGGCGCTTTACGATCGATTGCGCTTCGTCCGGCTTGCTCGCGGAAAACGCCACGCGAATCAGTTGCGTATCCGGAATCGGCGCGACCGACAACAGCTTTTGTAGATCGAACACGCATTTCATTGCGTCGTTGTCATACGATTTGTAGAAGGTCGTCTGCTTGAATTCCGGCAGAGCCACCACCTGTTGCAGCAGGCCCACCTGTTTCAGCTTACGTGCTTCCGTTTCCAGAATGCTGTGTAACTCGTCGGGGCGCATTGTCGCATCCGCGATGGAGAACGCGCGATCCGGCGGTGGCCGTAATTCGAGGTAAGACTCCGTCGCGTATAGCGGAAAGAAAAACAGCGTGATCAGCGTTGCGCCAATAGCGATTGAGTATAGGGCCAGGAATGAAAAGATAATCACGAGCTTGCGCTGCTTGATGATGCGAAGCAGATCCGCCGGGCCGAACCCGCCCGCCGCCGCGCCGCCTTCCATTGCCGGTCCGAGCTGCGCGCCGCCATGCTCACGCAGCGGATATGGAGACTCGGAAGCATTCGTGATCGAGGTCATATACGTCCTTTGCTGCTGCATGCGGCGAATGCGAACCCATCCGCCTCAAAGACGGCGAAATTCCGCAGCAAGCCCTACTTCAGCTTGTCCAATTTCTCTTGCGCCTTCTTCATATATTCGGCGTCTTTCTGTTTCTGAGCCGTCTGCAACGCGTCGCGATATGAGTCGCGCGCGTCATTTTTGCGCCCAGCCGCCTCCAGCACCTCGCCCAGGTGATAAACCGGAGCCGCCAGGTCGATGTCCGCCCGCGCCGCGTCGCGCAATACGCGCTCGGCCTCCTCGAGCCGTCCGGCCTTGAAATAAACCCATCCCACCGTATCCATGATATTCGCGTTGCCGCGCGCCAAAAGCAGCAACCGATCCACGTACTGCACCGCGTCCGCCGCCTTGCCGGATTCCGTCAGAAAATACGCCAGGTTATTCAATGCGTCGATGTTCTCAGAATCGATCGCCAGAATCCCCTTGTACGTCTCGATGGCCCCGGCCAGATCGGTCGAGCGATACTGCGCCTCTGCCTTGGTCAAAAGCCCGCCCACCTTCTCGATCGACTTGTCCTTCGCCGCCCGGATCACTTCCTCAATCAGCTTCAGCCCATCCGGCGCGCGAGCCAGGTCGATATACAACTGTGCCTGTAGTACGCGGATTCGCTGCCCCGGTTCGCTTTCAACCGGCAACGCCGCGGCAACGCGCTCCATCACGCGCAGCGCCTCTTCCGCGGAGATTGACAAATTGATCGCCACCGCCACCATTTTCGAAGCGCTCAGGCTCGTATTCGCCGCTTGCGCAGCGGCCTGATCCAACTGCTGTGCCGACTGCTCCGGCTTCTGCGAAGCGGCATAAGCCGAAGCGGCCGCGACACGCACCACGGGCGTAATTTTGTCCGGCGGCATGCTTTCGAACACGCGAATCGCCTCGTCGGCCCGCTTGCCCTTGATCAGCGCCCGCAGATAGTTCGTCACGATTTCGGAGTTCGTGTATTGACTAAGCTCCGAGGCATTGCGAAATTGAATCGCCGCGGCTGAGTAGTCCTCGCGATCCATGAGAACCAGCCCCAGTTGGAACGGCCAAAACGGCGTCTTGGAATCCAGCGTGATGTAATCGTTGATGGTCTTCTGGGCAGAGTCCAGCCGCTTGTTCACGCGATAGAGATTCATCAGCCGTGCGGCCGCTCTCTGGTTGCCCGGACTGGCCTCCAGCACTTCCTTCAGCGCCGTTTCCGCCAACTCAAAGTTTCCGCTGCTGTCAAAATAGTTGGCGAGCATGATGCGGACCGCCTCGCCCAGCTCGTCCAGCGGCCGGCCTTTCTCAGGCTGCGTGACGCGGCGCGCTTTCTGCAAATCGTCGCGGGCCTCGCCGAAGCGCCGCTGTTCGAGGCTGATCGTGCCGCGCATGTACAGCGCCAGCGGATCTTCGGCCGACTTGTCCAGGATTTCCGTCAGGACGTTGCGCGCTTCTTCGAGCCGGCGCCGCGTGAACAGGTATCTCGCTTGCGTGCGCTTGCCGCGAAGGTCGTCCGGAAAGTCCTTGCCGAACAAGTCGATCTCTTTTTCAAGGTCTCCCCACTTCTGAAGCTCGAACAGGTTGTCGATGATGCGGGCTCGCGCCTGCGAAATCACCGCGTCGTCGTCCGGTCGTTTCAGTCCGTCCAACACGCGCCGCGCCGAGTCGATCGATTCCGCGAATTGCCGCTGTCGCGCGAAAAACTCCGCAAATTGAAGCTGGATGTCCGCGCGATACCGCTTTTGCTCCGCCGCATCGGTCAACATCTGCGGCAGCGCCTTCTCGATCGCATCCAGCACCTGTTTGGCGGCGGCTCCATCGCCAAGGGATTCATGGAAGCGCGACTGCCGAATCATCGCCACATACTGGTCGCCGCCCTTCGTCGCCTCGATGTGCTGCCGCAGCAACGCTTCGCCGGCCTCACGCTGTTTTTGCGCGGAGTAAAACGTAAGAATCAATCGGCCAACTTCCGCGTGGCCCGCGTTCACCTTCGCGGCCGCCCGAATCGTCTCATCCGCTTTCGCCGGTTCGTTCGCCCGCACATACAGGTCCGCCAGTCGCGTCAGGTTGTCGATGTCTGTCGGCGATTTCTCGCGAAGCTGTTCGCGCCGCGCGATGCCTTTGCGCGGGTCTTTTTCTTCCTCGAGCAGGTCCGTCCGCTCGATGATCCACGCATCTTTCGGCGCGATCTTTTGCGCTCGGGTCAGATAGCTCATGGCCTCGTCATGCCGGCCGGTCTGCTCCAGCACTTCGAAAATCATCTTGTAGGCCGAGACGAGTTGCGGGTTTGAGTCGATCGCCGATTTCAGCATCCCGACGGCTTCGTCCGTAGCGCTTCCGCTTCGCAACAGCGAAAAGGCCAGGTTGTAGCGCAGCTTCGAATCATTCGGAAATACGCTCAGCGCGGTTCTCAAATCGCGGATCGCTTCGTCCCACTTCTCGGTCGCGATGGCGAGCTGCGCTCGGTACCGGGCGCCGTTGCAATCGTCCACGTTCAGCTTACCCAATTTGGCGGATGCGTCCGAAGCGACCGCAAAATCCTTCATCCGCAGCGCCAGCGAGAATCTCTCCTCGATAACGCCCGGGTCGTCACCCATCAGCTTTTCGAGTTTGTCGAGATTCGCTTTTGCGCCCGGCAGATCGTTCACGGCCACGCGCAGGTTGTAGCTCTCTCGCAGCCGAATCGCTTCATCAGGAATCTGATCAATGATCTGTTGCAGCTTGTCGGCCCGGACTTTTTCGTCCTTTTCGCCCAGCACAACGTCGTAGGCCTCATACATACGCTTCATGCCATCGTCAGTAAGCACGTCGCGCAGCGACTTCAGAAACGCCCGCGCGTCTGTGTGATCGTCCTGCTTTGAAGCGCATGCGACGAATAGATTCACGATATCGCGGGCGGTTGGATCCTTCTGCAGCACTTTCTTCGCCGCCTGCATCGCCTCGTCGCAGTTTCCTTCCGTAAATGCGAGCTTCGCGCGAATCACCTCCGCCTTGACATCTTCCGACGCGCCGCCGGTCTGCTCCAGGATCCTCCTCGCTTCGTCCGCGCGGCCCAGCTTTTGCAGCGCCGCAACCCGCACGCTGACCACGCCCTCTTCGCCCGGGTACTTGTCCTTCAGGATCGTCACGACATCGAGCGCCTCCTGCGCTTTGTCCGACGCCAGCAGTAGTTGAGCATATGTCAGCATCAGCCGCGGCGAGCTTTCCACGCGATCCCGCTGATTCGCCTGAATCGCCGCCTCCGCATAACGCATCGCCGATCCAAGCTCCCCGCCATCGCGATACAGATAGGCCAACTGCTCGCTGGCCAGCCGGAATACCATGCGGTTCACGTCGCGCGATTTCTCCTCAGCCTTCAGATAGGCGAGTTGAGCGGATCGCGCCGAGTTGTTGGCCATCGCCAGCTCGCCCTGGAGCAGATATGTCATCGCCAGGTCGGGATACTGCGCGGTCGTGTCATCAACGAATTTCTTCATTTTCGACAGCGCTACCTGCTTTTGACGCGCATCGGCGATCTCTCCGAAAAAGCCGCGCGCCGTGCGAAACGCCTCGTAGTAAATCTGCGGGCGAGCATTCTTGTTAAGCTCACCACGCAGCGACTTCAATCCGATTGTCTTGGCCATCCCGTCTTCATAAACCGCCAAAGCGGCCAGATAGCGCTTCGCCAGGTCGGCCTGCTTGTCCGCGTTCGCGTCGGGATCGGCGTCCATCAGCGCCAGTCGCGCCAGATCAACGTATGTCTCATAGAGCGCCGGCTCGGCCGTAACCGCCGCCGCGAGCGGGCCGCGAACCGCTGCGATTTGGGCTCGTTGCTCTTCAGCGGTCATTGTGGCGCGCCGCTCGACCAGCCCGCGCAATCGAAAACGGCCCAGCGCCACGAGCACTTCCGCATCGTTTGGTTTTGCTTTCGCGAGTTGCTCGATCAGCGCTCCGGCTTCGTCCGGCCGCTGCGAATCGAGCAGCGTTTGCGCATACTGAATGCCGAGACGCATGTCGTCGGGGTGCGCCTTGACGCCGGATTCGAGCGCCGCCAGCGCCTTTTGCCGCTCCGACTCGATCTGCTGCGCCGCATCAGCGGGCGCGCGGCCCTGCGCCTGCTGCGCCTTGAGCTCCATGATGCGCGACAGGCTGCGACGCGCGAGAACCATCGTCAGCCGCGGATCAGTCGGATCAATCTTCTGCGCTTTGTCCAACGCTTCGAGCGATTGGCGCTCGTATGTCGGGTCCGCCGCCTGCATCACGCGAAGGGCCTCGCCCAGCGCAACCAGCGCGAATACGTGATCGGGCTTCAGCTTCAACAGCTCCGACGCGCCTTCGCGAATCGTCGGCCAGATGCCTTCGCCCATGGGATAGTTGGACAATTCCCACAATCGCTCCAATTGCGCTTCGAGCACGGTGGCGTCGTCCGGCCGCTGCGTGTGGGCGGCCGCCAGATATTGCATCGTCTCGCGGATCATGCCGATGCGGTAGGCGCAGCGCGCGGCGTCCACGAGGTATTTCACCTCAACGCTGTCGCGCCGCTTCGAAGCATCGTACGCCCGCAGGTAGCGCTCGATGGCCCGTTCGAAATCGGAGTTATCCTCGAATTGGCGGGCCGCCTTCGCGAAAATCTCCGGGTCGCGCCGCGTCTGCTGCCGCGTGGCCAGCGCCACAACGGCAACCACAAGCAGCATGCCCATCACAGTTACGAACGCGACGAGATTCTTATTGAGCGTCTTTTGCCGCGCCATGCGCGTCTTCCTTCTTGCTGTGCAACATCAACGAAGCGATCAGCCGCAAATCCGATCCGAGCCGCGACCGTAAGCTCCGACCGGCAGGATGCCGGTGCTACCCGCCGGGCCAATCCGGCAAATGGTCCTTCACCAATATCGGCATCACCTTTCGCAACACGCGTTCGATCGCCGCGATCTCGTCGGCGCGTTCATCGCCTTCCGCGAGTGGTAGATGCACGATATCGACCTGAATTTTCGCGTAATACGCATATCGATCACGCAGATTCATCTGCGAACGGCGCACCTCGTTGCGCGTCGTCGCGAACTGCCCGTTCGTGTGAAAGAAATAGCCGACCGTGGATTGCCGCGTCGTCTGCCCCGTCCGCATCATCGACGACTGCTCTTGAAACGTCTGAACGCGGACTTCGATCTTGTCATTCGGCGCGCCGGCTCCGGGCACGGTCATCTGGACATGTTCGGGCCCCCACACGCGGTCCCATCCGCCGCTGCGCATGCACTCGTCCGGGACGTGTGGAACCATGTCCGGCTTGCCCGTGTAATACGTCACAAACACGGTGGCACGCCCCAGCGGCGAATCGGCGCGTTCGTTGTCCGTCAGAATCCACGTCGCATACTCGCTCGTGCCGAGGCTCGCAACCATGTCCTCGCTCAGCGGCGGCAACCGATCCGTGTCGGCGTGTCGCGAGAATTCCGGCCCGAGCTTGTATTTGTCGAACTCGCTGAACGGTTTTTTCAGCGAGATCGGCTCCTTGGTGAAATAACCCTGCATGAGCCGGGCCAGCGCCTGCATCCCCGCTGCCGACGCAATCAAGATGACTGCCACGACGGCGAAACGGATTTGCGCGCCGGAACTGCGACGATAGGCCTCCGGCGGACCGCTCCGGCGCGGCGCGGCGACCGGCTGTTCGCACTCCGGAGTCTGAACCGTTTGCGTCATGACGCCACCACCCCGCCTTCCGCGGCCGGGCGACCGTCGTCATCGGTTTCGTCCACTTCGGTCTCAACGACGAAATGCTGCAACATCCAGGCCAGGAATTGAAACATTCCGAAGGCGATCATCATCATCACCAGCCCCAACACCATGTGCGGCGTGCCTTCGGCGTAGCTCGGATCCACAAAGATATAAAGATAAGACGTGATGATGACTCGAATCACGTTGCAGAACATCGCGATCGGCACGCACGACAGCAGCATGATGACGCGCTGCCAGGTCGGACGGGGAGTCATGAACGTCACCGCCACGCCGATCGCCAGCAGCGTGATCGTGCTGCGCATGCCGCTGCACGCATCCGCCACTTCGACTTGTCCGACGTTGCGCTGATACATGTACTGAATCGTCGAGCCGAGCCGTTGAATTTCGAGATCGGGAATCAGGCTCAGCACCGATGTCGCCACCGTTGCGGCGATCTGCCGCAACGGCTCCGTGATCGCAAGATAAGCGCGTTTTGGAAGCGGAATCGCGAAAAACAAATACAACCATGGCAACCACCCATACCTCATCACGGGCAATCCGCACAGATAAATCGCGATCCCCAGCACCGCCACCAGCATGGCCACCGGCCGCAGAAAGAGAAACTGCAAGCTGAACAGCGTGAACTGATACGCACCCAGCGCTCCGAGCAGCAACACCAGCCCGACCCAGGTGTGCCGCACCGGCGTCCGCCGGATCTTGTCCCAATTCAAGTACAACAGATAAATGCTGAACAGCGGAATGATCGGCCCGTGCGACCAGTCGAGCTCGTGCAGCCAGTGATACTGAAGATCGAGCAAAATGGGGTAGAAAACCAGCACAAATAGCAGCGCCAGCACACCCGTCTTGATCTGCGACTCGCGATCGAACACGATCGCGTCGCGGGGCATGTTGACGGGTAAGGTGCTCATGATCGCGTCGACTCCGGTCCCTAGAACGGCAGACCCCGGGATTGACGACGCGCCTGCTCCAGGGCCTCGGGATTTTGCCGCGCACTGTACGCATCCTGATCCGCGAAATTCCGGTCGTAGACAAATCCGAATCCATACGTGAAGCGGAACGAATTCCGCGCAACATACAAAAACGGCGCGACGAAGTTCGACCCGACGTTCACGACGTCGTCGTCCTTTAGAATGAAATCCGCGTCCAATCCGCCGAAAATGCGGTCCAGATCAACCTGAAGCACAATCTGTTTGTCAGACCCGCCTTCCTTGCGAACGACTTCCACGCTCTTCGGCCAGGCCAGCGGCGCAAAGCCGCCCGCGATGGCGATCGCCTGCTTGATCGTGATGTCGCGCCCGCCCAGCGCGTAAACGCCCGGGCGATTGATCTGGCCCATCAGGTAGAACACGCCCGTATCGACCGGAACCTGAATCACATCGCGATTGCGGATGACGACGTTGTAGCGCGGATCGCCCTTTTTCAACGCGGGCACGTCAATCTCGATCACGCGCTGGCTCAACTCAAACTCCGGCACTTGCTCCCAATCAAACCCCGGCTGTTCCGGCGGAGGAACGGTCGTACGAGGCGCAGGAGCCGCCGCCGGCCGATCGGCCCGTCGCTCGGTCTCCACTTCGACTGCCTGGCCCGTTTCCGGGTCGAATATCAACGGCGAAAACGGCTCGTTGCCCCGACGCGTCGCCGGCTCCTGATCTTCAGAACGAGATTGACCGCGAGGCGGCGCAATCACGTCTTCCAAATCCTGTCGCTGACGACTGTCGCCGCCGGCCGGCTGCGAATCCTGTTTCGCGAATGATGACAGCGAATATGAACCGCGCGCACCGTCATCCTCGTCGGTCGGCGGCGGGATAATCAACCCCTCGGGCCGCGTCGGCGAAGGCAATGTGGGCGATTCCGAAGGCCGCTTCGATTGTGCCGCGTCCTCGCGTCGGATGATGAATAGCTTTCTCGCGTTCGGATCGATATCCCGCGCTGTCGCGATCGCGTCCAGCAACCGCGTATCCGGATCCGACAGTCCATAAGGACCAGCCGCGTTCACATTCCCGACAATCGAAAAGTATTTGGATCTCTTCACCTGCACAAATGCTCGCACGATCGGGTTCGGAAGCTTGCCTGAAGACTGCAACTGCGTCTTAAGTTCATGTTCCAACTCGGTTTCGGTTAACCCGACGACCTTCACCGAACCCAGCTCCGGCAGGCGCACGAAACCAGTCGGGCTGACCTCCTGCACCGACGTGTCCTGCAATCCCGGAGCGAGCAGATCGTCAATCACGATCGCCAGTTGATCCCCCGCGCCGATTCGATAGTCGCCGTAATCCGGCACCAGATCATCCGCCGTCGGCTCCGTAGCCCCTGCGAGGTCATTTGGCGTCTCGCGCGGCGAAAGCACGCGCCGAATTCCGACGGTGTACGTGTCCGATTTGTCCAGCCGAAAGCTGCCGACGGTCGTGGGGTCCAGAAAGCCATGAAGCAACGCACAGCCAGGCAGAATGGTGATTCCGCCGGCCGCCAATGCGGCGATGGACCAAGCTGGCACGACCCTGCGGCCGCGTTGCATATCAGCCTCCTGCTGGTGACGCGATCATCCTGTCATAACGGTGGGATGACGCTCGCCGCCTAACCCATCCCAGACGCGTTCGGAACCCAACGCCCGGGCCCACGCACGACGAACCATATTCTGTTAACCGCACGCCCGATGCGTGTCAAACCGCTCGCGGTTGATCGGGAAACGCGCGCGGTTTGGATTGTACGACTCATACGCTGCCGGCGTTTGCGGGTTCGTTTCGAGCGCGCACCTCGCCGATCGCCATACATTATCGGTTCGTACGCATGCCCGCCTTTGGCCGCGTCGCGCAAAAATACCGTGCCGATGATATTCTCCGGCCGATACCGATTTCGGTCCAGCCCGCGCGGCTTTCGCAGCCTTGCATCATCCACCTCCTCAACCGACCCGATACCAGTTGCATGACTGCGCCGACCCAGAATCAAACACGGAAGCCCACTTTCATCATCGGAGCGGGGGGCCACGGGCGCGTCGTACTCGACATTTTCAACGCATCATGTTCGCATCGCGTCGCCGGCTTTTTGGACAGCAACACCGAAATCCGCGGGCGGCGCATCGATGGCGTTCCAGTTCTCGGCCACCCGGATCAGCTCGAAAGTCTCGCCGCTGAGCACGACGTCGCGGCCGTGATCGTCGCCATCGGCGACAACGGCATCCGCCGCGCGATGGCCCGTCGGATCGACGCCGCCGGCCTCTCGCTCACGAACGCGATTCACCCCACGGCCACGATCGCGCACAACGCCGTCGTCGGGCGAAACGTGGTGATCACGGCTGGAGTGGTGGTGTGCGCCAACTGTCAGGTAGGCGATTCAGTGATCCTGAACACCGGTTGCATCGCCGACTATCAGTGCATGATCGGCGAAGGTGTCCATGTTTGCCCCGGTGTGCGCCTGGCGGCTCGCGTGAAAGTCGAGCCTGGCGCGTTTGTCGGGATCGCCGCCACCGTCGTCCCGCGCGTTTGCATCGGCTACGAAGCCGTTGTCGGCGCCGGCGCAGTCGTTCTGGATGATATTCCGCCGATGGCCACCGCAGTCGGCGTTCCGGCCAGGCTGATCCGCCTCGACGCCGCGTCTGAAGAAGACGCCGCCATGCTTCTGCCTGCATTCGCCACGAGTCCAAGCCGTTAATGCGGCGCGGCACTTCGCGAATTGTCGATGGAGTGCCGAAGCATGTTTCCTCGCGGTCGCAGCGCCGTTGGCGATCTGTCGCTGTTCGGTTTCGCGGCGGGACGCCTTCCCACATCGCGGCGTTTACACGTAAACTCTCAGCATGTTCGACGCCCTTACCAAAAAACTCGGCGACGTGTTCCGCAATATTCGCGGGCGCGGCAAAATCACCGAAGACAACGTGCGCGACGCGATGCGCGGCGTTCGCACGGCGCTCCTCGAAGCCGATGTGAACATCGAAGTCGCCAAAACCTTTTGCGACGCCTGCGTTGAAAAAGCGATCGGCATGCAGGTCATCGACACGCTCCGCCCTGAGCAGGTCATCGTCAAGGCCGTCCACGACGAACTGGTCGCGCTCATGGGGCCGGTCGATCCGCGCATTCCATTCGTCTCAGACCCGCCGACCATCATCCTCATGGCCGGTTTGCAGGGTTCCGGCAAAACCACCACCTGCGGGAAACTGGCTCGCTATTGCATGCAACGCGGTAAGAAGCCCTTGCTTGTCGCCGCCGACCTCAAGCGGCCGGCCGCCATCGACCAGCTTGAAGTCATCGGCGGGCAGCTTGAAATCCCTGTGTACACCGAGCGCGATCACCAGAACCCCGTTCGCGTGTGTCGAAACGCGATTCGCGCCGCGCGACAGCAAGACCGCGACGTCGTGATTCTCGACACCGCCGGCCGCCTCGCCATCGATGACGAATTGATGGAGGAGATCTCGCAGGTCGCGCAATCCACGCAGCCGCACCAGGTTTATCTGGTGCTGGACGCGATGACCGGGCAGGACGCCGTCAACACGGCCAAGTCATTTGACCAACGGCTCGAAATCGACGCGGTCATTCTCACCAAGTTTGACTCGGACACGCGCGGCGGCGCGGCGCTCAGCGTCAAGCACGTCACGGGCAAGCCGCTTAAGTTCATCGGCGTGGGCGAAAAACTCGACGCGCTCGAGGAATTCCACCCGGAACGCATCGCAGGGCGCATCCTTGGAATGGGTGATGTTGTCTCGCTCGTCGAAAAAGCGCAAGAGCATCTGGACGTCGAGCAGACAGCCAAGGCGCAGGAGCGCATGGCCCGCGGCACGTTTGGTCTGGACGATTTTCTCGTTCAGATGGAAAGCGTGCGAAAAATGGGGCCGGTGAAGAGCCTGATGAAAATGATCCCCGGGTTGGGGGGCATGCTGGGCGACGTGGACATTCCAGACGAAGAACTGAGCCGCATCCGCGGCATCGTGCATTCGATGACGCCCAAAGAGCGGCGCAACCCCGACCTGATCGAGGCGTCGCGGCGGCGGCGTATCGCGCGTGGCGCGGGCGTCGAGCCGCAGGAGGTTTCGTCGCTCGTCAAGACGTTCACGCGCATGCGCGACGCGATGAAGCAGCTCAGCGGGATGAACATGTTCCAGCGCATGGCCGCGACGAAGGCGATGGCACAGGGGGGATTGATGGAGGGGGCTGTGCCGAAGCTGAATCCCGGCGCGATGAAATTCGACCCGCGCAAACGCGATCGCAAGAACAAGCGGCGCAAACGGCGGTGAAGTTGGATTTGGGTGCGCGGGCGGGGCAAGCACCCTGTGTAGGAGAGCGAGAAACTGGCGGGAATTGCGTCCGGGGGAAATGAAGTCAATCGCGGAGAATGCAGAATTCAGAATGCAAAATGATGGCGTAGCGCCAACAAAGCGGACTGTCGTTCGGGCGGCCGCGACTTCAAATCGCGCAAAAATGCGCTTGCCGGCCACCTTGGTGTCACTACGATTTCTTACAACGCCATGAGACATGGCAAGAACAAATCCATTCTGGATTGCGGTCCGGATCAACCGTGATCTTCCTGGAATCGAACATGCTTACTGTGCGAGATGTTGCAGCGGTTCGGAAAAACGCGGGCGCGCCCCTGCGGCGGCGTTGCGGTTACGCGCTCTTGACCTTGACAATGGCGACTGCAACGGTGCCCACTTCCGCCCATACCTATTACATCAACGAAATCGAGCCCAACGATTCGCAGGATTCGGCATCTCGCGCTTCGACGGGCAGCTACTACAACAATTACGGGCTTTACCTTCACGGCACGACAAGCACCCCGAATGACGCGGATTACTGGGCGCTGAACATCCGTCTTTACCAATGGGCGCGGCGAGTCAAGCTCACAATCGAGTCGGAGCGTGGCGAGCATGAAATGTCCATTCGCGGCAAATGGCAGGAGGACGGCGTCATCGACGAATCCTCCGACATCCAGATTCTCCGGAGTAGCCCGGACGGCAATGGCCGCCCGTTTATTCAGTACTTTCACCACGCCGGCTCAGTGGTCAACACGGGCGCCGTGATTCTGCGCGTCTCGGCCGCGTCACCCGACGCGCGACAATACCGCATTCGCGTTGAGATATTTGCACATCCCGTGATGAATCTTGGCGCATTTGCACTCGGCAATCTCGGTTTTTCCACGGTGGGCTTAACCGAACTTGACACTGAATTCGATGTCGTGGGCCAGACGAGATTCGCGTTTTTTTGCGGCAACGACGACGACGACGATGGCGGCGCTCCGCAGTCAGAATCGTGGAGTGTGCAGCCCTATGGCGCTGGGTTCGTGATGGCGATTTCTGACTTCGACTTGGTGATCGGCCACGCCAGTTCACCCGATGATGCTCGCCGGTCGGGCCCGGTGCTGACTGCACCGGGTGCGGTTGTTAGCACCAGCTCTGCATCCGATCTCGACATTCCATTCCGAGTATTTGACCGCAACGGCCCCCATGACTTTGTCGCGCGCAAGCGGGAGCCGTATGGCGTGGCCTTGGCCAAACTCATCGTAGGCGAACAATCGTAACAGTTCAGCCATTTGCGGAATTTGGTGAGATTTTTGCGTGTAAGCCCTTGCGCCGGGAGCGCGCACGCGCCTA
>JAEUIR010000140.1 GCA_016795025.1 Phycisphaerales bacterium
CGTCAGTCACATGATCGCCCCAGATGATGCGCACGATGTCGCGGCTCGGCCGGCCGAAAGTATCGCGGAACGTCGCGTCGCTGAGCGAGATCCCGTGCTTTCGGGCGACGACTTTCCAACTCGCGGCATGCGCCGGGCCGGAGGCGACGATGACGCCGTCCATGTCGAAGATGACTGCGGTGGGCAACAAAGTCTCCTGAAAAATGAAAGCGTTAGATCGTTGTCCAACCACCTTGCGTCAGGCCGAGGGCACGGCGATGCGTCTCAACTCGCAGTTATCGCGCAACAGACGTAGCGCTGCGTGAATATCCTCGCCAAACAACCGATCGCGGTCAGCGTGCGTGATGGTCTTGCGGATCAGGTCATGCGCGGCGCGCGGGCCCACGCCCGCGCGGAGCGGCAGCCGAAAATCCAGCGCCTGCGCGGCGCACAGCATTTCAATCGCGAGAATGGTCTCGACGCGATCCAGAATCTCGTAGCACTTCACCGCGGCGGTTGCGCCCATGCTGACGTGATCTTCCTGGCCGAGCGAACTGGGGATCGAATCCACCGAAGCCGGCGACGCGAGCACTTTGCATTCGTTCACGAGCGCCGCCGCGGTGTATTGCGGCAGCATGAATCCGCTGTTCAGGCCGGTATCGCGCATCAGCAGTTTTGGCAACCCGTCGATGCCTTCCAGCAACAGGTAGATGCGGCGTTCGGAAATGTTGCCGAGGTCGGTCAGCGCGATCGCGAGATAATCGAGTACCAGCGCGAGCGGTTCGCCATGGAAGTTACCGCCGCTGATGGCTTCCGGCTCTGCTTCCGCGCCGGGACTCGCCGCGCTCGGCGCGAAATCGCCCCGGAAGAGAATGGGATTATCCGTAACGCTGTTGATTTCCCGCTCGATCGTCTCGCAAAAATGTCGCAGCGCGTTGCGCACCGCACCGTGGACTTGCGGCGCGCAGCGCAACGAGTACGGATCCTGCACGCGATCGCAATTTTCGTGCGAGCAGAGAATTTCGCTTCCCTGCATCAGCCGACGGATATTCGCCGCGACAGTTTGCGCCCCGACGTGCGGCCGCACCTGGTGCAACCGCTCATCTGCCGGGCGAACGCTGCCGCGCAGACCGTCGAGGGTCATGCAGTAGATGAGATCGACGAGATTCAGCAGCCGCCGCGAGCGAACCGCGATGTTCGCCGCATATGCGGACATGAACTGCGTGCCGTTAATAAGCGCGAGGCCTTCCTTGGCGGCCAGGCGCAGCGGCGCCAGGCCCAACGACTGCTGCGCGATGGTTGCGTCAACGCGCATCGCCCCGAGCGCCGGGACACCGGGCGCGCCGCTCGCCCGCCATTGCTCAGGCGGCACGACCAATTCGCCGCGACCGATGAGCGGCAACATCAGGTGTGCCAGCGGCGCGAGATCGCCGCTCGCGCCGAGCGATCCGCGCGTCGGCACGACGGGCAAAAAATCGTGATTCAGCCAGGCCGCGAGCCGTTCGACGATGATCGGCCGCACGCCGCTATGCCCCGCCAGCAGCATGTGAGTCTTGAATAACAACATCCATCGGACAATGTCTCGCGGCACGAGAACACCAACCCCGACCGCGTGGGAAATGAGCAGATTTTCCTGAAGCGCATCCAGTTGATCCGGCGAGATGCGTGTATTTTTCAAATGGCCGAAACCGGTGTTCACGCCATACACGGCGTCGCCGCGCGCGACGAGTTGGTCGACCCACGCGCGCCCGGTCGAGACGCGCGCCAGGGCTTCGGAAGTCAGAGAGACATTCAGCGGCGTTCCCAGTAGTGCGTCAAGCCGATCCAGCGAGAGAGGCGCTTCAAACGGGCCGCCAAGCGTAAGGGCGTGTGCCATTATTTGGCCTCTCCGGCACTGCGCATCTGGTCCCAGCGGTTCACCACGTTGGTCGCGTCGCTGATGAATGCCAACAGGTCGACGCCGGCGTTTTCGCGCATCGCGCGACCCACTTCGCTGCGAAGGGCCGCGCGCGACTGCACGGCGTAATACGCTTCGGACAATGCCTCGTTGCGGATATCGAGCGTTTCGATGCGGTTATTCTCGACCGTCATGCGATAGACCTGACCTCCGTCGCGCGGGGGCCGCGCGAAGTATATCCACCGTCGGTCCGTTCGCTGATATGGCGCGTTTTCGGGCACCAGCGCAGCGTGGGGCGTCTCGCCGGGCAGATCGATTCGCGTGACTCTGTCGCCCATGGTGTCGAGGCGGATCAAGCCCTGGTCGCTTGCGAGATAAAGCGATGGCGAATCAGCGTCCGGATTTCGAATAGGGAAAAACACCGGCGGTCGCGGGAGCCGAAGCTGATCGCGCATCCAGACGGACGTCCACGCGGCGCTGTGCGCGCCGGCTTCGGCCCGAATGAGAAAGTTCGCGCCGCCGCGCGCGGCCGCGTGCCAATAGCGAGCGCCGGCGTCGATGGCATAAAGCGTGCCCAATTCCGGAATGTCAGGATCGGCGACGAATTCGCGATTTGCGCGGACATCTCCGCGCAGAAACTCGCCGGTTTCGTTCGAGATATTCGCGGGAGAGATTCCGTCGGGCGTCAGCGGATCGAGCGTTGCGCCGACAACCACGCACTTCGCGAATTCGTCAAACATTGGACCGATCAGGCGATGGAAAGGCAGAATGTCCTCGTTTTTCAGCGACATCCGAAATGCGGGCGACGCGCCGCGTGTCAGCTCAATGACACGGCGGCGATCGTAACACCACACGCGGCCACTCTTTTCGTCGCGACCGAGCCAGGGAAAGTTACAAGCGGCCGCCATCCATGTGTCAGAAGGGGGCTCGATCGGCTCGAGCTTCTCGCCGGCGAGGCGCATCAGGCGATGAGCGCGCGTGATGATGATGAATTCACCGCTGTCAGAGGCCCCGACGGGCACTGCCGCAATGACATGACGCAGGGCCGGGTCATTTGCCGCAGGGCGCGGCGGCGCGTTGAGAAAACTCGCGGTATGACGAATGGTGCTGGCGAGCGCATCGGCATCGAACGGCGCGAGTGTGGCGAGCGCGTCCCCCGGCTTGTTGATCGTCAATTGATGCATCGCGGTGGTCGCGGCGATGTACAGATCGCGCGCGGGGCTTGGCGGGGATTCCGCGAGCGCGGTGACGTTTTCGGCGAGCCACTTGTCGTCCGGGTTTTTCTGCGCGTATTCGAGCGCCGCGGCGGACATTCGGCTCCAAAGGGCTGAGCTTTCCGGCACGACTCCCACGATCGGCCGGAAATGTTGTCGGATGATTTCGTTATTCGCCGGGGTTTGAGCGAATAGCATGGCGCGAGCGTAGGTTCCGACGGCTGGGTGCTGCGCGCGGGTGACCAGCGCGAGCGTATCGTTGACGCGGGCGTCCTGCGGAAGCTGATAGAGAAAGAACGCGATCCAGCCTGCTACGCGCGGATTGCTGATGACCTGCCTGCCGGCTCCGTCGAAGGGACGTTGGAGAATATCCTGCGCATCGTCGAAAAATGCGTCGAGCGCTTCCTGAGGCCGTCCGGCGAGGAATGGCAACCACGCGTCGGTTCGCACGCGAAGCCACTTTCGGGCTCCTTGTGGAGAGGTGCGCAGGACGACGCTTCGCGGCTCGATCAGCCGCATACATTCGGAGGCGAGGTCCAATTCTGACAGCATCCACGCGGAAACCGCCAGCATATTGCCCGCAGTCAGTGTTTCATCGCGCCCTGTGCCGAGCTTTTCGCGGAATAACCTGGTCCAGAGACCGGCGTCGATGGCGAGCGCGTCAACGAAGCGCGCCGCGGGCGCCAGCACGCGCTGGACGCGCAGATCAGGATCGCCAAAGCCGGTTTGCATCTCAGCGTGGTTCGTCCACAAACGCCATTCCAGCGCGAATGGTCCGCGGCCCTCGGCGCAAAGGTCGATGGGCGATGGGGCCAGCCACTGATTGGCGGTCGGTTCGGGGCGTACGACCGTTTCGCGGGATTTCAGGAGCGCCAGCGCGGCTTCGCCATCGCCCGCGGTGTAGGCGATGCGAGCGCGCAATACGGGGGGGAGCTCGTCTTCGGGCACGTTTGGTCCGAGAGCGGTGAGCAGCTCGTGCGCCTGTTCGGCCAGGCCGCTGTTGAACAGCCGCACGGCGCGCGCGATTGGCTCGCCGCGTGGCGCGCGGTAGTTGGCGAAGACGTGCGGCACATCGAGCGAAACGCGGCTGAGGTCGCGCGGGCCTCCCGCGCCTGTGACGCGCAGGGCCAGATCGCGGCCGGTCAAGCCGCGGCTGCGGTTCAGGTCGGCGACGTTTCGGGCGCGTCGATCGTTGACATGAGTGATCAGTTCGCCGGGCTTGAGCGTCGATGGTGAATCGGCTCGCAGGACGAGGATGGCCTGCTCGGGAGGGATGATGTTCTCAAGCAGAAAGCGAATTCTAAAACGGCGCTCGGCGTCGGTATCGGCGTCGTGAAGCTCCTGAAGGCGGACGGCGATTCCCGGCCCCATTGCGAGCAGGGCGAGCGTGGCCTCTTCGCGGTCGGCGTAGTTTTCGGCTCCAAGCTGCGCCACCCATTCGTCGAGCGTTCGCTGCGTCGTTGGCGCTTGCTGAGCGGGTGCGGCGACGCAGAACGCGCGCATACCGCAGACGACCAGCGCGGCGAGCATGATGAGACGAATGACGCTTGGAGGATGCATGGATTTCACCTCACGATACTCGGCCGTCCGCACGGCCCCGCGTAGTCGCTGCGCGTTTCATCGTAGCACGATTGGCAGCGACCGGCGCGGTCTCGCGGCCGGCTGCCGGCGCGGTACAATCAAAGCGTCGATTCGTTCCCGTTCTCATGGATTGTGGTTGAAAATGGAACGCGGGGAACCGGCCGTGGCACTTTTCCTTCGAAATTCTCTGGCGGGATTGATCTTTCTGGTGTGTGTCGCGCTGCCCATCGGCTGTGAGCGCAGCCCGCAGACTCCGCCGAACAAGTCGCCCGGCACAGCGGGGCCGTCTGCGAGCTCGCAACCAGCGACCCCCGCGTTTAAGGCGCCTGCGGCGGCTAAGCCCCCGCTGAATCCCGAGTCGAAACAATGGACGCGCGAGCAAGCCGCCGCGCATCTGGACGATGCGGAGGCAGCGGTCAGCGCGGCAATCCGACTCATCGAGCTTGGCGCGCCGGAATCGCCGCATTTGACGGGTGATTGGACAGCAGAGCGCGTGAAAGCCGTCCGCGTGATGCCGCTCGGCGATGCCGAGCATGTGTTTGGCGTTGTTGATGAGGGCAATGACAAGCTGCTCAAGGATGTGGTTCGAATTGCCGCTGACGGCGGCGTTGCGGCGCTGTCGATTGAGGAAATGCCGAATGCGCGCGTGTATGCCTCCCCGGATCGCGATTTGTTTCCGACGCTGGTGATCGGTGACCGGCAGATTCGCGTGCTCTCGGATTTGGAAACCGAAGCATTGACGATCGAAGCGCCCGAAACGCTGCGATTTGATTTGCGCGAAAAGGACGACATCACCGCGATTGTGCTGATGCTTGACGTTGGTGGTGGGCCTGTCGAAGCGGCCCGCTATCGCTGGGATCCATACGAACTGACGTTCATCGGACCTGCTTGCGATCAGCTGCCCGATCCGCCCGGCGGCAAGTTTCAGCTAGACCTGAAGCGTAGCGCGGCGCTGACGCCGATGGGAGGCGAGCTGCCGCCGCCGCCCAAGATCGACAATACGAAGCCTCCACCGGAAGAAGATGGGCCGATCTATTGAACAGGTCGTCGGCCAAGTCACCGAAGTCGGCCAAATCCAAGCGCGCAAGCACCCCCGCACGCGCAACTTCTCAGGTCGCGAAGGATTTGCGGAAGCCGGCGGGCAAGCGCTCCGTCCGGCCGAGCGTTCGGAAATCGAGCGAGTCGCTCTCGGAACGTGCGGCGCGCGCGAGGCGAATACTCAGCGCCTTGCGTGCCACATACGGCGACGCGGATTGCGCGCTGCGGCATCGCAGTGCGTTTGAACTGCTGGTGGCGACAATCCTGTCCGCGCAATGCACGGATGAGCGTGTCAATCAGGTGACGCCCGCGCTGTTCGCGGCTTATCCGAATCCCGCGGCGCTGGCACATGCCAAGCCGGCGGAACTGGAAGCGGCGATACGCTCGACCGGCTTTTATCGCAATAAGACCAAGAGCCTGCTGGGCATGGCCCGCCTGGTTGTGGAAAAGCACGGCGGCGAAATTCCAGCGACAATGGACGAACTGCTGCGTCTTCCGGGCGTCGCGAGAAAGACGGCGAATTGCGTGCTGGGCACGTGGTTTCGTCAGAATGCGGGCATTGTCGTGGATACGCACGTTGGCCGGCTGGCGCTCCGGCTGGGGTTGCTGTCAGCTGCGCGCGACGACAAAGATGCGGTGAAAATCGAGCAGGAGTTGATGCCGCTGTTTCCGCGAGAGAGCTGGACTTTTCTATCGCACGCGCTCATCGACCACGGCAGGGCGATTTGCACCGCGCGCAAGCCGCGCTGCGAAGCCTGTTCTCTGGCTCCGGATTGCCCATCGGCAGGAACGTTTCACGCTTAAGCGCGCCCGATGCTTGGCTGTCGTTGACGTGCGGCGTTCAGCGCGGGCGATTCACCCATCCAAATTCGTTGGCCGCTGAATAGTGGACTTCATACTCCCGTCCGCGAGCCAGCAAGCGCAATTGGAGGGTCTTCAGATCCGCCGGTTCCTCGCGATCCGGATAAGGGCCTTTGGGTGAGCGGAATGATCCGGCGGAGCCATCGAGATAGCCGATGTTGCACATGCGTGTGTGCCGCTCCGAGAACTGATCGTTCCACGCGAATGAGCCATCATCGTAGTCGCGGTTGTACCAGCGTGCGTCCTCCTCGATGAGCATGGGTATCGCGGTGAAGCGTTCGGTGGAATTCGCGTCGCCGGGGCGGCGCGGAAACTGCATCGTCCACGGAATTTCTGTCTTGGCGCCGGCCATGCGGATGATGACCGTATAGTCGAAAAAAGTGTTGGCTTCGCGCCGTCCGGTTGGGCATTCGAGAATGCGGTTTCGCTCGATGCTGCGCAAATATGGGAAGAGCACGGACGTTTCGAGAGGATGGCGATAACGATTGGGGTTGTTCTGATATGCGACGTTCACGCGCCCGGCCCAGTCGAGGTTCTGCGGGCCCTGATAGAACGTGCCGGGAATGACGTTGTATTCTTTTTCGTACGTAAAGAACGCGACGGTCAGTTGCTTCAGATTGGAGAGGCAAACGGCCGCACGGCCTTTTTCGCGCGCGACATTGAGCGCAGGCAACAGAATGCTGATCAGCAGCGCGATGATGGCCACCACAACGAGCAGTTCGATCAAAGTGAAGGCGATGCGTTGAGCGCGTTGCATGATCCGTTCCGGGAATCTGTGAGGCTCGAATCGTGAATCGGGTGAATTGGAGCCGGTATTAGTTTAGTCCGTCCGGCGCAGTCGGTGCAACGCATTTTCTCAGCCGAAGCCGCAGTATGATTCTGTCGACTGAAATCCAGACGGCGCCGCCGGGCGTAGTGTTAACCAATTCCCGAGCCGTGATCGACACGGTGACTCGAACGACAGATTCTCTCATTCTCAGGAGTGATTCAAATGCGGATCGTAAGACATGTGATTCTGTTTGGTTGTGTGCTGGCGGGCATGGCCGGGTGTGCAACCGAGAAGCGCCATTGCGGCGAAAAATGTGCGGCCGACGCGAAGTCGCTGTATGAGCGACTGGGCGGCGAGGCGGCCGTCAAAGCGGTCGTGAATGATTTTGTGGATCGGGCTGCCGCGAACCCGAAAGTGAACTTCACGCGCAAGGGCACGAACAAGGAATGGCAGGCGACGCCCGAAAATGTACAGCACGTCAAAGCGATGCTTGTGCTGCAAATCGGTGAGGCCAGCGGCGGTCCGCAGAAATACACCGGCCGCGATATGAAATCGACGCATCGCGGCATGGGAATCAGCGGAGCGGAGTTTGACGCGCTGGCCGGCGATTTGGCGGCGACACTCGATAAGTACAAAGTCGCACCCGCTGATAAGAGCGAATTGCTTTCGGTGGTTTCGAGCATGCGCGGCGACATCGTGGAAGCCCGGTAAATCGTCCGCCGCCGGAAGTTGACGCCTCCCGGGTATCCACGCACAATCCGATCGAACACGCGGAGCGCCGGCGACTGAACACCAGCCGCCGCGCTCCGACCGTTTGAGCAGGATTCGGATGGCGCGCTCGCAGAGCAGGCTCCTTCAGCCAAAAAATACAGAATCGCCGCCGCCCGCCCGCGAACCGCAGCGGCGCGCTTCCTCGCGGCAATCAGGGCCGGGGATCGGGCGCGATCTGCGAGCGGCGGGTTTGCCGTGTCTCGCCACGTTGGTCATGTTGACCTCGATTTTTCCGCCGTTCGAGTTGTGGCCGCTCGCGTTTGTCGGGCTTGCTCCGTGGATCTGGAGCGCGTGCATCTGCAAGCGGGCGTGGGTGGCTTACTGGCTCGCGGAGTTTGTCGGCTGGTTTTTCTTTCTCATCAACCTGTATTGGCTTAATCCCGTCACTGGCCTGGGATATGTGGCGCTGGCGTTTTATCTTGCCATCTATTGGCCGATGACGGTGTGGGCGGTTCGTACGGGGCGTCGTCGCGGCATCTCGCCGGTGTTTACGCTGCCGGTGACATGGGTGGCTTGCGAATTCCTGCGGGCCACCGTGATGAGCGGGTTTCCGTGGTTTTTCATGGGGCACGCACTATACAAGCAATTGCCGCTGATTCAGATCAGCGATCTGGGCGGCGCGTACGCTGTGTCGTTTGTCGCGGCGATGATCAACGGCCTGGTCGTCGAGCTGCTGCTGCAAAAATTCCCGGGCACGACCCTCGAGGCGCGGCCGGCTTCGCGCCGAACAGTGATGCTGGGTGCGATTGCGACGCTGATTGTGATGGCGGGCAGCGTCGGATACGGCTTTTGGCGCATTACCGGTGCGACGTTCACGAAGGGGCCGCGCATCGCGGTGATTCAAGAAGATTTTCCGCTGCGCAACACGTATCCATATTCTGAGCCGCAGCAGGTGATTTTCGCGCGTTATTTGTCGCTGGCGGGGCAAGCCGCGCTTCAGGAGCCGGACCTGATTGTTTTTCCTGAAACTGCGTGGAACGCGGTGCAAAATCGCGGTTTTCTGGAAGTAGCGCATCGATCGGCTGACATTGTGAACGCGGGCGCGTATCTATTCGGCAAAGTCTGCGATGAGGCAATCGCAGCGCTCGCGCGAGGCGATCATTCCGCGGCGAATCAGTGGATCGAGCGTCTGGAGCGCGATCTTGAGAAAACCGAACGGCGTCGCGCGCCAACGACTCAGCCTTCGGAATTTCTGCCGCGATTGCCGGAAGCGCCGCGTCGCCGACCGGTGACAGTGTTGGTCGGCGCGGTGTCCGTCGAGCCGGTGGAGGCCGCGGCAACGCGTTGGTTGCGCTTTAATTCGGCGCTGCTATATCATCCAACCGGCGAGCAAAGCCGCGAGCGCTACGACAAGATTCACCTCGTGCCGTTTGGCGAGGCCGTTCCATTTCGCCACACCAAGCTGCACTTCTTATATCGCTGGCTGAATGCGCTCAGTCCGTTCAGTCAGGGCGGCAAGTATGATTATTCGCTTACGCCGGGAGCGGCCTACACGCGATTCGAGATCAGCTCGCGCGACGGCCGAAAATTCCGCTTTGGCACTCCGATCTGCTACGAAGACGTCATGCCGTACATTTCGCGTGGGCTGGTTTGGCAGGATGGCGAGCGGCGTGCGGACATGCTGGTGAACATCAGCAACGACGGTTGGTTCCTGCACAGCGCGGAATTGCCGCAACATCTCGCAATCTGCGTGTTTCGCGCGGTGGAAAACCGGGTGAGCGTGGCGCGCGCGGTCAACACCGGAATCAGCGGTTTCATCGATCCGAACGGGCGGATCTACTCGCTGGTGACGCACCACGGGCGCGCCTGGGATGCGGGGATCGCCGGATTCTCGATCGAAGAAATGTTGCTCGACGCGCGCGACAGCCTGTATGGCCGCGTCGGCGATTGGTTTGCGATATTGTGCCTGATCCTCACCGGGTTGCTGTGGTTCGACGCGGTTGGTTCGCGGTGGATCGCGTCAATGGTACGTCACGCGCCGCGCAAGGGGCAGACCGATGCGGCATAGCGGTGAGACATTTTTTCCCGCGAGGCGCATTTTGGCGCGGTGGGCGATGGTTGCGTGCGTTTTTGCGGCGGCGCTGTGCTTTGGGTGCAACGAGGGGCATGTTCGGCTTACGTCGCTCGAAAAAGCAGACTTGGAGCGCCGCGCATTCGGATTACTCGAACGTGCGGCTGTGGGCGAAATCGACGTGGTTCGATGCAATGCGATCGAGGCTTTGGTTGATGTGCGGGGCGCTCGCGCGGTGGCTGTTTTTCGAACGGCGCTGAAGTCGAAAGCGGCCATGGTGCGTTTCGCGGGTCTGGTGGCGCTGTGCTTTGGGTGCAACGAGGGGCATGTTCGGCTTACGTCGCTCGAAAAAGCAGACTTGGAGCGCCGCGCAT
>JAEUIR010000141.1 GCA_016795025.1 Phycisphaerales bacterium
GTAATTGTTGCAAGACCGTATCAGGGTCGAGACTGATGAACACCTGCGTAAATGCATCCGCTGGCAACGATCGAGGAATCTCGTTGCCCGGATCGCCTATGTATGACTCCACGTCGCTCGTCGAATTGAGGTTTTCGCTCACCAGCACATCGCGCATCGCTTGCGCCTGCTCGTCCGTCAGGTTGATCGTAATGCTCGCGCCGGCCGATCTCGCTCCATCGGTGTAAATCTGCAATTCGTCCGGCGTGAGCGCGCTGAAACGCGATCCCTTTACTTTGTCATAAGCCGTTCGCAGCGTGCCGCCGAATTGATTGCCTGTTCGATCCGCCTGTAACAGCCCGTTGATCGTGATTGGGTCAAGTCCCAGCTCGCCCAGCCGATCTCGCTTTGCCTGGGACGACAAACCTGAGTCGCTGATGATGGGCGTCACATCCTCGGCATACACCGTCTGGCGATCCGGAAGCGTCGTGTCATCCAGTCCGCACCCGGCGCAAAAAGCGGTCCAAAGCAGCAACGCAAATCGCGATTTTTCGACAAAACGCCGCATGTATTGACTCATCATGGCCTCCATAGCCTACACGAACGCCAGGTGTCCGGCTATTTTATGGTTCTATCGGCCGCGCCCGCTCGGGTAGCACCGGCATCTTGCCGGTACACGGCGGCCCGGGTGTAGTGCCCGTGTCCGATCAGCGCCGCGCTCCCTCGGGTAGCACCGGCATCTTGCCGGTCCCCAATGCTGCGGGAATGATGCCCGCGTCCGATCAGAGCCGCGCTCCCTCTGGTAGCACCGGCATCTTGCCGGTCCCCAATGGTGCGGGAATGATGCCCGCGTCCGATCAGAGCCGCGCGTGTAAGCAAGCGGTTGCCGGTGACCAGAACACTGTACCTTAGTTATTCGCTTCAAGTGAGAACGCATGCGTGTCGCCATCGTGGGTTTCGGTCAATCCGGCAAGACGTCCCTGTTTCTCGCCATCTCGGGTTTGGCCCGCGATCACTTGAAGCCGCACGAAGAGAGTCTCGCGGCCGTCAAAATCCCGGAGCCGCGCCTGGATTGGCTCGAAAAAGTCTACGAGCCGAAAAAACGAACCGAGCCGACGATGGAGTTCGTCGATCTTCCCGGCAGCACCGAGGCCGACGACGGACATGCCGGCCTGACCAGGCATTTGCCCACGCTGCGCCAGTGCGATGCCCTGGTGGCGGTCGTCCGCGCGTTTGAGTCCGAAGGCGTGCAGAAATTCAAAAATCGCATCGACCCGGCCGAGGATCTGTCGCTTCTGCGCGATGAGTTTCTCTTTGCCGATCTGCTGATCTGCGACAAGCGCGTCGAAACGCTCGAAAAAGCCATTCAAAAGCCGTCAAAAGATCGCGATGCGCAAAAGCACGAGCTTACGCTGTTGCAGCGCTGCAAAGCCGCGCTCGAGAGCGGCAGGCCGCTGCGCGATGTCGTTGCGCCCGAAGAGGAAAAAACCATCCGCAGCTTCGGGTTCATGACGCAAAAGCCGCTCGTCGCCGTGGTGAACGTTGGCGAAAACCACGCCGGCGCCGAGCCGAACATCCGCGATGAAACCGCTTATGCCACGTATGCCGTGTGCGCCTCGCTGGAGGCCGACCTCATCCAGATGGACCCGGCCGAGCGCGGCGAGATGATGCAAGGCTGGGGCATCCGCGCGCTTGCGCGCGACAAAATCATCCGCGCGTGCTTCGACGCGCTCGGCATGATTTGCTTCCTCACGGCCGGTCCGGAAGAAGTCCGCGCCTGGCCGATCCCGCGCGGCTTCACGGCCGTCGACGCGGCCGGCAAGATTCACAGCGACCTGGCCCGCGGATTCATCAAGGCTGAAACGGTCTCATTCGACGACCTGTTCGCGGCGGGCTCGATGCGCGACGCGAAAGCGGCCAACAAGGTGCGTCAGGAGCCGAAGGGATACCCTGTGCAGGATGGGGATGTGATTTTGTTCAAGCACAGCGGATAGCCGGTGCTTGCGCCGCGAACAGACAGCGTGAAGAATCTCAGCTTCGAAAAGGCCCCGTTTCGCTGGACGCCGCGGGCTTGGCCTTGCGGGTCGGCGTGGCCGAGTCCACGAAACGGAGCGTCTGCTGGAGGCGGTTGCCGCACTCGATGGAGCAGATGGGCGCGGTGGTCGGGGGGCCGATGGGCGTGGGCGTCTGCGCGACAGTGATGCCCAGCGACGCCTTCTCGGCATCGCTGACGACGGCGGACGCCTGCAAGCGGCGCACGAGCGGACGGATCACGGCGACATACGCGGTGCGGGCCTCGTCTTTGGTCTGCTTGGCGGCCTTGGCGGCGTTGACGGCGGCGACGTGCGCGGGGAAGGCGGTCGCCCAGCCGGACTGTGCCGACGTGATCGGCGCCATGTCCGCGGCGGTGAGCCCGAGCGCGGCGAGATTCGCGTTGGCATAGGTCACGAAGTTGGATTGCCACGCCTGAAAGTTCGCGTCGGGACCGGGGATGTAGTCAGCCATGATCTTGTATCCTTGCTCTTGGATTCGGCGGCTTGCTCGTGCTGCCCCGCACACGCTGCGCTGGGGCGTCCAACCGCTACCCAAGCCGTCAATCGGCACGCGGAGGACACTCCCGAGTGCATCGACGATCCCGGGGACCGACTTCACGAGCGCGCGACATTTTCATCACAGAGCCACAGAGCACACAGAGGCGGAACATATAAAAGGATGGACCTCGCCCCCTCTTCGCCCCGCTCCGCTTGCTCTTCGCCCCAACGGGGCGACGGCCTGTAGCCACGGGTGGAGCGCAGCCCGCGTCCTCGCGGGCGCAGCGCAACCCGTGGAAGACGTAAATCAGATCGGCCCGCCCCGGCAGGGGCGGAGGAAGTTCGACTCCGCCGACACCCGCGCCAACCGTCCCCGTTTCCAACTTGATTGTCGATTCGTTGCGCTGACGCAGAGAGGGCGTGCCGCCCTCTCCGCACCTCTCCCTGCCCGGAAAGGAACCGCCCGCCGCGCTGGTCGAGCGCTCCGAGTGCCTTGAGCGGGGGTGCCGGGGGCGGCCGCCCCGGCGGTTTATGGCAATACCGGCACACCCAAATCCCGCAGGTACTCGAACGTCGCGTCGTACATCCCGGGCGCCCGTGTCGGGTCCGTTGTATCGCCAGCGGGGACCACGACGACCATGCCCTGTCGCGCTCGCGTGAGCAGCACCCGGTACGCGTTCTTCAGGTACGCCTGGCGGTCGGTCTTGTTGATGCGTTGCCAGCGAGTTCCTTTGAAGCTCCAGTGCTGCCAGCCGCCGGTCGAGTAGCGGTAGTCCCCGTCCCAGACCACGCAGGCCCAGTCGAGTTCGAGCCCCTGAACGTCGAACTCCGTCGCGGCATCCTCCAGGTAGTACGAACTCCGCACGTCTTCACGCGGGTGCAGAAACCAATGCACCGGGTTGATGTCCACACGCACGTCGATCGCGTGCGGCTTGAGCCGCTGCGCCTGCGACGACACGACCAATCCGTAGCGCTCGTTGCCGCGGGAGCGTTCGCGCAGCCACGCCTTGGCTTTGGCAAGATCCCGCGTCAGAACGACCGGGTACCGATCACGGATGCTTGCAAAGGACCTCGCCGCCGCGGCGCGGTCGATGTCAAGCACGGCCTTGACCCACGCCGACACGTGCTCGGCCCGAAACGATCGCATCGACACGGACAGATGCAGGCTCTCGTGCGTCTGCACATGCGCGTGCCCGGCGAGGAGACCGAGCGCGTCGCCCGCCGCGTATTCCGAATCGATGAGGTGGGGCGAGAGGTGCACGTACCAATGCGGAAAGTCTGAGCGAATGGCCCGGAGCCACTCTCCGATTCCGGCCTCGCCGGTGTTGATCTCCTGACCGCCTCCCACGAGGCAGACAATTACCGCCCAGTCGGCGTGCCGGTCCATGCACGAGACCAGAAAGGCCGGTTCGGACATCGCAAAGTTCGCGTGACCCTTCTTTCGCTGCATAAACGCTGCGGTCTGTTCCTTGTTCCACGCTCGCTGGGCTTCGTCAAACAGAGCGACGTGCTCGATGGGCGGCTTGGTCCCATCGCGGATGCACTCATCGCGGAAATGGTGGACGTTCTGAATGAACGCCCGCACTTCGCTGCGGGCCTCGCCGAGCGTGACCCTTTTGCCCGATGGTGGCGAACGCTCCGCGCGGTCGCGGGCCAGCGCCTCGCACAGAATCTTCACCAGCGGCCCATTGCCGGAGAGAAAGACGCTGTAGAGCTCGCTCGCCTTGTCGTGGTGCTTCGTGGCCACGTCAAGACCCACCAGCGTCTTGCCTGCTCCGGGAACTCCCGTCACAAAGCAGATGGCTTTGTGCTGGCCCGCGCGAGCATGGCGGATGACCGCGTCGATCTGCGCCGTCGTCTGAGTCAAGTTGATCGCCTCAGCCTCACGCCGCGAAATGTCCTCCACCCTGTGGCCCCCATAGAGAGCCAGCGCAGCTTCGATGATTGTCGGTGTAGGGCTGTACCTTCCCGAGGCCCATTGCCGCGCGTCGATCGAGGCCCCCGCGCACCATGCGCCGACCGTTCGCAGCAACTCGACGAGCGTCCCCGCCGTCGCACGCAGCGGTCGCACCACCCCGTCGTGGCCGCTCGTGATCACCGCTTGCACGCCGCGATCTTCGGCGGCCGTCGCCACCAGCACCGGAACGATCGTCGCACGGTGGCTGGTGCTATGGAAGTTCTTCATGTCCAGCGCATAGTCCCAAACCTGGTTGAGCGCATCGGCCGTAAACTCGCGCTGGCCGACCTTGAACTCCAGGACGTACACAGCCGCGTCCAGAACCAGCACCACGTCGATTCGCTTGCCCATCCGGGGCACGGCGAACTCGAACGCGATCAGGCCCTGCCCCGGCGCTTGGGCGAGGGCGGCACGCATGATGCTGATCTCGACCAGCCACGCGTCCCGTTGGGTCGGTTCGATGGTGAAGGAGGACGAAACGGTCAGACGACCAAGGATCGTGTCGTCACTGTCGGCACGAAACGCATCGATAGTCGCCGCGTAGTACGCGCGGGCGAGCGGGGGTGCGGTCTGCGGCTGCGGAGCGTCGGCCATGCAGGACCAGGGTAACATCCTCTCAACCAGCACACCACGCAGACGCGGAGAGACACCCATGCTCGATTTGGTCACCGACTCACTAGTGTCTGAGTATGACGCGATGATCGTCCGAGTGGGTGAGAACGCGACCGATGAGCAGCTCGTCGCGGCGCTTATGCGAGATTCCGCATGGACTGCACAAGGCGCGCGTGAAGTCCTCCAACTCGCTCGGAAATACGGAACAAGCATCCTCAGAAATGCGCTCGCCCTCGCATCCGCGATGCAGATTGAGGACGGCGAAGCCGGACTCTGACCCGCGCCAATCGCTCCAACAGGGCGGGCTCTCGCCCCGGAGGGGCCGCGGGATGTAGCCACGGGTGGAGTGGTGGCGCGGCGAAGCCCGCCGACGCGGAACCCGTGGGAGCGTGGTCGCTGTAGTCTCTTTCCGCCCCGGCGGGGCGGAGGGAACGCACCGAAAACAAGGAGGCTCGTCATGCCCGGCACGTACTCCCAACTCCTCCTCCACGTCGTCTTCTCCACGAAGCGCCGCGCCCCGTGGGTCACCGCTGAAGTCGCCGAGCGCCTCTATCCCTACATAGGCGGCATCGTCCGGGCCGAGAAGGGCGTGCTTTACGACATCGGCGGCATCGAGGACCACGTCCACATGTACCTCCGGTGGCGGCCCGATGGCTCGATCTCGGACCTGATGCGCACGGTCAAGGCCCGCTCGTCGAAGTGGGTTCAAGAGACGTATCCGAATCTCGCCGAGTTCGCGTGGCAAGAGGGGTACAGCGTCTTCTCCGTCAGCAAGTCGCAGGAAGAAGCCGTGAAGAAGTACATCGCGGGCCAGGCAGAGCATCACAAGAGGGAAGACTTCAAGTCGGAGTTGTTGCGGATACTCCGTGCCCACGGGGTTGAGTTCGAAGAGAAGTATGTGTTCGACTGAGCCGCTTCGGTTGCGGACTCTTCCTCTGCCCCTCCGGGGCAGGTCGAAGAAAGGACGAACCTTTCCACGGGTTGCGCCCGCGAGGCGCGGGCTTCACCCGTGGCTACATCCCTGCGCCCCGTTGGGGCGAAGAGGCCGTCGGCCCCGGCTCTCGCGTCTCCGGCCCCGAAGGGGCCACGGGTGAATGCCACGAATGCCGCGTGCGAGTCTTCGAGCACGCACACGCCGCGGCGAGATTACAGCGCCTTCGCCCCCGCCTCGGCGACCTGGTGGTCCTGCGCGCCGGAGCCGCCGCTGACGCCGATCGCGCCGATGACCATGCCGTTCTTCTTGAGCGGGATCCCGCCCGCGAAGATCATGATCCGGCCGTCGTTGCTTGCGTTGATCCCAAAGAACTGCCCGCCCGACTGGCTGTGCTCGGCGAGGTCCTTGGTCGAGATGTCGAACGCGCGGGACGTGTACGCCTTCTTGATCGACATGTCGATCGACCCGAGCCACGCGCCGTCCATGCGGACGTGCGAGATCAGGTTCCCGCCAGCGTCGGCCACGGCGATGTTCATCGGCTGGCCGATGCGGGCGGACTCAACTTCGGCGGCGGCGATGATGCGGCGGGCGTCGGCAAGCGTGAGCATGGTCGGTGCTTTCATAGGCGGAAGCGGGGGGGCGTCACCCTCGCGCCGCCCGCACATCGCGGGGCGGCACAGGGCCGCCAGTCTAGGCCGTTGCGCGCACCGCGCGGCCGCCCCCCCCGTGTGCGCGGCCGCCCCCCCGCCCCCCGGCCCCGTTTCGCCGCGCCCCCCCGCTGTGGTGACCCAGCGGGCCATGGAGACGGCGGCCCCGCCGCACACCAGAAGTTGAGGCCGCCCTCGCCCGCCTTGAACTCGGCTTCTCGCGGGGGCGCGGAAACTCGGGCGGGTGGTCATGGTCAGGAACGTGAGCGCGGCGGGGTCTGCGCGCCATGAGCGGAGGATCGATATCATGTGGTCATGACAAGCGATGCTGAGTTTGTCCGTGATTTCGAGGAGCAGCGCTGGCCGCTTGACCGCTGGCATCATCGCGACCACGTCCGCCTCGCGTACCTCTTCCTGCGGGATGGGCGGTTCGAGCAGGCCGCCGGCCGTCTCCGCGCCGGCATCAAGGCCCACAATGCCGCGCACGGCATCGTGGACGCGCCAACGCAGGGGTACCATGAGACCATGACGCTCGCGTGGCTGCGCCTGGTCGAGTTCGTCTTGGCGGAGTACGGACCCGAGGAAAACGGGGACGCCTTTTGTGACGCCCACCCGGAACTCTTGCAGAAGAAGACCCTTCGCTTGTTCTATTCGAAAGACCTCTTCATGAGCCCACGCGCCAAAGTTGAGTTTGTGGAACCCGACCTCGCGCCATTTCCCAAAGCCAGGTGCGAAAAGAACCGGTGAACGCCACGGCACGCGCTCCCGCTGAGTGCGTGCAACCTACGCCGCCACCGTCGCCGTCGTGATCTCCGACCACGGCCCCTTCTCGCCGCGTGTGTTGACCCAGCGGGCCATGTAGACGGCGGTTTTCCCCCCCGCCGCCTTCGCGTACTCGGCGCGGAAACTCGAGCGGGTGGTCATGGTCAGGAACGAGAAGCCAGGCACTTGGGACTGGGCACTGGGCGCTAGGGAAGAAGAGACGCCCGAGCCGCTGCCTTCACCAGTGCCCGGTGCCTGATGCCCAGTGCCTGGCTCCACCAGTTTCACCCACACCTCGGCCCCGAGCACGCCCGCGGGCCTCGCGCGGCGGGTCGGCGTGGACTCATCCACCAGCCGCAGTTGGTGCGTGAGCCGCTCCCCCTTTTGTCAGTTTTGTCAGTTGGGTTTGGACCGCTCGGTGGTATTTTTGCCGCTCCGGCTCAGCACTGGTCCGACCGATTACTAGACGCCGGGACCGGTTCTGAACCCGGTGCAAGCAAGGGTGCAAGGCATGTTGCCTCGCGCCGTAACTCTTGCAACGATCGCCGGTTCGGCGCGCAGCCGCTTGCCTTCCAAGCTGAATGTTGTGGGTTCGAGTCCCATCGCCCGCTCTTATCCCAGCGAATGACAAGCGACGACAGAGGTTGCCGACCGTACTGGCGTACGTGGCCGCGCCGGATTCAGAAGAGCCGCCCGACGGCACGCCGCGGAACACAGTCGGCTCGCCGTTGGCGCTGTATTCGTAGCGCTCGACGACGCTGCCATCCTCGCGCGTCAGCGACATGACGCGGTAATTCACATCCTGATGGTACACATAGCGCTGCGACCCGCCCGAATCCACACAATCATTATCCGGCGAGCCGCCCGTCGTCGCGTCGGTGTTGCGGTCGTAGGCCACCGGCTCGTCGATGTATTGGTGCCATACACGAATTGCCCCAGCGTTCGATTCGGCGACGAGTAATTGTCGCGCAGCTCGACCACGCGCCAACCCGCATAATAGTAGCGTTCAAACCGATCGCCGCCCTGAATGCCCGTGATCCCGCTCGGATTCGAGCCGTACACAATCCCGTCGCCTTGATTCGACAACTCTTTCTCGATGCGGCGGAACAGACCGTCGTACTCATATCGCGCGACCCGCTGGCCGCTGACGGCCGTGTCGCCGCCATCATACCACACGCCGACCAGCCGATTTTCCGCGTCCCAGTCGAAGTTCATCAGCACCACCGGGCCCGTGGCCGGATCGACCAGCACGTTTCCGAACGGGTCGAGATCGAAATTATTCACCAATCCGTCGCCGTTCTTATCGCAATTCAAAATGTCGCAGCCGGGGTATTCAGTCTCGAATTCCTCCGGATCGGCCACCGCCAGCACAAACGCATCGATGTCAAAGTTGTTCACCGTGCCGTCGCAATTCGCGTCGCCATAGCTCTTGGCCTGCGACTATCACAAGTCTGACAGCAGAACAAATACTCGTGCCATCCAGATGATTGCGAGCAGCACCAGCCCCAAAGCCGCAACGACGATTACGGGCTTCCTGGCAAACAAGGCTGCGATCAGAATTAGCGGCGCGGCAGGAGCTGCTATTAGCCCAAGACTGTCAATATGGCTTCCAATGGGAAATAGGTACCGTTCTCCCGGTATAGTGAATAGCACCGAGAATGTCAGAAGTCGAAGAAGAGCGAACTTCAGGCTTGTTCAGAGACGAGCCGGGGAAGATTGGGCGCGGTTTGCTCATCGAAACGTGAAGAGCCGGAAGCCAACCGCTGTTGATGACGACCCAGCCACCATCCGAGAATGGCCCAGACGATTGTGATTGGGACAGCCACCGTGCCCAATCCGATCAGGGCCAGTTGTGTGACCGCGCCTTGCACACCGGCCAGCCTGCTGATCGCGCCCTCGATACCGGCCCCCAGCACGTCGCCGCCGCGATAGACGAACGTGTCGGTAATCGCTTTCGACTTGTACTTGTCCTCTCGACTTACCACCGTGAACAAGGTCTCTCGTGCCGGACGCATCACTGCTCGTTGGATGGCCTTGAAGATCACGTCCAGCGCGACCAACACCCAGAGTGAACCGATCATCGCGAGGCTCAGGAAACCGAGCGCCATCAAAACGGGAAGCGACGCCAGTGCGACTGAAACGCCGAACCGGCGCATGATGTGACCGGTGGCGACGACCTGTAGAACGAGTGTTGCGGCTTGCGTCGCCAAATCGATTTGCGCCAAAGTCACTGCGCGACTGTCGGTATCGCCGCCGAGGTCCTTAACCATCTGCAGGCGCGTAAAGTAGATAAACGTGGCAATCACGGAGAGCACCAGCATGTACGCAGAGATGCCAAGCAAATAAGGAGATCGAAAGACAGCGGTGACGCCATGCCAGGCGCTGCCGCCCAGAATGTCTCGCGGCGATGCACCCTCACGGCCTCCGATCGGTTCAGTGCGATCATGATCTGATTCAAGCCATACCAATCCCCAGGCCGCCAATACTGAAAGGAGCAGGAAGCCGGCGGCGATCAGCAGCAGCGCCGGCGTTCCCAGCGGTTTAGCGAGCGCGCCGGCCAGCCACGGCCCGGCAATTGCTCCCAACGTTCCTCCGACGGCGATCGCGCCAAATAATCGTTTGCTTTGGTCCAGCGTGAAGCGGTCGACCATCAGCGCCCAGAACACCATCGTGCAAAACAGGTTTAGCACGCTGAACCACACATAAAACACCATGCCGCTGATTTCGCCGATTGCTCGCGGCGCCAGGACCAATAGCGCATAGAAGCCGACGAGACTGACGGCGAACAATGCATAAGTCAACGTGATGAACGTAATGCGCCGAAAACGGCTCACGAGCCAGCCGAACGCCGGGTTTACGGCGAGAGTCACAATGGCCGTACCGACGAATAACCAGCGGATGTCATCCATGCCGCGCCGCATGCCGAGGGCGTCCCGCGCGGGGCGCAGGCCCGCCGTCGGTCGCGTCAGCGCCGCTCGAGCGCGGGGCCGCTCTCGAGCCGGCCGTCGGCGCCGACCGTGATCCACGCGACGGGTGCGAAAGTGTCCCCGTCGGCCGCGGACCGGAAACC
>JAEUIR010000142.1 GCA_016795025.1 Phycisphaerales bacterium
CTCCGTTGATTTCCGGCTGGACGTTTTATGAGTGGATCATTTCCGACAATGGCGGCTCTGGCCCGATGGGGCCGGGCGGATCTCGCCACATCACAATTACGTTGGACATGAATCGCACAGCAACGCCACAATATACACAACCGTAACCGCATGCGAGAAGGCCGGAGTAAGAAAATGATAACGCAATTTGTATTTTCAATGATTATTGCAGTTGGACCATTTGACAATACGCGACCATTCCGCTTATGGTTTTCGAATGATGGCGTTGACGAAAATCAGCCGATCAATGGCACGCCTGGTGAGTATCAGTCACCGACCGATGGTATCAACCCGATCATTGAGTCGTCGGGCGACGCGCAACGGTTGTATGTGTGGGGCACGCTGCTAAATACGGTCGATCTGCTCATTGTTCGATCGATCTACCTGGACGTAAATCTGCATGTCTTGGCCGGCGATGCGCGGCTCACTGGGTTTCACTGGTATAACTTTTCAGATCCCGGACCACCTCGCTACCGACGCTGGGGAGGCACCAATGATGGCGAATGGTCCGATCAGCAAATCAACGACGCCAGGACCGGCAGCGGCTCGGGAAGTGGCCTATACATTGGCGCTTATCAGGATGCGCAATATGACCCCGTAACAAACTCCTGGCTGTTGGGCACGGTTGATTTTGAGTCCTCCTCCGATGCGCAGGCCGAATTGTTCTTCGGCGTCGGTCGTGGCGGGATTTTCATCGAAGGCCCGCCCGCTCCGCAGGCCATCTATTTCGGTTGGGGCGACGAGCCGCTCGATGGCAGTGAAATCTGGGGCGCGGAAAGCGAACTGCCCGACGCGATCATCATCCCCGAGCCGGCGACGATCTTTTTGCTTGGCGCGGCGGCAGCGCTGTCACGCTTCGAGCGCCGTTGATTTCCGGCTGGACGTTTTATCAATGGATCGTATCCGACAACGGCGGATCCGGTCCGATGGGACCGGGTGGATCGCGCCAGACCACGATTACGCTGGACATGAATCGCATGGCAACACCACAGTACACACAGCCTTAGGCAACTAGTGGTAACCAAACAGAAATGGAGCTGAGCATGTTCGCTCAATTCATACTATTGACTTTCATTGCACTCGGACCATTCGGAAACACGCTGCCGTTCCGACTGTGGTTTTCGGTTGACGGGGTTGGCGAAAATCAGCCGATCAACGGCACGCCGCCGGAGTATCAATCGCCCGCGGAGGGCGTGAATCCGATTATTGAGTCATCCGGCGGAGCGCAGAGATTGTATGTGTGGGGTACGCTGCTAATCCCATCAGATCTACTCGTTGTGCGCTCGATCTACCTGGACGTAAACCTGCATGTCCTGGCCGGCGATGCGCGGCTCACCGGCTTTCACTGGTATAACTACACCGATCCCGGGCCGCCGCGACGCCGACGCTGGGGAGCGACCAACGATGGCGAATGGTCCGATCAGCAGATCAACGACGCCTGGACCGGCAGCGGCGCAGGAAATGGCCTGGCGACTGACGCCTATTGGGATCCGCAATTCGATCCGATCACAACGTCGTGGCTGCTGGGAACGGTAGACTTCGAGGCCTCGGCCGATGCGCAGGCCGAGGTGTTCTTTGGCGTAGGCCGCGGCGGCATATTCATCGAAGGCCCGCCCGCTCCGCAGGCCATCTACTTCGGCTGGGGCGACGAGCCGCTCGAGGGCAGTGAAATCTGGGGCGCGGAAAGCGAACTGCCCGACGCGATCATCATCCCCGAGCCGGCGATGGGAGCGGCGCAAGTGTTGCTCGTACTCGTCGCGGCTTGTCGCCGGCGCGGGTGAACATCCGCGCCTCTGCCGCCGGCGGTGCTAGAGTCGATTCAGTTTTTTTTTTTCGGAGATTGCATTGTCCTCTCCCTTACCGGTTGCCGTATTTGGTGCGGGCCACATGGGCCGCCATCACGTGCGTGTCTATTCGCAATTGCCCGCCGCACGCCTGGTTGGCGTCATCGATCAAAACATCGAACGCGCCAAGGCCCTCGCCGAGCCGCTCGGCGTGCGCTATGCCGAGCGTTGGACGCCGGAGTTCGCGGACATCGCCGCAGCCACCATCGCCGTCCCGACGGTTCATCACCTGGCGGCCGCGCGACCGCTGATCGAGCGCGGCATTGGCGTATTGATCGAAAAGCCGCTCGCGCCGACCGTGGCCGAAGCGCTGGAAATCGCGGCATTGTCGCGTCGGCACAACTGCATCGTGCATGTCGGGCATACCGAGCGTTTTAATCCCGCGGTTCTGGCGGTTCAGCGGTTGGGGATTCGCCCGAAATTCATCGAATCGCATCGTATCAGCCCGTTCACGTTCCGCTCGGCGGATGTGGGGGTGGTGTTCGACATGATGATTCACGACATCGACGTGATGCTACATCTGGTGCGCGATGAAGTGGCGCGCGTCGACGCGGTCGGCGTGAACGTGCTGGGCCCCCATGAAGACGTGGCCAATGTGCGCATCGCGTGTCGCGGCGGCGCGGTGGCCGATCTGACAGCGTCGCGCCTGGCGCTCAAGACCGAGCGGCGGCTGCGCGTATTCGCCGAAAATGCATATATCTCGCTGGATTATCACAAGCGTTCCGGCGTGGCGATTCAACTCGACAGAAACCTCGACGTGATCAAATTCGCCCGCGAGCGCAATGTGGACGACCTGTCGCAACTTGCCGGCGTCGATTTCGGCAAGATGGTGAATGTCGAACCGCTGACGATCGAAAACAGCGACCCCCTCACAACCGAGCTGACCGCGTTTCTCGACGCCGTGCGGCTGCGGCGATCCGGCGGCGGAGCTGCCGGCGGCCCGCAAGCGGCCGACGTAGACGACGGAGTGACGGCTGTGCGCGTCGCATCGATGATTGTGGACGCGATTCGCGCCCATCGTTGGGACGGCGCGGCTGACGGGCGCGTCGGGCTGGAGGCGGATATCGTCGGCGCAAAAGCGCGATCGACCGGCCGGCCGGAGTAGTGCTCGGTCAGCATGAAAGAACGGGGGAGCATCTGCGTCTCGCCGGTGCGCGCCGGCGAAACGCCGATGCTCCCCGACAAATTATGGTTGACGAAATACTAAGGCTCAAATTCGCGAACAGGCGGAATCATTGCTCAATAGACCGCTCAATCGTATAGTGAGTTCACAATTGGAACCGCCGATCATGCTTGCTCGATTTTCTCACGTTTGCACGATTCAATTCCTCCTTGCCGGGTTTTGCGGCGCTGTGGCGCTCGCGCTAGGGTTGGGAGTCGCGACGACGCAACCCGTGGAGGACCGCTTCGCAGGCGGCTTGGTCGGCTCGCCGCATGATTTTTCAAGAGACGGCGCGGCGCGCGACTTGTGTCTGCCATGTCACACGCCGCACATTTCGGCGACGCAGGCCCCGCTACTCATCGCGAGCGGCGGCGCGACGACGCAGCCGGCGCGGTCGTATCCAACGCCCGCCGGCAGTCTCGACGCCGCTTCGCTGGTCTGCCTGAGCTGTCACGACGGCACAGTCGCTCGCGACGTGTACGCCGGTGCGCACGCGATGAGCTGGTCAGATCTGTCGGGGCGCAGCCTCAGGCGCGACGAGGTTCGCGTGACGAATCACCCGGTCGGCGTGAAATATCCCGACGGGGAGCGCGCGTATCATTCTGCTGCGACAGTTGAACGAGATGGGCGGATCAAGTTGCCGGGCGGGCGTATCCAGTGCACGACTTGTCATGATCCTCATAATCGCGGCAATCACGGTTCGATGCTGGTCATTTCAAACGACCGCAGCCGGTTATGTCTGAGCTGTCACAACCTATGAACGCTCGCCGCGAATCGCGATCCACAATTAACGTTGGCCGAGTCGGTCTCCGCACGGGTCTTTTTGGCGTGGCCGCGACCTCGCTCGTCATCGGTTGTCTCGCGCTGGCCGCCGTGATGCATGGCTGCGCGACGCCGCAACCCGCCGTGTCGCGTGCAGACGCCGGCCGGCCGGCAAATCAGTCCGCGATTGGGTTGGGCAACCTGAGAATCGGCAAAACGCCGTCGGCCGGCGAGGTGCAGCTCGCTCAATTTCTTTTCGGCGTGGAGCCTGACGCCGGGCTGCTTCTGCTGAAGCCGATGGATCTGGGGGTGGGCGCCGGGCGGCTGGTGATCAGCGAAGGCGCGATGCAGCGACTATTGCGATGGACACCGGATCGTGAGCTGCTGACCGACGAGCCGCTGAATGATGCGCCATATTCGCCAGGCGCGATGACCACTGCCCTCAATGGCGACATTTTGATTTCGACGGCCGAAGGCGCGGTGCGATTTCACCGCGGTTCTCGAATCGCGGAATATCGCATTCCCTCCACGGGCGAACGGCCGGGGCGCGTCGGTGGACTCGCGTGCGTCGCAAACGAAGTCTGGCTGACAAATCTGGCCGACCACCGCGTGGAAGTGTTCGACGGAGCCGGCGGCCGGCATTTGCGGTCCATCGGGCGCCGCGGCGAGCATAGCGGTGAATTCGGCTTGCCGCTGGGCGTCGCTGCTTACGACGATGAAGCATTCGTCGTGGATATGCTGAATGCGCGCGTGCAGGTGTTTGATTCCGACGGCAACTGGCGGCGCAACATCGGCGGACGCGGCGATCGGCTCGGCTATTTCGGCCGACCGCGGACAATCGCAATCGGGCCGGATGGCATCGTGTTTGTCACCGACGCCGCGTTGCAGCGCGTGACGGCATTCGCGCGAGACGGCCGTCCGCTCGCGGTGTTCGGCGGGCCGGGCGATTCGGACGCGCTGGTTCTGCCGGCGGGCATCGCCATTTGGAGCGGCCCGCTTTCGACGGCTCGCACGGCCCCGGCGGATTTCGAAACGTCTTATTTCGTGCTGGTTTCGGAGCAAATCAGTCGGCCGGGCATTCGCGCGTTCGCCTGGCGCTCGCCGCGTGAAGCGGATTTCAATCGACCGCGTCGCGCGACGGCTCTGGTGAGGCCGATGGTCACGAATCCACATTTCGACAAGAACCAATGCGGCGCATGCCATGACATGCAAAACAGCCGCGCCGCGCCGATCGCGCCGAGCGAGACCGACGCGCTCTGCCTGTCGTGTCATGACGGTGTGCAAGCCGTAGCCGAAGCGCACCCCATCGCGCGTGTCGCCGAAACGACGCAAACAAAAACACCGGCTGGCTGGCCGACGGTTGATGGCCGAATCGGCTGTCTCACGTGTCACGATATCCGGCGGCACTGCGACAACCCGTCGCGCCCGGCGGTGAACACGTCGTTGGTGCGCGGTTTTGACCCGCTCGCGCCGCTGAATTCGTGCCGTGAGTGCCACGTGGCCGAGTCGTGGCGCGTCAATCCGCATCGCGGCGAGGCTCCCGGAGTGAACTCAGCGACCGCCACGTGTGGATTCTGTCATGTCAGCGCAGCGGATGCGGGCGTCGCCGCGTCCGGCGTTGAGTATTCAGACAAACTGCGCGACGCGCCGACCAAGCTGTGCCTGAACTGCCACGCGATGCACGCCGATCCCGCGCCTGACGGCCATCTGGATCGCCATGTGCCGGACGCCATTCTCGCCGCCATGCGGCTCGGGGCCGTCGCGAAGCCGCCAACGCTGTTACCGCTCGCGGACGGCGCGGTGACGTGCGCGACGTGCCACAATCCGCATCCGAGCGGCACGGAGTATGCGGGCTATTTCAAATCGCCGGTGGTGAACCTGCGATCGCGCGACCCGGCCGACGCGCACCATTCGCTGCGATTGCCGCACGCGGAATTGTGTCTGCATTGTCACCCCCGCTGAGTGAACTGAATAGAATCGGATTGAGCAAATGTCCCCTCAAACGCAACAGTCGCGGGCCTTCGTCGCGGCCGGTCTTCGCACCGCGGCCGGATGTCTGATTCATGCACGTCGCATCACGGCGCTCGGTTTGCCGGCGATCGCGGCCTTCACGCTCCTCGGCGGTTGTCCGCCCGCGCCGCCCGGCGAAGCCGATCTGCCGTCGTTCGCAAACGGCACGGACAAAACGAACGCGAGCGCTTCGTATGTCGGTAGCGCCGCTTGTAAGCAATGTCACTCGGACATCGCCACGATCTACGCCAATCACTCGCACGCGCACGCGATCACGACAATTCGGGGCGCGGCGCCGACATTTCCAAACGCCGCCCAGACCGGCGGCGTACCAAATCCTCCGGACGGCTTTTCGTGGGCGAACATTTCGTATGTGATCGGCGGCTATTCGAAAGCGGCCCGCTTCATCAATCAAAACGGCGAGTTTCTGACCACGGGCCTCACGAGCGTGCTGACGCAGTGGAATCTCCCGTTCGACCCAAATGGTGCGAACGCCGAATTCGCGTCGTTTCTGCCGGCCGCGACCGGCGCGACACCGTTGGATTTCAACACATTTGCGCCGCGCACGACCGGTCCCGTGCGCCGGACTGACGAAAACCCGCTGTCGCAGGACAATCGTCCAGGCATCGAAGGCGCGTGGTTCGAAAACGGCGCGCAATGCGAAGCGTGCCACGGACCTGGCGGCAATCACTTTTTCACGGCGGCGGGCCGCGTGGTGATCGACCGCTCCCGGATTTTTGTCGATCCCAGCGGCGACGAATCGTGCCGTCAGTGCCATGCCTATCCATTTGGTGACACCAGCGGCGAGATCGCCGCGCGCGACGGTTTCATCGCGCCGCTCCAACAGGCGAGCGAACTGTCCGCCAGCGGCGCGCACGCCCGATTCTCATGCACCACCTGCCACGACCCGCATCACTCGATCGTCGCCGACCGTGGCTCGGCGATACGCAACGAATGCGGTGCTTGCCATTCGACTCAGAACATGGCCGGTCATCGCGGCGCGGTGTTTGAGCGCGGCGATTATCGCGAGACGCTGACGTGCGAGAGCTGTCATATGCCGTTCGCGGTGAAGGATGCCTCATCGGCAACCGCCGCGGTCGCCGGGCCGGCCGGTCGCATTGGTGACACGCGCTCGCATATTTTTCGACTGTCCGTGGAGGCGGCCGATCATACGGCGTTCCTGACGGATGATGGCGGGAGTGTACGGCGCGACCCGGACGGCTTGGCGCGAATCACTGTGGATTATGTCTGTCTGCGTTGCCACAACGGTCAGGGAAACGTGTTTAGTCTAACAGTGGCGCGGGCGGCTGAGATTGCGGGCCGCGTGCATGATTTTCCGGAGTAACAAGTACTCCCATTGTCTGGCGATTCAGCGCTGTCACAACCTGGCGCCGGTCGCGCCCGTTTGCGTGGGTGGTCCATGCGCCTGGCAGCGAAGCCAACAAAGTTGCGCAAAAAACGACAGCGGAAATGATAGAATCACCGGGATGTCATCGTTCAAACGCCGAGGACGGGTGGGCATTCTCGCGGCGCTGTTGATTAGTCGCTCAATGAGCGAGCCAATCGCAGTCGCCGGGCCGCCGCCGATTAAGCTGCGGGCGATCGCCCCGCGGCCGCGCGAGTATTTCGGCTCGGCGCTGGCGATCCATCACGGCGCGATCGGGGTCGGGGCCTGGGCAGCCGATGCGCAGGGGCAATTGAGCGGCGCCGCTTTCGCCTATGACTCAATCACTTGGTGCGCAACGCCGCTCATCGATGCCCAAACCGGCGCCGGCGATTTTTTCGGCTACTCGCTCGCGGCATTGCCCGATGTGCTGATCGTCGGGGCGCCCGGGCGCGACTCGACCGGCGCACTCGATGTCGGCGCGGCCGTGGAATTTCGTCGGGATCCGGCCGGCTGGCAGCCCGTCGCGACGCTCCTGCCTCCGGCCGAGCGTCAAGTTCCGGGGCTTCAATTCGGCTGGGCAATGACGGCGGGGCTTTCGTTCCTGGGTCGTCGCGAGTACACCATTATCTCAACAGCCGGATCAACGGTGTTTGTCTTCGAGCGCGACGCCGGAACAGTCAATTGGAATGCGCCACTTACAATCGAACCGCCACCGGACGCGAGCGCCGATTTTGGTCGGACAATCGCCGCTGAGCATGACCTGATCGCAATCGTCGACAATCAGGAGTCTACCGAACTGCCGGGCCGCGTATATTTATATGAGCGCGGGACGGACATATGGCTGCCTGCGGGAACGCTGTATCCAGCGACATCCGCGCCGAACGACAATTTCGGCACGGCCGTGGCTATCCAAAATGGAACGGTATTCGCGAGCTCGGTCGGGCCGGCATCTGATTTCGCCGGTGCGGTGTCGGTGTTTGATCGCGACGAAATTGGCGTCTGGCGCGAATCACAAACGCTGACCGCATTCGACGCGCGTGTGCTGGACTATTTCGGGGACAGCATCGGTGCGGGCGACGACGCGCTGCTGATCGGCGCTCACGGCGACGATGATCACGGCGAAGGGTCCGGCGCGGCCTACTTGTATGTTCGGCAACGCGAGAGCTGGCAGTTTGAAATCAAACTCGTGCCTGAAGATGGGATGCCGGACGCATACTTCGGCCTGGTCTCCGGTGTACACGGCCGCCGCGGATTGATCGCTGCGCCGCAGGATGGCGAAAGCGGCTACTACGCGGGAGCGGTGTATGTCTACGATTTGCCGACATTTTCTCGCGGTGACTGCAATTGCGACGGTCTGATCAATAGTTTCGACATCGATCCATTTGTGTACATGCTGACGCAACAATCGCCGCTTGAATCGTGCGAATTATTTCATGCGGATGTGAATCGCGACGGGGCGGTGAACGTGTTTGATATCGACGCTTTCGTTCACTGCGTGTTGCAGTCCGGCTGCCAATGATCGAATTCTGACGGCCGCCCTGGGGCTGCGCCCAATTTCGAGGATCGAGACTCCATACCTCACAGCAACTGATACCTCGTTTGTGACAGGGGAATCCCGTCCCCACGAATCTGGTTCCGCCGCGCCAAGCGGGCGTTGCCCGCGCATTCGCGCAGAGTCGCAGTGACCCGATTGCCGCTTGCCGCCAAACTCGCGGCAAGTTCGCTTCAAGAATTAGCCCTCATGTGGCATAATGATCGCGACTCTTCAGGGGCCGAATGGATGTCCGGTTCGCAGACCGCAAATTTCGAGGATTACTTCCAGCGCGACTATGAGCAACTGCGCGAGGTGGCGCGGCGGTTCATCCGGGGCGAGCGACCGGATCACACGTGGCAAGGCACGGAGTTGGTGCACGAGGCGTTCATGAAATTGTGCGCTGGAGAGCCTTTTTCACCCGCGAACCGCGAGCATTTCTTTCGCGTCATGTGCAATGCCATGGAACGACTGCTGATTGAACGAGCGCGGGCCAAGGCGGCCGAAAAGAGGGGTGGTGATCAATGCCGCCCGCCGGCGCGAACCTCGCTGGAAGCGGTATCGCTCGCGGAAGATGGAAATTTGGACCAATTTCTGGCGGTTGAGAGCGCCCTCTCTCGCTTAGAGCAATTGAACCCGCATCAGGCACAGCTGGTGCGATTGAGGTTCTATGCCGGACTGAACGTGAGTGAGGCCGCCAATGCTCTTGAAATGCCGAAACGAACGGTCGAGCGCGAATGGGAGATGCTTCGAGCGTGGCTCAGGCTGGAACTCGGGGAATAGCCGGCGCGCCAACCGGAGACGAACGCAAATCGCCGAGAGATTTTCCGCCAGGCGCGTGCCGATTTCGCGATTGGCGAATTGGGGCTTGGAAGCTTTGCGAGCTACTGAAATGCGCGACATGTCCGCGAAAGATTGGAAGCGCGTTCACGACACTTTTCTGCAAGCAATCGATCTGCCCGCGGCCAGCCAGGGGACGTTTATCACCGATCAGCTTCGTGACGCGCCAGAACTGGCTGAATACGCGCTACGACTGCTGGAAGCCCGCGCGAGAGGGGGCGACGCGCACGACATCGACGATGGCGATCTGACTGATTCGCTGATCGGCTCGAACTTGGGGACATGTGCGATCAAGGAGCGCATCGGCGAGGGCAGCATTGGCGCGGTTTACCTCGCGGAGCAGGAATTCCTCGATCGAGAATCTAATGCCACCGGTCGTCGGCCAGTGGCGATTAAGGTCATTAAGCTAGGGATGGACACCCGGCAGATCATCGGCCGCTTTCGCCATGAGCGGTCCGTGCTGACGAAAATGAACCACCCCGGCATCGCAACGGTGTTTGACGCCGGCGCGACCGCCGACGGGCGCCCGTACTTCGTCATGGAGTATTTTCTCGGCGAACCGATTACTCGGTTTGCGGATCGCCGGAATCTCACCATCGCGGAACGGTTGAAGCTATTTTGCGATGTGTGCCGCGCGGTTGAGCATGCCCACCGCAAGCTGGTCATTCATCGCGACCTGAAGCCGAGCAACATTCTAGTCGGGGAGATCGACGGCCGGCCGACGGCGAAAGTCATCGACTTTGGCATTGCAAAAG
>JAEUIR010000143.1:0-6966 GCA_016795025.1 Phycisphaerales bacterium
TGGCGCCGGTGATCGCCACGAGCCGGCCGCCAGGGGTCAGGCGCGCCAGGGCCGAGGCGACATGGCGGTAAGCGGCGTCCGCCATGCGGCCCTCGACATTGGCCATGACCGAGAAGGGCGGATTCATCAGCACGATGCTGGGCAGCAGCGTCAGCACCGTCATCAGCACGAATATCTGTAGCGTCGAGCTGAGCGATTCGCGGTTACCGGCGGCCGGCAGGAATTTGCTCAGATCCGGCACATAAATCGGGTCGGTTGACATAGTGGATTCGACGGCTTCGCTGGTAAGCAGCGCGGCGGTGTCGGCGGCGTTTGCGATTGCCGCGGCGCTCACGCCGACCAGCGCGATTGCGAGCGTGCGGCGCAGCGAAGTTATGGTCACGAGCGCACCCCCGAATTCGTGCGAAGCCGTTGCAGCGTGCTCGCGAGTTGATCGCGCAGCCGCCCGACGCTTCGATCGTCGCCCATTTCGCCGAGCGGATCCGCATCCGATTCAATCAGCGCGTTTTCATCATCGAGAGCTTGCCGGAACTCACTTGACCGGCTTTCCGATCGTGCGGCGACGGCCTGGCCGGCCAGTTTCGCAACGCTGTCGCCGTCTGCGATCACATCAAGCGTGGCCAGGCGATCCGCGGATACGCCAATGAGCACCATGCGACCGCCTACACGCACCAGGCAAAGCGAATGCCGCGGCGCGATCGTCATTCTCGAAATGATCTGTAAAACTCCGGTGGACCCGGCCGTGCCGCGGGAAAGCGGAAACGCTGCCTTGCCAACGGCCGTTCGATAGCCCCAGGCCAGCAGTAGGATGAGCGCGACCACGGCGGCAAGGGCGGCGGTGCCGCGCCAACTTGATTGTGAATTTGATTGTTGCGCTGCCATCTGGCCGGACTTTGCATCTGCTCCACCCCGGCGCACGAACTTGGCGTCGGGGGCGCCCGTCGGCTCAGCATTGCCGGATACCTCGACGGAACTCGCCGTGGCTGGTTCCTGCGGCCTGTCGACGGATTGAGCCGTCAATGGCGCGGAGCTCAGCCATGTGGCGAGAATGATGAGTGCCGTCCTTGGCATGGTTTGAATCCGTCCCTATCTGACCGGCTCGGCCTCCGCCGAGGGGCTGACGATCTCGTTTATGCGTACGCAAAAGCTATCGTTTAGCACGAGCACTTCGCCGCGCGCGACGAGGCGCTCGTTCACGAACACGTCCACCGGATCGCCCGCCAGCTTATCCAGGCTGACGACCGAGCCGATGCCGAGTTGCAGAATGTCTTCGATGTACATATCCGCCCGTCCCAACTCCACTTTGACGTCCAGTTCGACATCGTCGAGTAGTTCGAGCGTGGCGAGCTCCGGGCCGGTTGAGCCGAGGCTGAGTTCCGGCGCGTGAAATTGCACGGTAGGCGGTTCTGGCTTAGCGGGCGGCATCGCCTGTGCGGCAGCTTTCGCGGCGGCTTCTTCGGCGATGGCGGCGGCCATCTCGGCGGCCAGCGCGTCGGTTTCCTCGATCGGTGCTTCCGCCGCAGGATTGGCAGCGGCTTTTGGGGCTGGTGACGGCGCGTTTCCGGCACTGGCGAGCAGCGCGTCGAGTTCCTCTTGTGAGATTGTGGCGGCGGATTGCGCGGCCGCCGGCTCAGCAGGCTGCGCCTTTCCTTCGACCGTCTGCTCAGGGCTCGCGGCCTCCGTCGATGCGACATTGCCCGCCGGCTGCGGGGAATCCGGCGCAGCCGCCGACGGTTCGTTTGGCGGAGTTTCCGACGTGGGCGTCGTGTTGGGTTCTTCTGCCATCGGTTTCGCGTCCTATGCGATCGTTTCGCCGTCCCTGGCAAACCGCAAGCGGGGTTGATCAACTCATACGGATCGGCACGCAACGTGGAATCAGCACGCGCTGAATCAGGTGTTCATCCTCGGCGATGCCGCCGATGACATGCTGAATCTGCACGCGAAGCGTCTGCAAGTCATCTTCGTTAAGGATCGCCGGATCGGCCGCGCGCACGATTTGCGCGATGCGATCGGCAATTTCGCCGTACCGCTCTTCCTTAAGCAGCTCGATTTTCTCTTTGTGGTCCGCCGGCACGACGACGTAGACGTCGAAGTCGTACATAAACGTAGCGCCGGATTTCTTATTCGGCACGCGAAACTTTTCGAGCAGGGGCACTTCGACCATCTGCACGGGTTGCGTCGTGGCGTGCCCGCCTTCGCCCTCGATGTAGTTCTCGCCCTCCGCGCCGTGCGTGGGCGCCGGGCCGCCGCCAAGCATTTTGAAGGCGAAGAAAAAGCCGGCGGCTTGCGCGACGGTGATGCCCGCGATGATGATGACATTCATCGGCAGGCCTTTTTTCTTCTTTGGTTCGGCTTGTGGCGGTGCTTCTTCGGCGGCCATGACGGCGTTTCTCCGGTGCGAACGGCGCCGCTGCGTCCGGAGCGGGCGCGGCGATTCGCCGAGACACGATCTGCCAACCCTATCGACCATTGCGCGGCGCGAGTTCATCAGGCGACGCACGGCCTGCGCGAGCGGAGAGCTGTTATGGGGCTGGAGCGCATCGGCTGCGCGGAAGGCGCGAAAACAGCCTGATGCAGGCTCGCATATAATTACCGCATGACCCGAGACGCCGCTTGGGCATTGCTGTGCGAATTCACCGCGAGTGAGTCGCTGCGAAAGCACGCGCTGGCCGTCGAGGCCGCGATGCGCTGGTACGCACGGATTTTCGACTCTGATGCTGAACAGTGGGGCGTCTGCGGGTTGATTCACGACTTTGATTACGAGCGCTGGCCGAATCCGCCGGACCATACGCGTGAAGGCGCTAAGATCCTTCGTGAGTGCGGGGTCGATGCGGAAATCATCGGCGCGATCATGGCCCACGCGGATTGGAATCTCGATGAATATCCGCGAGATCGGCCGATTCGAAAGGCGCTCTTTGCCGTCGATGAACTGTGTGGTTTCATCACCGCCTGTGCGCTGGTGCGCCCGGACAGGCTGAACGGGCTGGAGCCGCCGAGCGTGAAGAAGAAGCTCAAGCAGGCGTCATTCGCGGCATCGGTTTCGCGCAGCGATATTGAGCAGGGGGCGGCGCTGTTGGGGCTGTCCCTGGACGAGCACATTCGCAATTGCATCGCGGCGCTTCAGCCGGTGGCGCGCGAACTGGGCCTGTAGAAAATTGTGCGATGAAATCTGCGCCTGTTTTGCGGCTTTGGCGCTAATCGATACAGAAGCCTGGGGCGCTCCATGAGGTTCAGGATGATGAATACGCCAATTTCGCGTTTGCTTTCCGCGTTGGTGGTTTTGTGCGGCGCGACGATCGCCGTCGCCAGCCCGGTGCAGTGGCTCAATGATCCGAATGAAGCATTAAAGCTGGCTAGAGAAAAGTTGTTGCCCATCTACTTTTATGTCCCGGCCAGTCGCGATCAGGAGATGGAAGCCGAAAATTGGGAGGATGGTCATGATCGAACGCACCGTGATCCAAAGGTTGTGGCGATTGTCCAGGAGCGCTTTATTCCGCTCCGCCTCCATCGCGCCGGCCAGAATGACTGGTTTCTGGAGAAGCTGGGTGTTAATAAGCAGCGAGGCTGGACGGGTGGAATCGCATCGCCCGATCTCGAATTACTCGAATCGTTGGACGCGGAGCATTTTCTGGAACCGCGCCATCTGATTCCGAAGTTGACAAGCGGCTTTCGCAAGTTCCGCCGGGAGCTCTACGAAAATCAGTTGCAACCGATCATCATAAGTCCCAGCGCAAAGCCCGCGGCGTTGAAAGCGGCGCTGAATCGCATCGGCGCGTATTACATCGATCGTGCCACTGACGATCTGGTCGCGATGGCCAAACGCGAGTTGTCGGAAGCGACGCGAAAAGAGCTTTACGACGCGATGGCCGTGCTATCGACGCAGAAATGCGCGGCGGATTTGCTTGAACGCTCCGCTTCCGATGATGCGGCGCTGCAAGCGCTCGGAAAGTGCCAGACACGGGCGGCGTCGGTGATTGCCGGCGGAATGAACACCAGCTATGACAAGCGCCACATCGCTGTCTACGACGCGCTGTGCGACGTGATCAAAGCCAAGGGGAAAAAGTCAACCGCTTTTTGGAAGACCGCCCGGCCGGATGCAAAGGCCGTCGAAACGAAGCGAGTTACCGAGCTGGCTGAAAAAGCGGCGGCGAAGTGGGAAGCAGAGCTGGGCCCGGTGCGGTAGCCTGCGCCATTCACGCCGGTGTCAGCCGAGGCCTGCGGGCGGGGCCATTTCTAATCGTCGGCGTCGCTGGCATCCTTAATAACAAAGCGCGCTTCCAGTCGCGCCACCTGTGACGCCAATCCCGCCAGCGTGACGGACCGAATCACTTCCTCGAAATCCTTGTACGCCGCCGGGGCTTCGTCGCGGGGGTAATTGCGGCAATTTGTCAGAATGTCGCGCTCTTCAAACGAGCGATCGATCGCCGCCTGATCCAGCGAGCGAATCGCCTGCTTGCGACCGAGCATGCGGCCGGCGCCGTGATTTACGCTGTAACAACTTAGTTGCGCGCCGGCCTCCGCAACCATGACGGCCGATCCGCGCTGCGGATCGCCCGGCAGCAAAATCGGATGCCCCACCTGTTCGAACGGCGTTCCGGCCAACCCCGCATGACCGGCCGGAAAGGCCCGCGTCGCGCCTTTGCGCATCACCCACTTCGTGCGCCCGCGAACCTGCTCGCGCCGGGCGATGTTGTGGCTGATGAAATAAACCAGCGCACCCGTTGTTCCTGGAAAGACCTCTTGAAACGCTTCGAGTACGAGCGCGTTGATCAACATGTGATTCACAGTGGCGAAATTCGCGCCGAGCGCCATGTCGTCCAGATAGGCGTTGGCCTCCGGAGTTCCGAGCGGCGCGTAGCAAAGCTCGCGATCGCCGGCCGGAAACGGAATGTTCCAGTCGCGGAATTTCGTCTGCATGGCACGAAACTGCCCCATCGCCAAGTTGTGGCCAAAGCCGCGCGATCCGCAATGCGACAGAAACGCGACGTGTCCGTCGCGCAGCCCGAACGCGGCGGCCGCGTCTCGCGCACGCGGATTGTCAGACACGTGCACGATTTCGCATTCGCCGAAGTGATTTCCGCCGCCATACGAGCCGAGCTGCGCGAGCTTTTCATCGAACCGTGTGAACACGTCGGTTTTGAGGAGCGTTTCCAGACGCAGTTCCAGCGCCGCGGAAGTCTCATCGTGGCCGAGATGGTGACTGTCCTCGCAGCGGCCCGCCCATTGCGCGGGAATCCCGAGCGCGTCGCAGACCGGCGCGGATGCGCCTTCGATTACTGCTCGCGTGGCGACATCGCTCGGTACGCGGCGACTTTTTCGTACGCTTCGCTGCCCACGTCCCGCGCCTGTCGGTGTGCGCTCGCAGATCGCATCGATGACGGCGCGGCGCGTGCGACGATCGCAAATTGCGTCAGACGGAAGATCGAGTTGCAGCAGGCTCATACTGCATTTGATGTCAACGCCGACGGGACCGGGATATATGTGCGAGCCGGAGGCCATCACGCAGCCGATCGGCGCGCCAAAGCCGATGTGCGCGTCGGGGTTCAGCACGACTTCATCCACGCCCGGCGCGAGCCGCGTGTTCACGGCCTGCTGCAACGTGTCATTCGAAAATGTCTCGCGAATCGCCGCTGTGCCGATGACGGTGATAGGCGGTGTCTTGCTGTTTGTGACCGGCAGCATCGCGGTCGCATCGCCCGTCGGAATCAGAATGTGCTTGACAGGTTCGTTCATGTTGCTCCTGGATCGATGATACGCCGAAAGTCGCCGACGGTGGAACGCGGTCGTTGCCGGGGAGGGCGCGCCGGGTTTCAGCCGCTACGATTGGCGCATGCCAAACAGCACCGCGCTTCAGCCATTCGACCACGCGCTGCTTTCGATTGTGGTTGCGTTCGTGCTTACGGCCAATGTTCGCCGTGTGTGGATACGCCGCGATCGGGCAAAGCGCGGCCTACCGCCGCCGCCGCCTCGAAACCTCACGCAACTGCGATTATTGCTGCTGAGTGTGACGACATTTGCGGTCGTGCTCGTCGGGTATTGGGCTTACTCGGGACGAGCGTGGTCCCTGCTGGGCCTACAGCCGCCACGGATGGATTGGCTCGGCATCGCGGGAATTTCGCTATTGCTTGTGAATATCGCGCTCATCGCGTCGATATTGCTCGGCGAGCTGCCGAAAGCGCGGCGCGACGCGGAGGTTGCTGACGAGTTGATTCGACTCACCGCGCCGCTTCGTCGCGATCAATCCGATGTGCCGCGCAACGCGGTTGTCGTGGCCTTGCTCGGCGCGTTTGAGGAGTTGTGTTTTCGCGGATTTCTCTATTTTTACGTGTCCGCCGTCTGGGGCTGGGCGCCTGCGGCGCTCATCAGCTGGGTGTCGTTTGCTCTCGCGCACATCAGCCAGGGACCGCGTGTCGCAGCGATCTGCCTGTATCACGGCGCGGTTTTCACTGTGCTGCGACTGTTGACGGATAGTCTGTTCGTTTCGGCCATCGGTCATGCGGCGCATAATACCATTGTTGTATGGGCGGTACGCGCGGTGGAACGTCTGATCGCTGAGCGACCACCAACGGCATCCGCCGTTGATATCGCAATCCCTGGAACCGAGGCGCTGCCAACACCGTCAAACTCACAGGAGATGGCGCGATGAAATCACATCGGCGCGTGAAGTGGCCAATCCTCGTTTCGCTTGCATTCGGCGCTTGCGCCCAATTTGGCGGGTGCGCGTGGACGGGAGCGATCAATACACTGGGCGGCCAACCGGGCGGTGGGGCGATCGCAACCGGAATCACCGGCGGGATCTTCGGCGGCAATCTGCCGGCTACGCCTAACTTCGGGGTTCCACTCGTTCAAGCGGGCGGCCGCCCGTGATATCTCTCATCGTTTGAGAGCACCCGCGCTGATCATTCGGCCTGCGTCGCGGGAAGACTCGCGTTGATTTTCGCCTTTAGTCGATGATAGCAGCGATCC
>JAEUIR010000143.1:6976-10259 GCA_016795025.1 Phycisphaerales bacterium
CTGTGCGGACGTCGCTTGGCGGACGTCCGGGCCTTGTGGTCCTGGAATGCGACTTGGAATCGGCCCCCCCGTTCGAGGCCGGCGGCCCCCTGGAAGGCCGGCAGTTCGGCGGGATCGTCGTCGCAAGGAGCAATCGGTGCGCGGCTCGCAACAACGAATTGATCATAATGATCAAAAATCGCTGGCTCTGTGACAATGTGCTCAAATCCCGCGAGCGCCAGCACCTCTTGTAGCCCTCGTTCGCTGAATAGATATAGATGCTCTTCTGGCACGCGCATGTGCTCGATAAATCGGTGAGAACTGGCTCGAAGCTCGGTCGACGTCGCCGGAGCCGGATAGCGTGGCGTTTGAATGAACAGTAGACCTCTCGGTGTCAGCACTTTTGCGCAGTGCGTCAACGTCGCGACCGGCGACGCCAGATGTTCCAACACGTCCATCGCTGCGACCACATCCAACGACCCCGGTGCGATCGGCTGATCCTCGATTGGCCCATGCAATACAGGAACGTGGAACGTTCGTTCGGCCAATTCCGCGATCGTCGGGCTGAGTTCGAGCCCTCGCGCGTCAAAGCCGGCAACGCCGGCGAAGTGTACAAAACCTCCGTGAGCGCAGCCGATTTCGAGAAAGCGCCCGGGTGGACGGCGATATTTGAGAAGCGCTTTGAGCCAGTGCAGCACTCGTTCGTGCAGATCCGTCCGAGCCCGTTGTTCAATGGTGGGATGTCCCAAATCGCCCGCCTGATGCTCGAACCAATATGATCGCCCATACAAGTCGCTGATTTCATCGGTTACGCGCGTGATCTCCCCTTCTGCGGCCCGAATGGAAACCAGAGTGTCACAGCCCGGACATCGAACGTAATCCTCAGAGAAATCGTCCAGTTTTTTGTCGGTTGTTCCGCACCAACAGGAGCGGGGCACCGGCTGCGGATTGGCGTCACTACGATTCACAGCGCGAGATGTTGAATCTAACAATGTCATGTAAACTCCGGCTGCATAACCCATTGCGCGCGGTTTACGCAATCGGTAATATCGGAGCGGATCGAGGTGTGGGTCGAGCCAATCGGTCGGTATCGCGAATGGCGACCCGATTTGTCAGAATTGTCCAAAATTCCGCGACACGTTTTCGGCCGCCGGCCGTTTCACTTTACAGAGACTTTGATCTCACAGACCATCCCAGCGCATGGGCCATTGAGCGAGCCACTGGCAAGTTCGTGGCCCAATTTTTTTACCACTGAATCGTCTCTCGCATATTTATCGGCCGAACGTATGGTTGTCGTTGTTTCGCATGGATACCATTCGGGGAACGATTCGTCGGCCCAGCCGCACGAGTACACCACCACATGTGCTCTCGAAGCGAGATTATCCGGACTATGAATTCGCCATTTAGTCTCGCGCCGCTGGTTATCACGCTTTCGGCAATTCTGGCTGCGCTCGCGGGTTGCTGGCGGCCGCCAACACCCACGCCGCAGCAACTCGATCACGGTCTGATCGTGCTGTTCCCCGGGATCGAGGGCGGCCCGTGGCAGGTTGAAGGGCCGACCCGCGCGTTCCGAGCGGCCGGCGTGAAGTCCGCAATCATCGCCCATGATTGGAAGCGGTTTGCCCGTACGCTCGCGAATCTAATCGACTATGAAAACAACAGAAAGGCTGCGGGACGCCGTGCGGCAGAGATTACTAAATATGCGTTGGATCATCCCGGCCGGCCGATCGATCTGGTCGGATATTCCGGCGGAGGCGGCCTCGCGATCTTCGTCGTAGAGGCGCTTCCCGACGATCCACGCGTGCGTGTCAGAAATGTTGTGCTCGCGCAGGCCGCGATCAGCCCTGGTTATGACTTGCGGCCGGCGCTGAGGCACATGGACGGTGTGATCGTCAACTTGTACTCCCGGCTCGACAAGGCCGTGCTCGGTCTGGGTACGGAGCTTTTCGGCACGATGGACCGCGTGCACTCGCGCTCGGTGGGCGAGATTGGCTTTGACATCGATCGCGCAGCCCCCGATGACGCGCTTCGCGCTCGCGTGATCCAACGCGGTTGGTCGCCCGACGACGAGACGCTTGGCCACAATGGCGGCCACTTGGATATTGTCGCGCGGGCGTGGAACCGCGTGGTGATCGCACCCTATCTGACGGACAGCCAAAGCGGATTGGGTGCGGCAGGCGCGCGGTGAATTGGGGCAGACGCTTAGGCGGTCAAGCTCGACATGAGAGGCCGGCTGTTCGGCTTCGACAAGTGAAGCCGTCGTTGGCACAATTCCGGTCATGAATCAACGGATGCGAATTGTGCACGTCGTGGCCGCCTCGCCGGCGTGCCGGGCGCTGACAGGCCCGCATCTTCTCGGATTGCGCCGCGTTGCCGGGGCGGAAGCCGACCATGTCGTGATCGGCGTTGATGATCGAGGCGCGGACCGGTTCGAGGTTCAGGCGTTCGCGAGCGCGGCACGCGAGCGCTTCACGTGGGTGCGATCGCGCGAACTGATCGCGCGCATCGCGGCGCTTGAGCCTGACATTGTTCAATGTTGGGGATGTGTGTTTGAAACGCCGCTCGCCGATGCGCTCGCGAACCGCGTTGTGTTCGATATCGCGGGAGACGGCGATTCGCTGGTCGCGCCGTGCTGCGATTCGCGGGGCGCATGGGCCAGTCCGCATGCCGGCGTTGTTATTGTGGAATGGGGCGATCGCTTGCGCGATTCGGCGTCAACCGCGATGCTCACGACCCGCGTGATTCGATCGATCATGGCGGGCACATCGAATGCCTCAGCGCGGCGCGGTGTCGCGCGCCGATCGTTGAATCTAAGCGATCAGCACTGCGGTGTATTGATTCTGCCGCCGGCGCACGCGCGATCCGCAGGCTTCACTGCTGTGTGGGCCGCGTTGCTGGTCGCGCAGATTCACAAAAACGTCCGCATCGTGATTCCGGCAATGGGGACGCACAGCGACCGGCTTCGCGAACTGATTCGCTCAACGAAGTTTGATCACCTGCTTACTGTTGTCGCGGATTTCGCTGATTGGAATGATCTGTTCATCGCATCGGATATCGGCATTCAGATGCACACACCGCTCACGGGCAGCAACGGTCTCAGCGAGATGGTGAGCGCCGGGCGTCGTGTGGTGGCTTTGGGTGAGCCAGCCGCACGGGGGACCTGCGGGAATTCGGCCGCCGCGTTTTTTGCTGAAGAACAATCCCCCAAAGCCGGCGCGGCGGCTCTGCTTCGCGCGGTGGACGAATGGAGCGCTTCGCGCGAGATCGCCGTGCCGCCATTGGACTGCACGACGTTGGAATATGC
>JAEUIR010000144.1 GCA_016795025.1 Phycisphaerales bacterium
GTATTCCCGCCCCTTGCCTCTTTGCAACGGTTTTACCGATTTTGGACAATATCCCATATCGATGCATGGCATCGTTCGCGCTTCCAAAATCAATCAGCGTGGTTCGCGCGTGCTGAACGGCGCGATCGAGACTCGATTGTCGGGGTGCTTTGGGGGGCTCAATGTGGCTGATGGTCAGTTCGTCATCGTCGAGCGAAATGGCGCTGTGGCCGGCTCGATTGTTTCCCCGATCGGCGCGCGCTCGATTATTCCGGTTGCCGACGCGAACGGCACGTTTTGCGGCGGATTTCGGATTGCTGCGCCGCGTGAAAATACCGGTCCGATTTGCGCGGGCGACCTGCCTCTGCCGGATGAGCTGCGCGAACGTCGCGCGGATGAGCAGGGCGGCGCGGCCGGCGCGGAGTGTGCCTGCGCGGATACCGGTGAAACCATCGACATCATGATGCTTTATGACACGCAGGCCCGCGTCGCGGCCGGCGGCGTCGCGGCGATTGAGGCGATCGCGGAGGCGTCGATCGAATTTACGAATCTGGCATACGTCAACAGTGCGATCGCGCCGCTGCAACTGCGCATCGTGCACATGCAGGAAGTGACATACGACGAAACAGTGGCTCAGAATGTCGAGCATCTGATTCGGCTGAGCACGAACGGCGACGGCATTCTCGATGAAGTGCATTCGCTGCGCGATCAATATCACGCCGACCTGGTGACGCTGCTGATCGACAACCTCAACGGCGGGCTCGGCTGGCGAAACGTATTCGACCCCGGCTCGGGTTTCAGCGTGTGCGGCTGGTATTCCACGACGTTCGGCTATGTGATGGCGCACGAAACCGGCCATAATCTGGGCTGCGCTCACGATCGGCCAAATCACTTTGAGTTTCCGAATGAATTTCGCTACGGCTATGGCCAGACGTTTGACGTAAGCGGCACGCCATATGCGACAATCATGTCCTATGTGGGTGAGGGGTCAGCACGGTACAGCAATCCAAGCGTTACGTATCTTGGCGTTCCAACCGGCGTGGCGTTGAATCAGCCGCTGCCGACAAATAATGCACTGATGATCGAAAACGCCCGTCGGTCGATCGCGAATTTTCGCGCGAGCGGCGGTGCGGTGGATTGCAATGGCAACGGCACGGCTGATGCGACTGACATCGCCGGCGGCTTCAGCGCGGACGAAAATGAGAACTGCGTGCCGGATGAGTGCGAATTCGTGCTTTATGTCGATGTTGACTCCGCGGCGAACGGCGACGGGCGGTCGTGGACGACGGCCAAGCGCAGCATTCAGGAAGCGCTGTTGGTGGCGAGCGTGCCTTGCTCGCATGTGAAGCAAATCTGGGTGAAAGCGGGCACGTATTCTCCCGATGAGGGCAGTGGCGATTCGAACGCGGCCTACTGGCTCGTGCCCGGCGTGTCGCTGCTGGGCGGGTTTGCCGGCGACGAAACTTCGCCGGATCAGCGCGACATCGCGGCCAACCCAACCTACTTAAGCGGTGACATCGGCGTACCGGATGAACCGAGCGACAACGCGCACACGATTCTTGTTGCGATTGATGTTTTGCGGCCGGTCGTGTTGGATGGATTCACTGTTCGCGCAGCGCGGAATACGAGCGTGGCGGGGGGGTTGTATGCATCGAACAGCCGCGTGACGTTGCGCAATTGCGAGATATCCGACAACGTAGCCGATGGCGGCGGCGGGTTGGCGGTTTACAACTGCCCGCAGATCACGCTCGAAAACTGCACACTTACACTGAATTCGGCCGTTGGCGGCGGCGGGGCGCTGCTTAGCAGCGCATCCGGCCTTGTGATTCGCGATTCATTTGTTTTCGAAAACGACGCCGACGACGGCGCGGGAATGATGTTCTTCGGTGCGGCCGGGGCGCTCACCATCGATCACTGCCAGTTCACCGGCAATACGGCCGAAGACTACGCCGGCGCCGCCGCGCTGTTTGACGGAGCGGTGACAATTCGCGATTCGATTTTTTTCGAGAATGTGGCGAACGCGCATGAAGCCGGCGGAATCTGGGCTTACGGTTTGTCGCAATTGATAATCGAGGGTACGGCATTCATCGGCCACAACGCGACGGGCTACGGCGGGGCGCTCGGGTTGAACACGGTGCAGCCGGCGATTCGCAATTGCCGGTTCATTTCCAATCGGGCGCTCGACGGGGCGGCGATTTCGGCGGCATTTTCCGGCAATATGCTGGTGGAGGCGTGCGAATTTCGCAGCAACCAGGCGATCAATCGCGGCGGCGCGTTCGATCTGTTCGGTGGAACACCAATCATTCGCAATAGCGTGTTCTCCGGCAATCGCGCTCTGACGGGCGAGGCCGGCGCGATTCACTTCAACTCCGGCGCGGCATCGGCCATTCGCAACTGCACTTTCTACAACAACACGGCTGCGACCAATGGCGGCGGCGTGTCAAGTTGGAACACAACACCGGTGATCGCGAACAGCATCTTTTGGCAAAACGCCGATAGTGGCGGGATGGACGAGAGCGGCCAGATCCATCACTATTTCGGCGCGATCACGATTCACTATTCGAGCGTGCAAGGGTGGACTGGGGGATTGGGGGGCGTCGGGAACAACGGCAGCAATCCGCTGCTGGTCGATCCCGCGCAGACTGATTTTCGATTAAGCGCCAACTCGCCGTGTATCGACGCGGGCGAGAACGCCGAGGCCGGCTCCGGCGTGACGACCGACTACGCGGGGAATCCGCGCTTCGTCGACGCGCCGACCGTGCCCGACACGGGTGCGGGCACGCCGCCGCTGGTGGATCGCGGTGCGCTGGAATACCAGCCGCCGCTGCTCCGCGCGGACATGAACTGCGACGGATTAGTGAACAATTTCGACATCGATCCGTTTGTGCTCGCGCTCACCGACGCGGACGGGTATGCGGTGCTTTACCCGAGCTGCGATATCGCGGCGGCCGATATCAATGTCGATGGACTCGTCAACAACTTTGATATCGATCCGTTCGTGCTGTGCCTGACTACCGGGGGCTGTCCGTAGGCTCGGTCGCCTGCGGCGAGGCCGGCTCGGAGTCCCAAACTCGCAGCACAAAGTCCTCGCCACCAGAGATGATCGCGCGGCCGTCCGGGCTGAACGCCACGCACTCTACCGTGCGTTTCGCACCAGTCAGCGTGATGACTTCGTCGCGCGTGGCCGTGTCCCAGACACGCAGAACGCCGTCGGAGCCGCACGTGACGAGCCGCCGTCCGTCCGGTGAAAACGCGCAACCGCGGGCGGGGCCGCGATGCCCGGCGCATTCGATGAGCATCGCGCCATCGGAAACGCGCCAGACCCGCACGCCGCCCCAGCGATCCACCGTCGCGACAGATCGGCTGTCGGGCGAGAAAGCGAGATCAAACACTTCGTAGGGCGAAGCGCGAAACGAGCGCACCAACTCGCCGTTTTCGCGAAGGAAGTGAACCACCCCATCACCGCCGGTCGTCGCAACCACCGAATCGAGATGGATGCTCTGGGCGGCTGTTTCGCTGCTGATGTCGGCTGCGCCGGGCGAAACGCGAACGACTGTTTTGTCGGGTGGGTGAAGCTGGCGCGACCACACGTGTTGCGGCTGATCGCGACGATACGCGGAAATGTTGCCCCCGCTGTCGGCTTCGAAAACGATCGACGCATCGCGCGAAAGCGCAACGCCGCTGGTGCGGCGGCCCGGCGGGGCGAATTCCATCGTCGTATGTCCCGTGGCCACTACATGAATGCGCGTCGGCAGTTTGCCGCGCGCCGCGACGATCTCGCGGCCGTCACGGGAGAAGCACATCGCGTGTACTGTGTCGCGTTCGCTTGCGATGCGGCGGCGCAGCGTAAGCGATTCGCGATCCCATAACTTGATGTCGCCGGAGTTGCCGCCAGTGGCGATCAGCGTTCCGTCCGGACTAAAGGCGATCGATTGCAACATGTGCTGCTCGCAATCGATGATGGGAATGTCCTGCTGTGCGGTGAAATCCCAGATGCGCCAGCCTTGCGAACGGTCGCCGGTGACGAACGAGCAACCATCGGTCGTCATCGTGCAAAAGCTCAGCGCGGACGTATGTCCCCGAAATGCGCGTCGCCGCTCGCGTGTGAGCGCGTTGTAGATATACAACACTCGATCGCGTCCGCCGGCGATCAACTCCAACCCATCGGTTGTGAACTCTGCCCAAGTGATCGCGTCGAGTTCGAGAACACCGACCTCGCGATCCGTGCCCGTGTGCGGATTCACGGTGCGGAGTCCGCGCTCGGTTGTGACGGCCACAAGATCAAGCGACGGGCTGTAATCCAATGCCATCACGGCGTCGCCGTACGGCGCGAGCGCGCGAATGAATTGTTGCGATGAGAGATCCCATAGCGTGAGATGTCCGTCGGTCCCGCCTACGAGCAAAGTTGATTCGTCGTGCAGCAGGCAAAAAGTCTGCGCCGACGCGCGCGTGCGAAACGAGCGCTGCAGCAAACGCGCCTGCATGTCCCAAATGCTCACCCGGCCGCTGCGTGAAATCGAAATCAGCGTTCGTTCGTCATCGGCGAACGCGATCTTGCGCACCTCGCGATCCTTAAGATCGTCAAGCTGATACGGCGGAATCAGCAACGCGGCGACGGACGCGGTACATACATCGAAGAGCGTGATTTCGCCGTTGTCGTCTCCGATGACCAACAGAGATCCGTCGCGGTTCAGCAGTACGCGGGCGCGCGGTGACGGCGGCTGCACCTCCATCAGCTTGTGCCCGGACGCGAAATCCCAAAGCGTAATGATTCCTTCCATGTTCACGGCGCACAGCAGTCGGTCGTCGCCGCTCAATGTCGCGCAGCCCGGCCGCACGCCGGGAGCCGGAATGGTCCGGCGGCTTTGGTCGATCAGTTTTCGCAAATGGCGCCACTCCCAGCCGCGCAAATCCGGCGGCGCCAGGTCGAGCATCCAGGTGGCGCGGGCCGGGTCGTTTTGAAGCAGGATCGCGGTTTGGGCGTTGGCGATGCGGCTGAAATAAAGCGCATGACGCAGATTCTCGGCCTCGGCGCCAGCGCGGTTCCGCGCGTTGTGCGCTTCAACGGCGAGGCGGTTATTTTCTCGGGCTTGATAGTAGAAAATCGCGTTGAATACGCTGAGGGTCAGAATGAGCAGGGCGGCTGCGGCAATCGCGCCGCGATATCGCTGAGCGTTCTTTCGAAGCAGATAGAGCGCGGAATCGCGCTTGGCTTCGATCGGCTCGCCGGCAAGGTAGCGGCGGATGTCCGCGGCGAAATCCGCCGCCGATTGATAGCGGCGCGTCTTCTCTTTTTGCATCGCTTTCTCAACGATGGCCTGCACATCGCCGCGCAGCGATCGGTTTATCGTGCTGATGGAGGTCGGCGGCTGCTCGCTGATGACTCGCGCCGCCTGTGCGACGCCCAGATCGCGCACTTCGTATGGCAACCGCCCCGCGAGCAGTTCGAAGAGCAACACGCCTGCTGAATACACGTCGGATCGCGTGTCGATCTGGTCCACATCGCCCGCGATTTGCTCCGGGCTCATATACGCAATCGTGCCGATCAGTTGGCCGTGAGATGTGTGCGGTGCGGTCATTGAGTTCGGCGAGGCGACCTCCTCCATGAGGCGGGCGACGCCGAAGTCGAGCACCTTTACAATGTGCAAACTCGAGAACGCAGGCGCCTGGGCACTCGAAGATGACTGCCCCAACGTCCGGCTGTCGTTCGGTCGGCGCGGTGGCTCGTCGCCGGGAATCTCGTTCACGTCGTGGCTGACCAGAATGTTGCCCGGTTTCAGGTCGCGATGAATTACGCCGCGCTGGTGTGCGTGCTGTAGCGCGTCGCACATCTGCGCAAACAGCGCGAGGCGTTCGCGCGCGTGCAGATTATTCTCGTTCGCGAACGCGACGATGTTAGCGCCGGCGATGTACTCCATCGCGTAAAAAGGCTGGCGCGCTCCGTTCAGGCTGGCCACGCCCGCCTCGAAGATCTGCGCAATGCCCGGGTGCTGCAAGCGACCCAGAATGTGGGCTTCATACTCGAATCGGCGCATCAGATCGCGATTGGCGCCGGCGGTCCGCAACACCTTTAGCGCCACCACGCGCCGCGGATTACTTTGCTCGGCGAGATAGACAATGCCGAAGCCGCCTTCCCCGATGCGCCTCAGAATGCGATAAGGACCGATTTGCCGCGGCGCGGTACTGTCGGTGGCGGCTTCGTCGAACAGCGCCTCGCCATATTGGCGAACCGCGCTTCCCAATGGAGAGTCGAGCCGGAAGTCCGGCCGCTCGTCGTGCTGAAGCAATCGTTGCACTGCCGATAGCAATGCGTCGTCGTCGCCGCACGCGGATTGCACGAACGGCCGCCTTTCGGCCGCGGGCATGTCGCAAGCGCGGTGAAAAATCGACTCGGCCAATCGAAATCGTTCAGGCGTCATGAATCAACCGATGTTGAACGGCCTGCGTTGCAGACGATCCTGATGGTTTATGCTGAGCTGAGCTGACCAGATAACCATGCTCGGGCCATTCGCCAATCTGATTCGACGGTGGACACCGAAACATCCAGCACCGCCGCCGCCTCTTCGATCGTCATGCCCCCGAAGAATCGCATCTCAACCACTTTCGCTTTGCGGGGATCGAGGTTGGAAAGGTCTTTGATCGCTTGGTCGACTTCCAGCGCATCAAGTCCGCCCGCCGTCGCTCCCGCGAATTCGACATCGAGCATCACGCCCGGCGCGCCGCCGCCGCGCTTGATGGCTTTCTTGGCGAGCGCGTGGTTGACCAACGTGTGGCGCATCGCCGTGGCCGCCACTGCGAGAAAGTGTGCCCGCCCCTTCCACTCGTTGACGGGGGAGCCCACCAGTTTGATAAATGCTTCGTGGACGAGCGCGGTGGGTTGGAGCGTGTGGTCAGAGCGCTCGCGGCGGAAATACGCGGCTGCCAACGCCCGCAACTCGTCATAAACCAAGGGCAGCAGGTCATTGGCCGCGGCGGAATCGCCGTCGTTCAGGCGTTCGAGAAGGCGCGTCGCGTCCTGACTGTTTGAATTCATGGTCATTACCCACCGACCATTATAACGATGCTCGGCGGCCGCTCGTGCCAGATGAGTGCGGCCTCGCAATAGAAACGACCGGACGGGCTGTCGGGGATAAACAAAACAAGCCGGCTTGAGAGAGCCGGCTTGCCTGGAATTTGCAAATCATTCGAGCGGATTTACTTCGCGGGCGAAACGCTGACCCACTGAGCAATGCTTTCGAGGTCGCGCAACACGTCAGTTGTGGCGCGGAACTTGAAGCTCGCGCCGCGCGCAACGCGAATGCCGTGTTCGGTGCGCATCTGGTGATGCCAGAATCGGCCGCCGCGCCGCCATTCCTGCCACGAAGGCCGCTTGGCCTTGCGGTGGCGCTGAATGCGCTGTTGCGAGGGGTCTTTGCGGGCCAGCCGGATGATCGTTTTCAAACCCGCTTCGCGTGTCGGCGTTGCGGTGACGGTCATGACGACCGTCGTGTTCGGCGTAATGTTCATGCAGTCGGACTCCAAAGCCCGGCCAATTCACGGGCAGACCAGTTAGTATAAAAGCACCTGCGGAAGGGAACAAGTGCGCGGTTTGCTCGAAGCTGCCGTTTCGGTTGAAAATGAACAAGGAACGCAGCGGTAGCGATCCGCGCTTGACAGCCCGCGCGCAACGCCCGAAAATTCGGGCACTTACCAATGGTAAAAAAGACTGTAAATTTCGGTGAATCAAGTGGTTACGATACCGCGATCCAGCAGGCGGTCGCCGCGCTGAACGCCGGTAAGCTGGTGATATTTCCGACCGAGACGGTTTACGGAATAGCCGCCGGCGTTCGCGCGAGGGGCGCCGTTCAAGCGCTGCGGGCCGCAAAAGGGCGGCAGGATTCGCAGCCATTCACGGTTCATCTCGGGTGCCGCGGGGATGTCGCGAGATTTCTTTCGTCGCCCAATCCGATTGTCCGCCGCCTGGTGCGAAAAGCCTGGCCGGGGCCGCTGACCCTCATTTGCGCGGAGCCGCAGCCGGCGGAGACGCCGATCGGCCGCGAACTCTCGGCGGAGCAGCGCAACGACGTGTATTTTCAAGGCACGGTGGGCCTCCGCTTTCCGGAGCATCCGGTGGCGGAGCGGTTGCTGCGCGATGCTGAGCAGCCGATCGTCGCCTCCAGCGCGAACCGCGCGGGGAACTCGCCGCCGCTGACGGCGCAGGAGGCCATCGATGAATTGGGTGAGCATGCGGCGATGACGTTGGATGCCGGGCGCACGCGATACAGCGAAGCATCCACAATCGTGAGGATTACGGTTGATGGCTGGTCGATCGAACGGACCGGCGTGTTGGATGAGCGAACGATTCGGCGACTGGCGCGAAGCGAATATTTGCTGGTCTGTACGGGCAATACGTGCCGCTCGCCAATGGCCGAAGCGCTGTTTCGTCAGGAGCTGGCAATTCGCCTCGGCCTGAGTTTGGAAGGGTTGAATCGGGCGGGCTACCATGTACATTCCGCTGGGACGTTTGGAGCGGACGGTCAGCCGGCGTCCGAAGGCGCGCTCGTCGAAGTCGGGCGTCGTGGGCAGTCGCTCGAAGCGCATCGATCGCGGCGACTAACGGTCGATATGATTGATCGCGCGGAGCGTATTTTCGTCATGACGCCGGATCATCGCGCCGCGGTGATCGCGCTCTCGCCGCCTGCGGAGAAGCGCGTGATGCTGCTGGACCCGGCTGGCGCGATCGCCGATCCGATTGGCGGCCCGCCGGAGCTGTATCATCGCGCGGCCGAACAAATCGAGCAGGCGGTGCGTACTCGAATTGAGGAGCTGGTGAATGAAGATCGCAATTGGTAGCGATCATCGTGGGTTCAGCGCCAAGGAGCGGATTCGGGCGCAGCTTGAGAGCCTCGGTCACGAAATCTGCGATTTCGGGCCGGATTCGAACAAGGCGTGCGATTATCCCGACGCCGGTCTGGCCGTCGCGAGCGCGATCAGTACCGGTGGGGCCGATCGCGGTGTGTTGCTATGCGGCAGCGGGATCGGCATGTCGATCACGGCGAACAAGGTTCCGGGCGTTCGTGCCGCGCTGTGTCATGACGAGTTGACCGCGCAGATGTCCCGGCGACACAACGACGCGAACATCCTGTGTCTGCCCGCCGATCTCATCGGCGATGCGTTGATGCAGAGCGTGGTGAAGTTATGGCTGACGACGGACTTCGAGGGCGGGCGACACGCGCGGCGATTGGAGAAAATCGCGAATTTTGAGCAGACGCATTTGAAGGGCTGCTGACGCGATGCAATTTGGGGGTTGCGGGATCACTCGCGCCGAGTGCCGGCATGCCTATGGAGTGATGAGCGCCTGCAACGCGGCCACATCCAGCCCGTCGATCACGTTGTTGCCATCCACGTCGGCGACTGCGTCGATCGGAACCTCGGGGAATTGCAACTCAAACGCGGCGCGATCCGCGACGAGCGTTTCCAACAAAGTCACGTCGCTCGCATCGACAGCTTCATCGCCGTTTACATCACCTGTGTGCCAACCTTCGATCTGATAGAGATATCCGTCCGGGGCGTTCCAATAGAGTTCGCCGATTGGGCCGATGATCGGAGCCTGCGGCCCGCGTTGATTCGCGACCTGCCAGCCCGCGACGCGCGAAATCTGCGAAAGCGCCAGCGACCACAGATTTCGCCCCGCCGCGTCGGCGTCGCGAAACGCGTAAAGCACGTGGTCGGCCGGCCCATTCACGAATACCGCACCGTCGCGCGTTGTGACACATGTCGCGTAACTGAGCGCCGATCCGCCGATCACGACGCGCCACGCCTCGCGAATGGTTGGTCGCGGCGGATCTTCGGTCGGAGTTTGTGGATCGAAATCCAAAGCGATCAGCGCGGCCGAGGCCGTGCCGTAGCCGTTCGCCGTCGCATAGACGCGGCGGGACGTGCCGCTTTCACGAAATGACAGCGTCGCCGCGCCTCCGTTGAGATGACCGGCTCGCAGAGCGATGGATGCGAGTGTGCCTTCGCTGCCGACCGCATCCGGTCGCATGGCGTATAGCTTTCCCTCTGTTTCGGGGTTTGGCGCTGCGAATGACATTCCCTCGGCGATGAGGATGTGATCATCAGGAAGAACCAGCGGAGCGCCGGCCCAGCAGTATTGCGTCAGCGGCACGCGAGCGATTTCCGCACCGTCGGCCAAATCGATTTTCCAGAAGCTGCGATTCTGATCGCTGCCGCCAAACATGAATCGGCCGTCGAGCGAGAGGGCTGGAGTTGAG
>JAEUIR010000145.1 GCA_016795025.1 Phycisphaerales bacterium
AATGCAACCGGTGGATATTGAGCGGCTTTTTTATCCGGTGATCAGTCCGAACGTATCGAGCGCGGAGCGCGATTCGCGGCGCTTGGCGACGGGCATTAACGCGGTTCCCGGCGCGGCGACGGGACGAATCGTCTTCACGGCACACGAAGCCGAACAGCGAGCCGGCGCGGGCGAGCGCGTCATCCTCGTGCGCAAGGAAACCAGTCCGGAGGACGTCGGCGGCATGCAGGCGGCCCGCGGAATTCTAACGGCCACCGGCGGAAAGACGTCACATGCCGCCGTTGTGGCGCGCGGCTGGGGGAAATGCTGCATCGTCGGCTGCGAAGTGTTGCAGATCGATTATGAAGCGAAGCAATTGCGTGTGAACGGCACGACGTTGCGGCAAGGCGACTCGATCACGCTCGATGGCACCACGGGCAACATCTACAGCGGCGAATTGGAACTGACCAGTCCGAAGCCGCCGCCGGAGTATTTCACGCTGATGAAATGGGCCGACGAGCGCCGCCGCATGCGCGTCCGCACGAACGCCGACACGCCCGACGACGCCGCCAAGGCGATCGAAATGGGAGCCGAGGGCATCGGCCTGTGCCGCACGGAGCACATGTTCTTTGCGACGCACGAGCGCCAACTCGCGATTCAGGAGATGATCGTCGCCGAAACGCGCGAGCAGCGCGTGGCCGCGCTCGACAAGCTGCTGCCGTTTCAACGGGCGGATTTTGTCGGCATCTTCAAGGCGATGAACGGTTATCCGGTGACCATTCGCCTGATCGATCCCCCGCTGCACGAGTTCGTGCCCAAGACGCGCGAGCAGGCGCAAGCGCTCTCAAAGGCGACGGGCATCGGCATCGACGCGATCGAGCGCCGCGCGGAACAATTGCACGAGGCCAACCCAATGCTCGGCCATCGCGGCTGCCGGCTGTGCGTGACATACCCCGAGATTCTGGACATGCAAGTGCGCGCGATCATCGAGGCGGCGGTCGAATGCGCAAAGTTAAAGGTGCGCGTGCTGCCTGAAATCATGATTCCACTCACGATCGACGCGAAAGAGCTGCGGATGCTCACTGAGCGCACGCGGGCTGTGGCCGATGAGATCATCGCGAAATCGCGCGTGAAGCTCGACTACCTCGTTGGCACCATGATCGAAACGCCGCGCGCCGCGCTGCTGGCTGACGCGGTTGCTGAGGTGGCCGAGTTCTTCAGCTTCGGAACAAACGATCTGACGCAAACGGTGATGGCTTTGTCGCGCGATGACGCCGGGCGTTTTCTGCCGGATTATGTCGACCACGCTCGGGCGGCCATCTTCGGCGACGACCCATTCCAAACGCTCGACACGGTGGGGGTCGGCCTGCTGATGCGTTGGGCGATCGACCGCGGTCGCGCGTCGCGCAAGAAGCTGAAAATCGGCATCTGCGGCGAGCACGGCGGCGACGGCCCGAGCGTGAAATTCTGTGACGAAGTGGGCATGGACTATGTGAGTTGCTCGCCATTGCGCGTGCCGATCGCGCGCCTGGCGGCGGCGCAGGCCACAATCGCGCGCGGCGGCGGAAAAAATCGCGCCGTATCCGACGTACAGAAGAGCCGTGCGGACGATGCGAAAAAGAAAGTTGCAGGCGCTACGCGCAAACCGAGTGCGTCCCGTTCGCTCGTGACGCGAACGCCAAAGGTCGTTCGCGCGTCGAAAGCCGCCGGCTCACGCGGCGCGAAACGCGCAACATCCGGCACCCGATAGCGATGCAACCGGAATTCGCTGAAGTAAGAACATAGTAGCGGCCCGGATCAGGTGCGACGCGCTCAAAGCCGCGCGCGGTGTAAGGTTGCCTGACTAAACGCCTCACCTGTGCTTCGAAGCGACCGCTCCCTTACGGTCGCGGCTCTGATCAGAAAGTGCGGATGGTCCTTTACGGTCGCGGCACTGTTCAGGTGCGACGCACCCAAAACCGCAGGCGCTCTAAATCTGTATCTTGGGTATTTTGTGGCGGCAATCGGCTGAGGATCTGCCGCCTATCGGTTGCGAACCGGCAGGCACATCCGTAGCAGATGAAACCCCACAATCGCGAACGGCGCAATCAGCACGACGCAGGGCGCGCTGATCGCCGGAACCAGCGGCGACATCCCGCTCGCCAGTCCGTTCAGCTTGATCTCCATTCGCGCATCTCCCGGCAACGACTCCGGCTTGTCGATCCCGAGTAGCGCCAAAACTGTCGGAGTCGTATCCACCGTGCTGAACGTCGACTCCAGTCGGCCGCGAACCGTGTCCGGCCCGTACACCACCCACGGAATCGTGCGATTGACAGGGATGTTAAGAAAGTGATTATTCCCTTCGCCGCCGTGATCCGCCGTTACGATGAGATATGTCGGGCGCGGCGCATTCGCGTTGATCGCGTCGATGATGCGTCCGATCTGCTCATCGACCAGCGCGACCGCGTCGATATATTCCTGGGACATCCAGTTGGCTCGATGCCCGGTCGAGTCCGGGTCGCGCAGGTGCGCGAAAATCAAGTCCGGGCCGTCGCTGTTTAGTTGCTCGATCACGCCATCCGCAAGTGCCGGCGTATCATCGTTGACGACGACCGTCTCAACAGCTTCGGGAGATGCAAGAAACTCGAGTTTCCCCTTGCCGGCGAAAAACGCGGAGCGCTTTCCGGCAGCGGCTGCGAAGCCAAACACCGTATCTCGCGCGATGTGGCCGGGAAGATTCCAGTTTTCGATCACACCGTGCTGCGACGCGGGCAACCCGGTCAGCATCGACGTGTGGTTCGGCAGCGTGGCGGAAGGAAGGTCGTTAATCGCCGTTGTGGGCGATGCACCGCTGTCGAGCAGCCATGAGAGATGCGGCGCCCACTCGGGTGAAATTGCATCCGGTCGCAGGCCGTCGACGGAGATCAGAACCACGCGCGGCCGCAATTCGTCCGCACGCGCGTGAGCGTTCATTGCACCGAGCAGCGCCAATCCGGCGGCCATGCCCGAAAACAGCCGAGCCGCGCGCGCGATCATCGATCATCCTCCATGCATCCGCGCCATCAATCGCATCCGCTTGCGTTGTGCTACTTTCCCGCCGTTGCGGCTTTCTTTTCCGGAAGAATTTCCAACAAATTGATGGAACGCACCAACACGCCGTGAATCGGCTTGCCGTTCTTGTCCGTCGGAACGGCTGCGATGGCTTGCAGTGTGCGAATGCTCTCCGGGTCGGTCGCCTGGCCAATGACCGTGTATTTGCCGTCCAGATCTGGTAATCGCGCGAGCGCGACGAAAAACTGGCAACTGGCCGAGTCCGGCGCGCCTTTCTTATGCGCCATCGCCAGCGTGCCGACGTCGATCGGCGCGTTGTGAAGCTCCGCGGGAATCATGCGCCCATCCGGCCGCGCGCCGGTGCCGTCGCCTTTCGGGCAGCCACCCTGCGCGATGAATCCCGGAATGATGCGATGAAACGCGCGGTTCTTATAGAATCCATCGCGCACCAGCTCGAGAAAGTTCTCGACGTTGCGCGGCGCGGCGTCGTACATCAGATTGCAGGTGATCACGCCGTAATCCGTGACAATCGCCGCCTGCTTGCGCGGTTCGACGCGGAACTCCACCGCGGCCGGCGGCAAACGCCCGCTGAGCGGTTTCCACTCAATTCGATACAGTCCCGGATAGCGAATCGACTTCGCGACGTCGCGAAGATCGAACTCGCCACCGACGGCCCCGTGAGGCGCAAGCCGCAAAACCGTCGGCGATTTAGTCGCGACGGCCGCGGACGATTCCGCAGGCCGAATCACCGGTGTGGGCGGGCCATCCTCGTGTTTGAGCGACAAGAGTGGATTGTCGGCATCGCCGAGCGCGATTTCGATCGGAAGCCCGATGCCGGAGTCGCCCGCAAAGCTGTAATCCAGCGGCACTTCGATCGTGTGATCGGTTACATTCCGCAGCGAATATCGCACGAGAATCGGCATCGCCGGGTCATAAAGCGGCCGGGCAGTCGCTAATTCCGCCTGCAAACCATCGATCGGCGGGGTTGGGTCGGCGGGTTGCGCCAGCGCGGCCGACGCGAACAAGACCATCAAAACGCCAAAAACCGGCCGTCGCGAGTGAAAACTCGCGCGGCTTTGCGCGACGCAACTCGCTGAAAATGCTGTGGTTAGCCTCAAACGATCCGCTTCGGCGCCCATTCCGGTCCTTAATAGCCTAGTCGTGCCGATGTTATACAATTTCGCGCGCCGCTGGTTGCGGCCGATGGCCTAAACCACCGCGCGAAGCTCCAAGTGTAGCACGTCGCGAATCGAGCGGATAGCTGTCAAGGCTTCAGCGCTCGGCCGCTCATCAAGGGCTATTGAAATCCAGGCAGCCTTTGCGCCGGTGAACACGCGAACGCCGATTTCCTCGGCATTGATGCCGTCGGCCCGAATCGCATCGAGGATCGACGCCAGGACGCCGACCTGATCTTTCACGCGAAGCAGCAGTTGCCAGGTAGCCGGGCTTCGCTCGCACAGATTGACGCAATTCAGCACGTCGCCGCTCACCAGAAACGCCCGCACGATTCGCGCGATTTCAGCCGCGACGGAATCGGTCGAATGCACGGCCACGCCGGCGGTATGGTGCGTGCCGATCACCTCGGGAATTTGCATCAGTTGCGAGCGAAAGCGCGCCGAATCCGACGCCGGCTCGGACGAGTGCGCATCGATGGCGACCCGCAACCGCCGATCGCGCACCGCCGCCGCGAGCGCGGCGTCGTCGATGATTGAATTTCGGCCGGCGACCACGACGTATGCGCCGACCGGCAGACTCTGGAAAAAATCGGCCTCCATCGGCGATATTGCGTCCAGCGACCCGGGCGAGAGTATCGCCACCATGTCGCTGCGACGCGCGACCTCACGGGGCCAGTCGCAAAACTCCACACCGGCCGCGCTCTGCGAATCGGCAGGCGACGGGCTCCAACCCAATACTTTCATTCCAAATGCCGACGCGCGGCGCGCAAGTTCGAGCATCGCGCGGCCTGCGCCGATCATGCCGAGCGTACGACCGGCCAGCCCGCGACCATCGAGAAATTCGGACCGCGACCACTTGCCGGAGCGCAGCGCGATGGTCTGCTCCACCGTACGGCGATCCAGCGCGAGCAAAAGACCGATTACGTGTTCGGCGACCGCCACCGCGTCTTTCTCGGGGCAGTGCGTGACAAAGATGCCTTGCGCAGAGGCTTCCTCCAGCGCGATGTTGCCCGGGCCTTGACCGGCGCGGATGATCAATTCCAGTTCCTTGCCGCGATGGATCACGTCCGGCGAGACCCGCAACGAATCGATGATCAGGATGCCCACCCCCGCGATGGACGACGCCAACGCATCGGCAGTCATGGTCGGTTGATAGTCCAAACTCGAATTGAGGCCGCGCAATTCGGCGACGGCGAAATCCGGAAGTCGACACGCGATGAGTATTTTCATGCGGAGATGTTCCTGCTTGGCGGGCGGCGGACCGATAGACAACATCGGCTTTCCCGGCGCGCCGAACGGCCGATCGGCGTCTTATCGCACAAGGGCCAGTCGATCCGCCGTCGCTGCTCGCAATTGCCGCATCTGCCACGCGCTGTGCAGAAACGCGGCGGCCGCGATCACCATCGGCGCGGTGATACTGCCCGTCGCACGGTAGATCATCATACCAAGCCCTTGCGCCACGATCCCGCGGATTCCGACGAGCGTCGTGTGGATCGCGACGTAGGTCGGCGCTTTCTCCGCCGAGCCGGCCAGCGCCACCGGGCCGAGCAGCCAGCCGTGCTGAACGCCCGCCATGCATGCGCCGTAGACCAGGCTGACGATCGCGACATCAACGGAATTGCGCGAGAACAACAAGCCCAGCGGATAGAGCGCCAGCGCCGCGAAGCTGAGCGACGATAGGCGCACCGCGCCGATGCGGTCGAGCAGACGGCCGAGCGGGTAGGCCATCGCAATGTTGCCGATCTGTGTGAACACCTGCGTCGCGTGCGCATATTGAGCGTAAGTAAAGTGCAGATTGCGATCGGCGAGTATGGGCAGCAGCGCATTGCAGATCATCCAGCCGATGCCATACGTCATGAATGCCCGTTCGTATCGAAAGAAAACGGGATCCGCCTTGAGCACTTCGCGCATTCTGAGCAGCGGTTGTGTAATGCGGCGCAAGATCGGCTCGCGCTCGCGCGCGGCCGTTGGCGGAAAGGGCGCATGCCGCAGCGCGATCAGCGCGAGAATTCCAATGCCAACTCCCTGAATCACAGCGATCAACGGCATGAACACGCGGAACGATTCGGTCGAGCGTTCAAGCCACGCACCGATGAACCAAGCCGACAACATGACGCCGAGAAGCCCCGCCCCGTTGATCAACCCGAACGCCCTGCCGCGCGTGCGGCTGTCATACAAACGGCGCATCAGCGCGCCTTGGATCGGGCTCCACGCGGCGGCGCCCGTGCAAGCGATGAAATATCCGATGAATAGTTGCCAATATTCGCGCGCCCAGCCGCATACCCCGAGGGGAACGACGCCGATCAGCCAATAGACTGTGAGCGCGCGGGCGATCGACCAGCGATCGAACAGCTCGTGCCAGAAAATCGAGACGCTGAACAAAACAGCCGGCGTCACCGTGATGAGAAACGTGAGCCAGTCATCCGCGCCGAACTGCTTGCGCACCAGCAGCGGCAGGATCCACAGGACCGCTCCGCCCGCTGATTGAAGCACAGCTCCGCAGATGTGCCAGGCGAGCACGCCGCGCGGTGCTGGCGCCACAAACGGCGCGCTGTCAGCGGCCACAGCGCTCACGCGGTCCGGCCGCGGGCCGGGCGCCGCCGGTTATTTTGAGGCCAACTGGTCGATGGCGTGGATGATTTCATGATGCTCCGGGAATCGACCGGTTTCGTGCTTGCTGAAAATTCGCCTGCCGTCGACGACGACATCAAACACGCCACCGCCGCCGGAAATGAGTTCGGGCGTGGTGTCAAATTCCGCCTCGATCGCATCCGCCAAACTGGCGGCTTTCGGCAAATAGTTTCACTGCGTGCAATACGTAATAGAGACTTTCATCTCGTTTCTCCCGGGTTTTCTTGTTCATCGATCGCTTTTTCGTCAGCGATCAATCATATCCGGCCGGGGCTGAAACGAACACCATGACCGGCCAGTGAGTGATGAAGCGCTGACTCAAGATGCAGTCATATACAGTTATTGGGTCGCGGGCGAACCCGCGCCGACACCCCCCTCCATCACAGGCGTGGTTCCCGGCGCAAATCACCGTCAACATTGAGAAATCGGCGTGAAGTCGACGCAGACCGCAATCGCGCTCGCTCACCACAAATTACCACCCCTCCCAGCCGGATTGGAATCAATCTCGCCAATTCATCGCAGCATCAAAAGCGTTGACAACGGCAGCGACACGATCCGAGGGGCATCTGTACCCTGTTCGTCGAGTAAGGTCACGAGCACACCGAATGGCGCGTTATAGTGTGGTTGGTTAATGAAATTCTGTAGGCCGATCACATCGCGGTGATCGATTCGCTTGCGATATTTGATTTCGACTGGAATTCGTTGTTCCCCAATCGTCAGCGCATAGTCGATTTGTAACAGTTCAGCAGCCCTGACGGGCTTTTTCAACGGGCTGGTCGCGCCCGCGGCGACCCCCGTCGGGGCGAAGACGCGCAACAAACCATGCCGAGCCGTAGTGAAGTTGCCTTCCGCGCCAGCCGATGCCCCTCCCAGTTTCCCGCGCGTGCCGGTGGCGTCGGCAACCTGATCCGGCCGACCGTCGCGCGTATACGTGGACGTCACGGTCGGCGTCATAGCTGATCGTGTGCAGATCGCCGGTCGCGGCCTCACCGCTGCCCTCGCCGCAATAGGCATACGTCGTGATGCGGCCGCTCGCGCCGGTCCGCGCCCAGCCGCGCGTCTTCATCCGCCCGTCAGCCGTGTACGTGTAGTCCGTGGTCGTGCTGTCGGCGTATTCCTTGCTGGTGAGCAGGCCGGTGGCCGCGTGGTAAGCCCGCAGCCTAGGAAAATTGCAGCGCTTTCCGCAGCGCTCGATTTTGAGGGGCTCGTAAACCTATTCCAGCTAACGGATTTGCGGAAGTTGGTCCTGGGCCTGTATCGCCCGTTTTTCCCTTTCATACCAGAATGCGATCATGCGGCGAGAGCCGCGCGCGAGCGCGTATTCACGTGTAATTGCCATACGACGGCAATCGTAATCAAATGACGGTCATTGCGTTCATCTACACAATTTTACGGAGGCGTGAGCACCAACGTGGCGATTTCCTGCATATGCGGGTATTCCAAAATGCCGCCGAGCGTTCCGGATTCGAACGCCGCTTCGAGCGTAACGGCCGATGTGGCGCATAGCACGAGCCTGTAAGTCTCGCCGCGTCGGAGATCGTCGAGCGGGACATGATCGAAAAATCGCCCCACCGTGCCGGGATCGCTATCCGGCTGGCCCCAATACAGCAACTCTATGCTCGCCTCGTTCAATGGATGGCCGTTCGGACCGAGCAGCACGAGCATGAGCTGCATCTCAAAACCGCACTCATTCGGATCATAATTCGTCACCGAGTGAGCCACCGGATTGTTACGACTGACGAATCGAAAGCCTCCCGCCACCACGAGCATGCGATCGCTTTCGAAACGCATCTGTAGATCCGCCACCACAACCTCGCCGGTCACTTCCCGCCAGTCAACCGCAATCTCCTTTGGTCCGCGGGTCCGCGTCAACAATACGGCCGCGCCATCCGGTCTCGCGGGAGAGTATTCGGCCTGCACGGATCCGTCATACGGCGCTGCACCATAGCGTTTGATTGCGAAGCAATCGTCGAATTGCCAAGCCGCTCCCCAGCCGAACACAAACCCGATTGCCAGGCACGCTCCGGCCAATAGCGCGACGCGGATGGCCTGACCCTTCGCGCGAGTGACGACCGGGGCCGACTGATCGGCCAACGCCTCATCCAACGCTGACAGAAAGTCGCGTGCGCTCAAAAATCGCTTTTCGGGCGTTCGGCTGCACGCGCGGCTCATTAAACCGCGCAGCTCTGCCAAACGATCGCCGCTCGAAGGCGTCAAATCCGCCGGCCATTCCGGAAACCGATCCGCCCGCAGGCCTGTCAGCATTTCATACAAAACCATGCCGGCCGCATACAGATCGTCTGGTTGATTCGTCTCCGGCGGCATGTATGCGGGCGTGCCTCCGGAGTGCAATCCGACACTGGTCGCCAGCCCATAATCGGCTAGTTTCAGCCGACCGCCGACAAACAACAGATTGGTCGGCTTTACGTCGTAATGCCGAATCCCCTGCCGATGTAGATGGTCGAGAGCCGACAATAATTGCCGCAGCAATTCGCCAGCCAAACGCGGCGACAGGCGACCGCTGGAGTCGATGAATGTATCCAGCGCGAGCGGGCGGTAATCCGTCGCGACGAACGGCTGCGCGCCCCCCGCGTGATCGGCAACGTCCATGACGTAGTAGACCGCTTTTCCGCCGCCATCGGCGGGACCAAGCGTCATTCCCACTCGGTGAATTTCGACCAGGCCGTCGCGACCCGCGCCGCGCGTGCGCAGCGTTCGCAGCCCCGACAACTCCCGCATCACGCGCTGAGACGGCTGCGTAACACCCGGTAACTCCGACGACGCCGCGTCGTGATCGAGACGATTCGCGCAGGAGCCGCCGTGAAGCACTTTCACTGCGCGGAACACGCCGGGAAGCAGCGTTTCTTCGGCAAGCCACACCACGCCGAACGCGCCTTCGCCGATGCGCTTGATCAGGCGCAGATCAGGGATCGCGGGAGGACATTCGTCAGACGGCGCAACGCTAATCGGCTTCGGCGGGTTCGCCTGATCAACGTCGGCCGCGAAGTCGGCCACGCCAGATTGTGGTTCCGGCATATTTGTCTCACGCAATAGTCAGAGTTGACAAGCGGGCCGCCGGGCGTCGCGGCTCAAAAGCCACGGTCACGCGCGCCGCCGCAGAAGCGGCGCGATTTCCTGTCTTGTTCGATCCAACTCGCGAATGTCATCCAGCAGACGCAGGTTCTCCCGCGCGGCCGCGAGTCGCGCGCGGCAATCACTGCAAGCGGCAATTTGCTCAGGAACGGTATCGTCTTTCCCTCGCGCCAGCGCGTCAATTCCCTCGTCCGTCAAGCAAGTGTGGATTTCCGGCTTTTTCACGCCTGGCTCCCCAAAACCGAGGCTTCCAATTCTGCGATGATCTCTCGCAGGCGCTTGAGCATGCGGTGCTTCGCGACG
>JAEUIR010000146.1:0-3258 GCA_016795025.1 Phycisphaerales bacterium
CCTGATTTCGCTCAACGCCGCCTGCAATGGCGGGATTGTCGCCAATCCGATGGGGATTTTTGCGCCGCCGTCCGACGCGCAGCCTTTGCGACTGCCGACCGCCGTTGCGCCGCATCCCGACGGGCGGGTGGCGGTGCTCGATGGGGCGCATCACCGCATCGTGATCTTCGCGAGGGATGGTTCGCAGCAGGCCGTGCTTTCGAGTTTCGGCGACGCCGCTTTCGATCAACCCACGGGACTGCGGTGGACTGCGGATGGCAGGTTCTGGCTGGCGGACGGGCCGAATCATCGCGTGCTGGTGGGCGACGAGCGCGGCGCGCTCATTCGCACAATAAATGTGCCCCCCGGTGACGACGGTCGGCCGGCCGATCCCACCGACGTGGCGATCCTCGGTGACGGATCGCGGCTGTGGGTCGTGGATAACGAAAATCACCGCGTGCTTTATCACGATGTGGCGCTCGGCGCGTGGACGGTTGCGGGGCGGCTCGGTGCGGCATTGGGGCAATTCGAATATCCGTGGCAGCTCGCGGCGTTGCCAAACGGTGATCTGGTCGTCAGCGATGTAATTAACGCGCGAGCACATCTTTTGAACCCGCGCGGCGAGGCGATTCGGGCCATTGGGAGCTTCGGCGTGGAGCTGGGACAGTTCTTTCGCCCCAGCGGAATCGCCGTCAGCGCCGCCGGCGAAATCTGGATCGCCGACAGTGTCATCGGCGTGGTTCAGGTATTTCGGGCGGATGGCAGCTTCGTCGACGTCGTTCGGGACCATGACGGTGGAATCCTACGGCTTGATGGTCCGCTGGGGATCGCATTTGACGCGGCTGGTGCGCTGCTGGTCGTCGAAGCCCGCGCAAATCGTGTATCGAGATTTAAGATCACGACGACACCCGGCAGCGCGGCGCTCGAACCGCGTAGCTCGCGCGCGCTTCCGCAAACGGGGCAACAGTCGAAAGCCTGCACCCTCTGCCACATCGACTGGCTCGCGCCTTTTTCGGAGGGGCGTGATTCCTCGCTCATGCCGCGGTCTGAAACATCGCGCGAAGACCCGATCGTCGCGCGCGCGGAAATGTGCATATCGTGCCATGACGGCACAGTCGCCGACTCGCGGCTGCGCGTGTGGGATCAGCACGGCCATCAAACCGGCATCACGCCGCCACCGAACATCGTCGTTCCGCCGCATCTGCCGCTGGTGAACAACACGCTCGCCTGCCGCACGTGCCATTCGGCACACGGCAACGACGCGCCTCAAGGCGACTTTCGCCGGGCGATGCTGCTGCGCGTGCCGAACCAGGCTGCTGAGCTGTGTGTGAGCTGTCACGTGGACAAGACGCGCGGCCCACGATTCGGAACGCATCCGACCGGAGGCATGGCATGGCCGATTCCCGATGCGCTGGTCGCCGCCGGCGCAAAGGTCGGGCCGAATCCGCGCGAGCTGACCTGTCAGGTGTGCCACACTCCGCACGGCGCAAAGAACGATCATCTGCTCGTGCTCGGCACGTCGTCGAATCAGCTTTGCGTGAATTGCCACGATCAAATTCGCCCCGGCATGTTTCGCGACGGGCCGCACGCCGAGCACCCGCTCACGGCGCAGGTGAATGTCGAGCAGGCCCGCGCCGTCCAGGAGCTTGGCACAAAACTCGGGCCAAACGACCGTTTGATCTGTCTGTCTTGCCATAAGCTTCACCACGGGAAGGGCGAGCGTTTTCTGCTTGCCGACGATCTGACCGACGGTCAGATGTGCTTGCACTGCCATTCTCAGCGGCGCGAAATGATCGGCAGCGCTCACGATCTGCGCGAGAAGTTCCCCAATGAGCGAAATCGCCTCGGACTGACCGCCGTCGAGGGCGGTCCGTGCAGCAGTTGCCATTTGTTCCATCGATACGCGCGGCAGCCGACGCCGGCGCCGGGGGATGCGGCCGGGCATTGCACGACGTGTCATAGCGACGGCCAGTGCGCCGAAAACAAGAAGCTCGGAGACGTCAACCATCCGTCACTGTTTTGCACGGAGTGTCACAATCCGCACGAAGTGCGCCATGAGAAATTCCTGAAGGCGCGGCCGGTCGATCTATGCACGTCGTGTCACATCGACCAATCCGCGCTGGTCGGTGGGCCGCACGACGCGACGATGTCGCGCGGCGAATGGTGTCGCCCCGGGGCGCTGCCCAGCGGGCCGTGCCTGGGATGCCATCGACCGCATGGCGACCATGAGACGGGGCTATTTCAAGTTGCTCCGGCCGCGGGTATGAACCGTTCTGACGGGATTTGCGTGGCGTGCCATCCTGGGACTGATCCCGCCCGCGGCGCGGCGCTGGCACTATTGCACCCAATCGTCGCGAATCAGACGGCGCTCGAAAGCGGTCTGCCGCTGGTTCAACAAGGCCATGATTCACTCGGCGTCGGCTGCAAATCGTGTCACGATCCGCATGCCGGTTGGGGATCAAATGACAAGCTGCTGCGCGTCGGCAGCGCTGCCGCCGAATCGCTCTGCATTCGTTGCCACGCCGACAAGCAGTCGATCCTGCTCACGGCGCATAGCTCAAAGGCGCTGGCCGCGCACAATCTTGAATCCGGCGCGTGCCGGCCGTGCCACGAAGTGCATGGCGACGCGGCGCTTGTATCGCGTGAGCGTCTGTGGCCCGCGGAACTGGCCGGTGCGGGTTCGGTGCTGTTCGATGGCGGTAAGCAGGTGCACGTGGGCGATGAGAATTGCACCGGCTGCCACCGCGCGGGCGGCCCAGCCCGAGTGCCGCTGATTGCGACGCACCCGAATGTCACGATGCTTGGCCAGGTTGCGGGTGCCGCCGATCTGCCGCTATTCGATCTTCAAGGTCGGCGAGATCATCAAGGCGTCATTGCCTGCCGCACATGCCATACGCCGCACGGCAGCGGCGACGAGAGCGCGATCGCCGGTGCCTTGGCCGTGGCGTTCGCGCCATCAACTGGTGCTCAGAATTACCCGGCGGCGCATACGCATACGCGTGCGTTTGCGATGCCGAATACATGTACGAACTGTCATGGCGCGGAAGCGTTGTGGAGATTCCTGTACTTTCACGACGCCGCGCGGCGCGCGGGGCCGTACTTCGGAACGCGATGATGTATTGGCTCAGCACAATCTAAACGTATTGAGGGGGAGCATCGGCGTCTCGCCGGGGCGGGAAAACGATGTAGCACCCGCGAGACGCCGCTGCTCCCCGCGATTTGTCGTCGGACGATTGAGCCCCCAGTGAGTAATCAAAATAAACTTGAAAGCACCAGATT
>JAEUIR010000146.1:3268-10027 GCA_016795025.1 Phycisphaerales bacterium
GGGGGGGGCCTTCGGGCCCCAGGTGTTGTTTATGCCCACCTAAATAACCTATCGTGGGGGGGGGGCTCCCCCGGGGGGCGGGTGGGCTTCATCCAGTTTACCCCCCGCCCCCCCCCCCGATGCTCCCCTCGATTGTTCGTCGGACGATTGCGCCTCATGTGAGTAAGCAATATAACGTGAAAAGCACGATCTGAAGGGCCAGGATCATCCAGAACGTCAGTTGAAACATAAATTTGGAAGTCTTGTGACGATACACGCGCTGCGCGAGGAGCGCGGCCGGCGATCCCCCGATCAGCGCGAGCACTTGCAGAATCCGCTCGGGTACGCGCCTTGCGCCGCGCCGCGCGGCGGCCTTGTCAAAGGCGTACGCGCCAAACGTGACGAAATTCACTCCGATCAGCCATGCGGGCAGCCAGCCAAGACCGAACAACCGCATCAAGGCGATGGGCAATAGGGCGGACAATGCGCCGAGAACATATGCGGTGATCGATTCGGGCGACCGGCGCGCCATGACTGCGTTAGCCGCAGCCGCAGCACGATTCGGGAATCGGGTGCTCGGCCCGCACGATCGAGCGCAATCCACCGCGCGGCGTCCAGCGCGTCTCGACGAGCAGGTAGCGTGGGTTCATGGCGGCAAGCAGATCATCCAGAATCCGGTTGGTCACGGCTTCGTAAAAAATGCCCATCTCGCGGAATGACTGCAAATAGAGCTTCAGGCTTTTCAACTCGACGCACGTGCGATCGGGTATGTACTCGACGATCACTTTGCCGAAGTCGGGTTGGCCGGTCCTGGGGCAGCGACTGGTGAATTCCGGCGCGACGTGCCGAATGGTGTAATCGCGCTTGGCGTTTGGATTCGGAAACACTTCGAGCAATTTCGCGGGGTCCGTTTTCCTGGGCATCTGACCGTTCTCTCTCTGGGCCGGGATTGTCCTTTGAGAGCATACGATGACACGGCTGAACGGGCGAGCGCTCGAATCGGTTTGCACGCAGATGATTTCGCCGGTATCCTTCATATCCTTACCTTGCGGCTGGCGCTTGCCACCGCGTGATGGACTACCAAAGCGATGAAATCGGATTCCAGTTCCTCCCGCGACGAACGGGTACGTGGAAAGTTACGTCAATGGCTTTTCGGCGCGCCGCATGATCTTGCCGACCGCACGATTCACCATCGCATGGCGCTCGTCCCGCTTTTGGCCTGGGTGGGCTTAGGGGCAGACGGCCTATCCTCGTCGGCGTACGGCCCGGAAGAAGCATTTCGCACGCTGGGAGACCACACCTATCTGGCAGTGGCGCTCGCGGCCATGACGGCAACGACCGTTTTTCTGATTGCCCTCGGCTATAACCGCATCATCGCCGCGTTTCCTCAGGGCGGCGGCGGATATGTCGTGGGCACGGCGTTGCTGGGGCGGCACTCGGGCGTCGTATCGGGTTGCGCGCTGTTGGTCGACTACGTGCTCACGATCACGATTTCGATCGCCGCTTCGACGGATGCGCTGTTCAGCTATGTGCCGGACTCGGTGAGAGTTTACCAACTCGCCACGGACTTTTGGCTGATTGCGTTGCTGGTGGTCCTCAACCTGCGCGGCATTCGCGAATCCGTGTCGGTGCTGACGCCGATTTTTGTCGTATTCGCGGTGACGCACTTGATTGCGATCATCGGCGGAATCCTGGGGCATGCGGATCAACTGGATGATACCGCGGTCCGCGTCTCCAATGGTTTTCAGGATGGCATGCGAACGTTGGGCGTCGGCGGCATGCTGCTCCTGTTTATGCACGCCTATTCGCTGGGCGGCGGCACGTACACGGGAATCGAGGCTGTATCGAACGGGTTGCAAATGCTGCGCGAGCCGCGTGTGCGAAACGGCAAGCGCACCATGCTGCTGATGGCGTCGTCGCTGGCCTTTACTGCCGCCGGTTTGCTGGTTTTGTATCTGCTTTGGCAGGTGAGCCCGGTGGAGGGTAAAACGTTGAATGCAGCGCTCATGGACCGGCTTACGGCCGGGATTCCGGGCGGTGCGACGTTTTCATTCATCACGATTCTCTCACAAGGCGCGCTACTGATTGTCGCCGCGCAAGCCGGTTTCGCGGACGGCCCGCGTGTTCTCGCGAATATGGCGGCTGATTCCTGGCTGCCCCGCCGGTTCGCGGCCTTGTCTGAGCGCTTAACGACGCAAAACGGCATTGTGCTGATGGGTGTCACGGCTGTTGCAGCGCTGCTGTACACAAGCGGCAATGTGAGCAAGCTGGTCGTGCTGTACAGCATCAACGTGTTCATCACATTTACGCTCTCCATGCTGGGCATGCTGTTAGCCGCGATTCGTCGACCGCATGGGCATCCACAGCGGCGGCGCGATATTGCATTGTTTTCGGTTAATTTCACGCTGTGCGCGACGATCCTGATCGTTACAACGGTTGAGAAATTCTTTGAGGGCGGTTGGGTGACGCTGCTGGTCACCGGCGGCCTGGTTGCGTTGTGTTTCTGGATTCGTCGGCACTATGACGATGTGAGCGCGACGCTTAAGAACCTCTATTCTCAGTTGGAGAAGCTCCCGCCTGCCCCGGCGGTCGAGCCGCCACCGCCCGACCCGCGTCAGGCGACCGCCGTCGTCCTGGTCGGCGGCTACAGCGGGCTGGGGATACATACCTTTGGGAACGTATTTCGCGCATTTCCGGGCATGTACAAAAACGTGGTTTTTATGACGATCGCAGTGTTGGACTCGGGCGAGTTCAAAGGCGACGATTCCGTAGCGCGCCTCAGAGAGCGCACTGAGAAATCGCTGGAGCGCTACCTGGAGTTGGCTAAACGCTTCGGTGTTTCTGCTACCAGTCGCTATGCGATTGCGACCGATGTTGTTGAAGCAGGCGAAACACTTTGCCTGCAAATCGCCAAAGACTTTCAGCGCGTCACGTTCTTTGCGGGCAAGATCATTTTTAAGCGCGAGACGTGGTATCAGCGCCTACTACACAACGAAACCGCACTCGCACTCCAGAAACGCCTCTATTGGCATGGCCACGTCATGGTGGTGCTGCCCGCTCGCGTGACATAGCCCGAAGCTCACGCCGGGCGGATTCCAATTCCGACAAAAAGATATAACCGGCGCCGCCGAATACCCTCGAACCGGCTCAGAGTTACGGGTCGATTTGTAACCCGGACGCTCGCCGACGTGAGGTAAACTATGAGCATGGAGATTCTGAAACCCGACGGTATGGGCAGCAGTGGCGGCGGCGGCGGGGGTATGCTGAGCCGTATCGCCGAGCGCCTGCTGAGCTGGGTGGCGCTGGGGCTGGTGGTTTTGCTGGGAGTCGCGATTTATCAGATGCCGGGAGCGACAAAGGCGGCCATCTGGAGCGCGATTTGGCGCGCCGTCGTCTGGGGGCTGATCGTGGTCGCGACGCCATGGGGCGCGAGGCTCTTCATCGGTCGAATTCTGCTGTTTTCCACGAACTGGGCCGGCGTGCTGTTGTTGGCCGGAATGTTCCTGGTCGATATTTGCGCGGGATTCCTGCTAATGACCGGCTGGCCCGACGGTGGGTGGGCGTGGTTTGGCGTCATCGCCTCGCTCGCGCTGGCTGGTACGTATAATTTTCTGGTTGCCGAGTACCTGGCGCAGGAATACGGCGATGGGTGAACCGGCAAGCGATGCGGAAAGCATCAACGTGGTGTGGCGGGGCGGCGCGCGGCCGGCCGCGGTCAGGGTGAATCCGAATAGCGCAAGCGAGCGATGACCAAGAGATTTCAAAGCGGGTTGCGAGTCAGCGAGTACATTCTTGAGGAATGCATCGGGACCGGTGCATTCAGCGAGGTGTGGCGGGCGCGTCATCATGTGTGGTCGGACGAGCTTGTTGCGGTGAAGCTCCCGGCCGATCCGCAGTTCGCCCGCTACTTACAGCGCGAAGGCGTCGTGGTGCATGGGCTGCGCCATCCGAACATCGTTCGCGTGCTGGGGCTCGATCCGTTCGGCGATGTGCCATATCTCGTGATGGAGCTTGTGCGCGGACCGTCGTTGCGCGGCGTGATCGAGGAAAACGCTCGCGGCCTCCCCGTCTCCGCGGTGATTCAGGTGCTGGTGGGAGTCATGAATGGCATTGCCGCGGCGCATGGCGCAAATGTTCTGCATCGCGATCTTAAACCGGCGAACGTGCTGCTCGATCTGGACGGCACGCCGGTGGCCGCGATCACGTCGGATCGCGTGAAGCTGGGCGATTTCGGTTTCGGCATGCCGCAAGGCGACGCGCTGCGCTCGATCGCGCAATCCGCGTCGCTCGATCAGGAAAACAAAGTCGTCGGCACGCTGGCCTATCTGGCGCCTGAGCTGCGAGACGGGGTAGGAGCGCCCGATGCACGCGGTGACTTGTACGCTGCCGGCGTGATGCTGTTTGAGATGCTGACCGGCGAACGGCCGGCGGGCACGGAGTTGCCGAGCACGGTGCGCGCGGAGGCGCCGCATTGGCTGGATGAGATTTTTCGGCGACTTTATGCGCGGCACGAGCGGCGCTATGAAACGGCGGCGGCAGTCCTTGCGGATATTGTCAAAGCGCAGCCGATATCACGCGCGGTGAGCGGCGCGGCGGGCGTGATTCCGCCGCCTCCCCCGCCGCCGGGCCGGCCCGTGGCGGCGCGCGTCACGCCGACGCGCTGTCCGTCATGCTCGACGATCTGCGACCCGGATGACAATTTCTGCATCAATTGCGGACGGCAACTGGTGGACGCGATTCGCCGTTGTCCAATGTGTCATCACGTGATGGGGCGCGATGACCGCTACTGCATTCAATGCGGTGCGGCACAGGCGGGACGGGAGGCGCTGGCATGATGATGGCGGACGGCATGTTTGGCGCGATTGCCATTGTGATGGTGGTCGGGTTCTTTGGGTTCTTCTTCGTGGTCGCGATGGCGCTGTTTCGCGTCGTGGGAACGCTGTTTCGGCGATTGTTCATGATCGGCGGCGGCGACGACAGCGCGCGGCCGGTCAGCTTCGCCACGCGAAATGTGCATTGCCGGAATCCGCAGTGCCGGCATACGAACATTCCGACAGCCCGCTATTGCGCGCGGTGCGGCCAACGGCTCGCCGCCTTGGAGCACGTCGATCAACATGGATGAACGCGCCAGGCAACGACAATTCGAAGAGCAGTTCCTGAGCCAATTGCGAAATCGCGCGGCGGTGATGGTCAAAACCATGCTGCGCGATGGTCAGGCCGTGCTTGAGACGGTTGATGACGGCGTTCAGCAGCTTGAAGGCGCGATGCGCAGGTTTGAGTTGTACGATCGGCGTTTGATCGACGAAATGCCCGGCGCGCGGGCGGCGCAGATACGATTTCAGAAAAATCGCGTCGGCGGTTTGTTCAAGGTGACGATCGGCCGACTGCGGGCGATGGTGCTTGCGCCGGCTGAGTTGCTGGTGAAAAACGAGCGGCCGGCGGCTGTGGGGCGTGATCAGGTGCTGGCGGCGCTGGCACGTTATCAGTTGTTACCATCGGCGGCCCGGCCGACATCCGTATTACTGGCCAGCGCCACGGGGTTTTCCGAAGCGGCCCGCGCGTTGGTACACTCGACGAATGAGCCCCGGTTGATCCTGATGAGCGGGCGCGACGACGGCGGCTGGGATGTCGAAATGCCCGAAGCAACGCGACGCTCGCCGTGGGCGCGGATGTTCGAGTTTGAGACGCAGGACGAGCTTTATAAGCGACTGATGCATCACCTGGATCAGAGCGCGCATCAGTTGGATTCGTCGGGCATCTCATTGCCGGCGCTGGCGCAAAAGCTCGGGCTGCCGGTCGATAGGGCCGAATCGCTGGTGCGGCGCGCGTGCCGCGCGAACCCGCGGCTGATGACCGTGCTGCACGAAGGCACGGTTCATCTGAGCCGTACGCCGGTGATCGAAGAGGAATCGTCCATGAAGCTGTGGAGTCGAATCCGGCGCTGGTTGCGGCTGAAGCCGACGGTGGGTGAGCAGGTGCGCGAGATGACGGCGGCCCGCGTGCGGCTGGAGCAGCAGCGCGCGGAACTCGACCATAAGCTCTCGTCACTGCAAATCGAGGAAAAGCAAGCGCGCGAGCAGGGTGCGGCAGCCGCTTCGGATAACGAGCGCAAACACGTCGCCGCCCGCATCGTCCGCGTCGGCCGCGAGCAGAAGCGCCTGGCGGCACAGGCCAATGTCATTACGCAGCAAATCGACGTGCTTGGCACGCGACTGCATAACCTGACGCTGATGCAGCAAGGCCGCAGCGTGGCGCTGCCCAGCCCGCAGGAGCTGGCAAAAGAGGCGGCTGAGGCGGAACAGGTCGTCGCGCAGCTATCGACCAGCGCCGATCTGGCGGCGAGCGTCGAGGTGGGGGCGATGTCGTCGGCGCTTGCGGCCGAAGAAGCGGCGGTGTTTGACGAATTAAAGGCGCTTTCGGAGAGCCGGGCGGGGTCGCGGGCGGATGCGAAAGTCGCGTCGGGCGAATCCGCCGACGCCAAAGCCGCGGCCGAACGCGCGGCCCGCGAGCCTTCGCGCGCACCGGTTGCGCCGCCGCCGGTTCCGGCTGCGCCGGCGACAGCGCGGGCCAAACCGGAGTCAGCGCGGCCGGAGGTGAGTTAGCTCTTCTCATTGGGCAGGGGCGCGGCCAGACCGGCATCGCCAACGCGGTGCGCGAAGGCCGGACTGTTTACGACAACATCAAAAAGGTCATTACTTGGACTCTGCCGACCAATGCCGGGGAGGCGATGACGATCATTGTGGCATTGCTGTTTGGTTTGGTACTGCCGATCACCCCCAT
>JAEUIR010000147.1 GCA_016795025.1 Phycisphaerales bacterium
CCGTCCAGGTCGTAATAGTCGCGCGCCCGTGCGTCGAATACATGCACAACCACATCGACGTAATCGGCCAGCATCCACGTCGCCGAAGGCGAATCGGCCGTGCGAAACGCCTTGCGCCCGACTGTTTTCGCGAAATCGCCGATACGGTCGAGCGTAGCGCTCATCTGGCGATCAGATGTACCGGTGGCCAGCACGAAATAGTCGGCGACGCTGCTCAGGCCGCGCAGCTCCAGCACAACAATATTCTCGCAGCGCGTGTCGGCGGCGACGCGTGCGGCCTCGACGGCAAACCGGCGCGCATCCATGTCCGTGCCGACCGCGGATTGACTGGAGGGTTCTGTCATACGCGGCATCTTAACGGCACGCGCCGCAGCCGGGCAGGCGTGATCACGTCTGATCCCGCCCGCGATTCCGGATCCCCCGCGACCCGATGGACAAAAACCGGATATCAGGCAGCGCCGAGCGGACGAGCGAGCCTACGGTCACGAAGTCCATATCCATCAAGCGTCGGCGGTGTAGATCCGGCGGGCGTGCGGCGAAGGACGTCGAGCTTAGCTCAAGAGAACCCCGGCGTGCGGCGCGGTTACTCGACCGCCGCAACATTCAGGGAAATTTGCAAATAATAGTTGCATTTTTTTTTTTTTCTGTGTTATTCTTATCGGTGACGGAATCCGGTTTTTTGCGTTCGGGTTGGGGAAAGGGCGTCGGCTGGCGGATCGGAGCGCGCACCGATCGGTCGGCCGGGTCAGTGAGCGGCGGCGTGTGTCCGCTGCTCGGGGTTATGTCAAATCTCGACGCCGGATTCGCAACGGGAGGTCGTTATGTGCAGATTTCCAATCTGGAAGGCAGGGGTGTTCGCGGCCATAACGGGCGGGATCGCGTATGGAACCGATTTCACCTGGAAAGCCAGCGGCCTGAATCATGACTGGGATTCGTGCGGCAACTGGAATTACGCGGGCTCGCCGTCGCCTTGTTATCCAGCGGATACGGGCGATGACGCCAACATTCCAAAAAAGGTCGGCGGCGCAACCTGGGAAGTAAAGATTGTAGATATCGATTCGGTTGACGTACTGACGATCGCGGATGATGTTGATTTCGTGCCGGTCTCCGGCACGCCGTGCCTGCTGATCAACAAAATCATCATCAATCCGGCCATCAGTGGATCGAGCGACGATGTGGTCGTCACGGTCGACGCGAATGCGTCGATTGGAACGCTGTGTACGAATTGAACCATTTCTCTCTGACATTGCCGTCGTAGGACGGATTTTGACTGAAAAAGCAGCCCCGTTGCGAGCGCCGCTATGAACCGCTTTCACTTGGTCGCCTCAATCGCGCTGATATGGAATACGGTTGTAGCCCAGATTCCGCCAGGCTACGAGGTTGTTTACATTGAAACAGGGTTTCCGTTCGACAATAATGCGTCCATCAACGATCTTGGCGATATCGCGATTACATCATTTGCCGACCCTTTTGATATTACAACCAGCGAGCTATTCATCTATCGCGATGGTGAAATCACCAGAATCACCGAAGATCGAGTGATTGATCGGCTACCCGATATCAACAACGCGGGAACAATTGCCTGGTCGCGCGGCGTCGGAGCGAATAACTCCACAGAGATATTTGTGCGGCACAATAACACCACGACACGGTTGACAACGAACTCTTGGGAAGACTTTGCTCCTAAGCTGAACCAATCAGGTGATCTGGTGTGGCTTGAGTATTTCCGACGTGGCTGCGGAAACGCAGAGGCCAATATTATGATGTACGACGCGAACGGTACACATCGTATTTATGGCGATGGACTATCTAACCAGATGCCGCGCATCAACGAGAATGGGCAAATCACTTGGACGCGCTACAATTTCTGCGATACTCCGTGGTCGTCAGATATCATGCTGTACTCTGACGGCGTTGTGCAGGCGCTCACGACCGATCAGATGCAACCCCAGATTTGTGGAATCAGTGATGATGGTGCGATAGCCTGGTATTTCAATCAGCCGGAGTATCCCTACAACGATGGAATTCAGCTCTGGCAAAACGGCGACACGGAGCTGCTGACCGGCTGGGGCAGCGGGCTTCGCATGAACGGTCGCGGTGACATCGCATTTGACCGCTGGTATGACTCCAACCAGACTTGGCAAGTCTGGCTTTACCTGCGCGGCCGATTCTGGCAGATCACGGATGACTCGGTATGGAACTTCGTCGAAGACATCAACGATCGCGGCGAAGTGGTGTGGATCTCCGGCATCGTGCCGACCGATACGCGCATCGGCTATTTGCGGCGCATGCCCGACGGCGACATGAATTGCGATGGTCGAGTCGACAATTTCGACATAGATCCGTTCGTTGAGGCGCTTGCTGAGCCCGAGCAGTACCTCACCAATCACCCGTCATGCGATGTTTGGCTGGCGGATATGAACCATGATGAACGCGTCAACGTGTTCGACATTGATCCCTTTGTGAGCGTGGTGATCGTTACTCCTTGAACACCGCGACAGCCGCGTCGGTTGTCGTATGATCCACTCGGTATGAAAAAGCTTTCCGGAAAATGCGCCCGCACGGGCGCGGGAGGATTCTATGCGCACTTCGTATCTCCAAATAGCATCATCGGCTTCAGCGATCATGATTCTGGCCACAATGGCGGCCCGCGCGACCAATTTCACGTTTACAGCAAATAGCGGTGATTGGAACTATTCTGGTAACTGGAATCCAAACGGCGTTCCAACGTCCGGCGACACGGCCACGATTCCCAATGGCAAAACCTGCAAGATCGCGGATGCCAATCAGAGTTGCACGAACATCGTCATCCAGTCTGGCGGCACGCTCGGACTGGAGAGCCGCGATCTCACGCTCAGCGCAGGGTCGGTCAGCAATGCCGGCACGTTCTATTTCGACAACACCGGCGGCGGCGTGCCGCGCGTGCTGCTCGCCGGCGACACCACTTTTCAGGGTTATCTTGGAACCAATGGCATATACACCGCTCGCATCACCGATGGCTACGGCCCGGTGAAATTTGAGTCTTCAGGCAGTACGAGCCGGTCGATCATTGTCCTGGGCATCACACTCAAAGGGTCGTTCCAATTTCTCGGTACAACCAGCGCTGATATCACGGTCGATCTGGATGACAGCACGGCCAAACTTGAGGTTGACCACGCCAGCGACGAAATGCTAATCGGCGGTGCGGCGGCGCCGTATAATAAAACCAACCTTATGGGCGTCGGCGAGGCCAAAGTCAGCGCCGGCAATCTGAAACTGGGTCGCGCGTCGATCGAGGGATTCGTCGACACCTCGGTCACGCTGCGGGCCACCGGTGGCACGTTAACCTTTACGGGTGATTTCGCAGACGCCGGCTCAGCGAAACTAATGGCCGTCGGCGGCATCATCGACGTCGATGGAACGGTTGCCGGCGAAGGCGGAATCGGCATCGGCGGCGACTGCCAGATCAAGGTCGCTCCAAGCGGCTATTTTTCGTGGGAATGACATCCGGGTCTTGTGACTAACGCGGCAATTCCGCTTTCCGGGCCCCAAGCGCGAGCGAGTCGTTCACGCGATTGGCGCATCCGCGCCAATGCCCGCTCGCTCGCGCTTGGGGCATCAATCGTTGGCGGAACGTAGCGCGCCATCGCCGGGCCTGTCACGGTCGCGTGTGCGGGGGTCGGCGCGGCCCGCGATTGTGGGGCGTGGCGAGCTTCTTTATAATCTTCTCCCATGCGTCGCTCACATAGCCGGTTTTGTCCGGCGTTTTTTTTCAACCTGTTGCTCGCTGCCGCGGTTGTGCCCAGCGCAGTGGCTCAAGACGAGAGCTATCGCGACCGGCAGGAGCTCGACCCAAACAATGATCTTTGGATCAATCGGCCGCCGGCGGCACCCGGTACGCCGCTCGGCGATCTCGAGCAGGCCCGCGCATGGTTGGCTGAGGGCGACGCTGACAAAGCGAAATCGCTGATGGCCGGCTGGACCAAGGCCAACCCCGATCACGAACAATATCTTGAAGGGGTTTTTCTGCTGGGAGAGTCCTTCTATCGGCTGCGCGATTTTCGCAATGCGTACGAACGTTACGAGATCGTGGCGGAAGGGGCGTCCGGCGAACTGCTGCGAACCGCGTTGTTGCGTGAGATGGATGTCGCCCGGGCGTTTCTAAGCGGCGAAAAGCGGATTGTCTGGGGATTTTTGCCGTTGCCCGCCTATGACGACGGGATTGAGATTCTCTCGAAAATCTGGCAGCGCGTGCCGGGCACTCGGCTGGCGGAAGAGGCGCTGCGGCTGAAGGCGGATTATTACTTCGCCGACGGCCAGATGGATTTTGCCCAGGACGAGTATTCGAATCTCGCACGCGAGTATCCAAACGGCAAGTACACGCGGCCGGCAATGCTGCGCGCGGCTGAGGCGTCGCAGGCGATGTTCACCGGCACGCCGTTTGACGATCGTCCGCTGGTCGAGGCGCGGGAGCGCTATCGCGCCTTGCAGGGAGCCTATCCCGAGTTTGCTCGGCAGGAGCGCATTGCGGAGCGATTGGATGGCATCCGCGTTTCGCAGAGCGAGAAAGATTTGTACGTAGCGAAGTGGTACGAAAAAACGGGTCGGCGTGATTCGGCGGAGTATTATTATCGATTGGTGCTGAAGGACTGGCCGGGAACGCTGGCGGAGGCCGAATCTCGGCAGCGACTCGCGGCGATGGGGATCGAGTTGCCGGAATGAACATGCTTCGAGCCAACACCGTGACCAAACTTCGAAGCGCGAGATGCGCTGCTGTTCTCGTCGCCATTCTGCTGACAGGCGGCTGCATTGGCTGTGGCTACTCGGCGGGCGGCCCATATCGCCCGGACATGAAAACGGTTTACGTGGAAATGTTCGACAGCAAGGAATTCCGCCGCGACATCGAATTCAAGCTGACCGAGGCGATCAAAAAGCGCATCGCGACCGACACGCCGTATCGCGTGGTCGCGAAGGAAAAGGCGGATACGATATTGAAGGGCGAGGTGCTTGAAGAGCGCCAGGCGGCGTTTGCCCCGGATTTTCGCTCGCGCCAGCCGCGTGAGAAGCAGCTAACGCTGGCGGTGCGTGTTGAGTGGCAAAATGTGCGCACGGGCGAGTTAGTCGAGAAGCCGGTGATCTTGCAGGCCGCGGACTACTTGCCGCCGACCGGCGAGACCGAGGCATTCGCCCAGGAACGGGCGATTGATCGGCTCGCGCAAAGAATCGTGGCGCAGTTGTACGATGATTGGTGAATAGGGAATTCGTGAGCGGTTTGGTCGAGGCGCCCACCTTGACAGTCCGCTGAGAGCCGGCGCTGGAAAACAGGACGAACGGAACGGATGGCAGACGAAGAAAATCAGTCGCGCGAGCCTCGAAGCCCTTCCGGTGGACCGGGCGGAAAGCCGCCGATGCGCGTCTCTCGCGGCGCGTTCGGCTGGCTGGTCATTTTCGGCCTGGCGATGACGCTGTTGTTCATGTTGAATCGCGGCCTGGGCTCCGCGGTTGAAATTTCGACCAACGCATTCTGGACGCATGTCAAGAACGGCAACGTCGAATCGGTTGTCGTGAAGGATGGGTTGATCACCGGCAAATTCCGCACGCCTCCGCCTTCCGCGCCAACGGGCGTGAAGTCGTTTGAATGTTCATACCTGGTTTCGTCGCAGAATTTCGAGGAAATCCGCAAGGACATTCAGAACTTCAGCAACGGCACGACGGACATTCGCTACCAGCCGACGAACAGTCTTTGGATCAGCATGCTGGTAACGACAATCCCGTGGATTATCGTTTTCGGCATCATCTTTTTCTTCGCGATGCGGCAATTGCGGCAGGCTGGCGGCGGGGCCGGCATGCTCGGGAACTTCGGGCGCAGCCGCCATCGCGTGACGACGAAAGAGCACACGAACGTCACATTCGCGGATGTGGCCGGCATCGACGAAGCGCGGGAGGAAGTGCAGGAGATCGTCGAGTTTCTGAAAAACCCGAAGCGTTTTCAGAAGCTGGGCGGGCGAATTCCTCGCGGCGTGCTGCTGGTGGGCGATCCTGGCTGCGGCAAGACGCTGTTGGCCAAGGCGATCGCGGGCGAGGCCGAAGTGCCGTTCTTTTCGATCAGCGGCTCGGATTTTGTCGAGATGTTCGTCGGTGTTGGCGCGTCGCGCGTGCGCGATCTGTTTCGCCAGGCAAAGGAAAACGCGCCATGCATCATCTTCCTGGATGAAATCGACGCGGTCGGCCGACGCCGCGGCATGGGGTACAACGGCGGCGGGCACGACGAACGCGAGCAAACCCTGAACGCGATTCTCGTCGAGATGGACGGCTTTGACAGCTCGGATCAGGTCATTGTGTTGGCGGCCACCAATCGTTCGGACGTGCTTGATCCAGCTCTTGTGCGGCCGGGGCGATTCGATCGACAGGTTTTCGTTCCACTGCCAGATGTGAAGGGCCGCTTCGAGATTCTGCGCGTTCACGCGCGTAAGGTGAAAATCTCGCCGCCCATTGATTCAAAACTGCAACGCATCGCGCGGGCGACGCCGGGATTCAGCGGAGCAGACCTTGCGGCGCTGATTAACGAATCAGCGCTGATGGCGACGCTGGCGGGCAAGGAGTCGATCGACCTGGAGGATTTGGAGGAAGCGCGCGACAAGGTCCGCTGGGGCCGGTCGCGACGCAGCCGCGTGATCGAGGAGCGCGAGCGCTTGCTGACCGCGTATCACGAAGCGGGCCACGCGCTGGTGCAATCGCTCATCAAGGACGCGGACCCGGTTCACAAGGTGAGCATCATCCCGCGCGGCCAGGCGCTGGGCGTGACTTTTTCGCTGCCTGAGAAGGACCGCATGAATTACAACCGTTCGTGGCTGGAGGCGACGCTGCGCGTGCTCTGCGCCGGGCGCCTGGCAGAGGAGGTCGTCGGCAACGATGCGAATTCCGGGGCGTTGGGCGACATTCGTCAGGCCACGGAACTGGCGCGGCGCATGGTGACTGAATGGGGCATGAGCGAAAAGCTCGGCTTTGTCTATTATGGCGAGGAAGTCGCGACGCGGAACGGTTTCGAACTCGGCGCGGTGAAGGATCACGCGGATCGCACCAGCGAAATGATCGACACGGAAATCAAGCACATTATCGATGCCGCGTACGAAGACACGCGCCGGATGATCGAGGGGCATCGCGAGAAACTCGACGCCATCGCGCAAGCGCTGTTGAAATACGAAACGATCGACGGCGACGAAGTTCGCAAATTGCTGGCTGGCGAGACGATTGATCGCCCGACCGTGGCAGACCTTATCGCGGCGGAGCAATCACGTCGCGGCGCGCCCAATGCCCCCATGGCTCGCCCGATGCAAGCGCCGCCGGACGGCGAAGCTGGTCCGCTACCCAGTCCGGCCTGATGGACCCGTTATTATCAGCGCTCCCGTGACGACGGATGCCGAACCACCGCTCGGGCACTACTACTCAGACTAAGCAAAATTCCTACATATCGCTGCGTCGCAAAGAAGCGGCTTGAAATCGCCCCGTTTCTGCTATGTTCAATTGTTGCGCGCTTCGGAGCCGCTCGGCTCGCCGAGCCCGAGAGCGAGCCTGGTGTGGATTTGGTTGCATTTTCAGGAGCAATTCAATGACGAGCAAGGGATTACGCAGTCTGCTTGGCCTTGCCGGGTATCTGGGCGTAGCGGCCGGCTCGGGATTCGGCATGGTGATGCAAGACGGTAGCGAAACGAATCCTTCGTCGGCGAGCGTCGGTGCGAAGGAGCCTCGCAAGATCGATTTGGATCATAGCGTCAGCACTGCGCCGGACGGCGCATTCGATCAGCTTGCGACAGGATATCGCCGCACAACGAACGTTCAGCGGCTTCCCATTTCCGCCGCGCAGCGTGAAGCGTTCGTTCGAATTGGCAAGGTGGTGCGCCTCGACCCACAGTCCGGCGAGCAAATTCGAGAGATGATTCGCGACTATCTGCCCGTCGGCTGGGGTCAGTATGACGATGCGATGGGACCGGCGGATTCGCTCGGCAGGCCGATTGTAAATGAGGTATCGGGGTTGCCCGGCTGGTCGCAGGCGGACGTGGACGCGCTGCGGTCGGAGATCGCGGAGTGGTTGGTCATTCGTGCCGACCAGATTGTAAGGGGGACGGATTTGACGGAAACGGACGGCGTGCTGGGTAACTTCGTGGGGCAGGCGATCGTGCGCGGCATCCCGATCGACGACCTGGTGATTCTCGAAGATTCGACGCAGATCAACTCTGGCGCGGCGGGGGCGATCCTCGGCTATCTGCACTTCTACGAGAATCTAAAATCCATGCATGCGGACGATGGACGATATTCGTATCAGGTGAGCGTCTATCCTGATCGTATTGCAGCGTTCGCGGAAGCGCACGGTGCGCGGATGGATGAGTTGCTGCGTTTGGATGAGCAGGAAGGGGAGGTGGCCGGCGGCCAGCCGAGCGGGTGCTATTCGCGCACCGCGTTTTCGCGCGGCATGACGAACCTGTCGGGGCAGACGGACATTTGGGTCGCAAACGGCTTCGACGATGAGCAGGCGGATATTCCGACGGGATTTCCACTGTTTTTCTTTTATGACTGTCAGGATGCAGACAACAATGACACGGTGCGTGTTTCGACGAACGGCTATATCAGCTTCTTTCAGCAGGGCGGCGGAGCCGCGTTCGGAACCGTATTCTCCAATGACGCGATTCCACTCACGGATAATCCGGATGGCTATGCCGGGCCGTGGTGGGATGATCTGATCGTTGCCACGAACCAGGGCAACACGGATCGCGTTTCATACAAAACCGAGGGCGCGGTGGATTCGCGCGTGTTCACGGTTGAGTGGTTTTCGATGTCGCGACTGAACGGAACCACGACGGATTTTCATTTTTTCCAGGTCAAGTTGTACGAAACGACGGATGTCGTCGAACTCCACATTTCGGCGGATTGGGCCGCTGACACCATCGATAACGCCACAGTCGGAATCGAAAACTACACCGGCGCGGGCGGTGATTGCGGACCGAATTGCACGAATACGAACAACGCGCCTCCCCCGAACAATTACCGATTTGCCCCAGTGCCTCGCCCGGACAATGACGCGTGTGGGTCAGCCATTGAGTTGATAAATGGCGCGAGCGTCGTGGGCAACCTGCATCGCGCCACGTCGGATGGTAACGCCACCTGCGGCGGCTCGAGCAACAATCGCGATGTCTGGTACACATTCGTGGCTCGCTGCAATGGGACGTTGCACGTCAATACCTGCGGATCACGCGATATCGATGGTCCGGTTACCGGGGTTGACACCGTTTTGTCGGTTCACTCCGGCTGCCCCGGAACGACGGCGAATCAACTCGCCTGCAATGACGATGCAGGTCAGTCCGGATGCAGCGGCAATGACTCGGCGGTGGTCGTAAGCATGACAACCGGCCAGCGGGTCTTCATTCGCGTGACACATTTTGGTGATCTGGCGTTTCGCTTCGCCAGCGGCGCGTTTCGCTTAAATCTGGATTTCGTGTCAACTTCCGCGCCGACAAACGACAACTGCGGTGCGGCCGGCGTGATTCTGAATGGGAACACGCTCATCGGAAATCTGCTTTGCGCGAGCAATGACGGATCGGCGGATTGCGGATCGTCCGAAGGAAACCCAAATATCTGGTATCGATTCACCGCGCCGGGCGGGACCGGCGGCGTGCTGACGCTTTCGACTTGCGGGTCGCGCAATAATGCGGGTGCGGACACTGGCCCCGATACGGTGCTGTCGGTGCATTCCGGATGTCCGGGCACCAGCGGCAATGAACTGACCTGCAATGACGATGGATTCCAACCGGGATGCAATGCGTTGGATTCGACGGCCGATGTATTCTTAGCGCCTGGGCAATCCGTGGTGATTCGCGTCACGCACTTCGGAAGCACGGCGTCTCGAGTCGGCAACGGTTTTACCGTGCTGCATGCCGATTTCGGGCCGTGTGTCCGGGCGGACTC
>JAEUIR010000148.1 GCA_016795025.1 Phycisphaerales bacterium
TTCATTGAGAATTCTCCGGCGATTCAGCCGCGCCAGGCGCGGGCGTGATGGGCTGTGAGGTTGGCGCTTGCGCATCGCCTGACGGTGCCTGCGCAATGAGCGTTTGCAAGGAGCACCCGGCCACGCGCTCGAGCTCAATCGCGGCGAGTTGGGCCGCCTCCTGCGCTCGCACATACCCGGTTCGCGACGCGAGCAGCGTTTTTTGAGCGTCCAGAACAGCGAGCAGGCTCGAACGTCCGGCTTGATACGCTTCGCGGGCAAGGACGAGGCTGTCCTGCTCAAGCGGGAGCAGCTCCTCAGCGTAGAAGCGTGTGTTTGACCAGGCGACGGCCGCGCGCTCGTAAGCGATCCACGCATCCTGCACAACCTCGCGGCGGATGGCCTCGAGGACCGCGTCCGCCGCGCGTCGTTCGTAGCGCGCGCGCGCGATTTGCGCATCGTTCAGATCAAACAGCGGCAATTCGAACATCAACGTCGGGCCGATGACCCAGTCTGTTTGCAGCCGCTCGCGAGGCATCAGCGACGGAAGCGCGAGCATGCCCTCCTCGGCCGTCGCCCAAACCGCTTCATTGGTCCAATTGCGATCGGCGCGGCGAGCGCGCTCCATGCGCTCGGCCGAGATGCCGACTTCGATCTCGCGAAGAAATCGCGTCTTCTCGTATTCGACGCGCGCGGCGGCGGCCTGGACCATCGAGCGGGCGGATCGCAGATCGAGGCGATGTTCATCCGCGGCGCGGATGACGGCCTGGGCGTTGATTGGCGAAATATCAGGCGGCGCTGCGTCATCGATCAACCGAATTTCGCGAGGGTTCAGCGTCAATCCGAGCACGCGCGCGAGCGCGGCGCGCAGCTCAACGACGGAAAGGCGCGCTTCGCGCAAACGTAATTCGGTTTCCAGGTGCAGGGCGCGGGCGAGGTTGATGTCGATCTCGCTGCCCGCGCCGGCCTCGCGCCGCGCCAGGGCGATTTCGAGCAATTGCCGGGTGATTTCGAGATTATCCTCGGCGAGCGCTTGTTCGCGCTGCGCGCGAGTCGCTCGGTGATAGGCGCTGCGGGCATCGAGCGCCGTCTGGGCCGCCTCGCGCGCGGTGTCCAGAATCACGCGGCGCAAGTCGCGTTCCGCCGACTCTTTTCGCGCCGGAATTTGCCAAAGCTCCGCGATGTTTTGCGCGACGTTCATTTCGAGATTGGTCAATCCACCGCCATCGGGCCAGCGCAGCATCAGCGAAACCTTGGGATTGCTGAATAGGCCGGCCTGAACGACATCGGCGCGGGCCGCGCCAACCCGCGCCAACCCGCTTAGCACGCGCGGGTTGTTCAACAGCGCAACTTCGGACGCGCGTTCGGAGTTCAATCCGGCGCTCAGCAACTCATGAACCCGCTCGCCGACCGCCGCGGCGCACTGCACGGTCGAAGGCAACGGCTGATCCACCGCAGCATCAACCAATCGGCTTAACTCGTGCCGGTCGGGACCGGGATCGACCGTGGCGCAACCGACGCTATACAGCGACGCTGCCAGAGCCGCGCACCCAATCTTGAGTCGAGGCGGCCGCAGGAAAGTACGCCGCCATCGGCCATGACAATCAAAGTGCATGTGCTCACCTGTCGTTTCGAAGGCTATGAAAACACAGGAAATGCGCGTGATCAGCGGCAATCACGGCGCAGCGTCAATCCGCGCGCGGACATTCCGCCTGGATGCGCGAACGCAGAAATCAGATTAATAGTGGCGAGCGATGTTCGAAAGGCGGGCCATGTGGTCGAGACAAGAGATCGATCGTCCGCAGCGGAGCCGGCGACGCGAACTCTACGCATCCATCTGCCGCTGATTGCGGAAGAATTTCCTGCACAGGAGCCGGCAGGGTCCGCGCCGCGGGGCGAATCAACTGGGCCGTGCAAAAGCAAGGCTCGACGGAGCAGTTGCCGCCGTTATCGCCTTCCTCGCCGCAATGAGTGTGATGGTGATCCTGTGCATCGGCCAGTGCGCACCAGACCGGGCACACCAAAACGTGCAGCGCGATCAGGATGGATAAAGCCCGGTGCAACATACGAATAACTCTATCGGTCGAGTTTGCGGGTGTCCAATGGCCCTGATTGGTAATTGTGCGCCGACGCGGGGGCGCTCGAAAAAACCGCGCGGATTTCGCCCGCTGGTCGCGGAGTTGCCCGCTCGCTAGGATATCAATCGCCCTGCGGCGTTGGTTGGGCCGGTGCAGTGCCTCGATCGGACAACGGGTCAGGTCCGGAAGGAAGCATCCCATTCGGCTCGATTCACGTGCATCGCACACCTGGCTGACGCCCGGGGTTTTTTGATAAAGGCGCAAATGTCCTACACGGTGCTTGCCCGCAAATATCGCAGTCAAACGTTCGATGATGTGATCGGGCAGGAACCGATCGCCACGACGTTGAGCAACGCGATCAAAACCGGGCGCATACACCACGGTTATCTTTTCACCGGTACGCGCGGCAGCGGCAAAACCAGCATGGCCAGGATTCTGGCCAAATCGCTGAATTGCCTGTCCGTCGACGCGCCCACAGTGGCGCCGTGCCTGAAGTGCGACGCATGTATCAACATCGCCGAAGGGCAGGATCTCGACGTGGTCGAGATCGACGCGGCCAGCAACACTGGCGTGGATAACATTCGCGAGTTGCGGAGCAACGCCGCATTTCGACCCGCGCGCAGCCGCTTCAAGATCTACATCATTGATGAAGTTCACATGCTTTCGACCGGCGCGTTCAACGCGCTGCTCAAGACGCTCGAAGAGCCGCCGGAGCATGTGAAATTCATCCTCGCGACGACGGAAATTCAGAAGGTTCCCGCGACCATCCAGAGCCGCTGCCAGCGATTCAATTTTCGCAACATCGCGCCGGACGCAATCGCCGGCCGGCTCCAGCATATTTGCAAACAGGAGAAAGTGTCCGCGGACGATGCCGTGATCCGCCGCGTGGCGCGGCTGGCGAACGGCTCGATGCGCGACGCGCTCAGCGTGCTGGATCAGCTTATTTCGGTGTCGCCGAGCAAGCTGTCGGCGGATGTACTCGACGAGATTCTGCCACCGACGCAGGATGAACAGGTGTTTCGGTTGCTCGCGCGCGCGGCCGACGGCGATGTCGCCGGAGTTCTGGGCATCGCGGACGCGCTGTTCGCCGGCGGGCGCGGGCTGGAGAATTTTTGCAATGACACGATCGACATCCTGCGCACACTGATGCTGCTGAGAGCGTGCGGCGCGGGGACAACCACGGTTGATGTGCCGGCCGCGGCGCGAGGCGAGTACCTGACGCTGGCCGAAAAATTCGAGTTGTCGCAGTTTGTGCAGTTGATCGCCATGTTTGAGGAGTTGCGGCGAAACGTGCGATTCAGCGGCGCGGGGCGGGCGCTGACTGATGCGCTGCTCGTGCGCGTCGCTCGCATGCGGGCCTGGTCGCCGATCGAGCACATGCTCGCTCAACTGGCCGGTGGCGCGCTTGGCGAAACGGAAAAAAAAAAGCCCCCGCTGATCGGCTCGGTGCCGAGCGCTGATCAGCCGATATCCCCGGAAATGGTCATTCGACACGCCCCGGCTGCACTTGTTCTGCCGGCCGACTCGCTACAAGCAGTGCCGCCGCCGGCCGCTGCGACACGCGCGGCAACACTCGAAACCCTATCGTTACCCAGGCGCGGCGTGGCTGCGGCCATTCAATCGCCCCGCGTCGAATCGCTGCAAGTGGCGTCCGCCGGAAATCCCACCTCGACGAGTCCGGCGGCGATCGCCGGCGCTGCTCAGGTTGCCTGGTCGCCGGACGGGCTTGACGATGAGGGCGAGGTGCTCGATTCGCCCCCCCCTGAAATCGCGGAGGCCGCGGCGGCCCCGCAGCAAGGCGTTCAACATCGCAACGTGACGACGAGTGAGCGCGACCGTGTGATGCGCGATCCGGTCGTCCAACAGGTTTTGGAGCTATTCGACGGCGTCGTGGTAAACGTGGAGCGCGCCGCCGCCGCGCGGCAACCGACCGCAACCGGCAGCGCCGACGAGCCGGAGTCATAAGCATGTTTGACAAACTTGGTCAGATCGCCGGCTTGATGAAAAATGCCGGCAAGATCAAGCAGGGCGTCGAAGAGATGCAGCGGCGTCTGGCCGCCGCACGTTTTGTTGGCGAAGCGGGAGGCGGGCAGGTGCGCTGCACAGTGGATGGCCAAGGGCAGCCGATCAAGATCGGCATCTCGCCGTCGCTGGTTCAATCGGGCGATGTGGAACTGCTCGAAGACCTGATCGTAGCCGGCTTCGCGCACGCCATTCAGCTCAGTCGCGCCGGCATGAAAAAGGAAGTTGAGACGATGAGCGCGGAGTACGGCCTGCCCGGGCTTGGGAATCTGTTCGGCGGGGGCGGCGTGTGAGCGATGTCCGGCTGACGGGCCCGCTTCAGCGCTTGATTGAGGAGTTGCGGCGCCTACCCGGCGTCGGCCCGCGATCGGCCGAACGAATCGCGTTTCACTTGCTCAAGACGGGGCGTGACGAAGCCCTAATGCTGGCCAGCACCATTTCCGACATCAAGGAGAAGGTTCGGCCCTGTGCGCGCTGCTTCAACCTTGCGGAAGCGGAGCTTTGTCACATCTGCTCCGACCCGCGCCGCAATCAGTCGCAGGTCGTTGTGGTCGAGCAGCCGAAAGACCTGATAAACCTTGAAGCGACCGGGCTGATTGCAGGGGTTTATCACGTGCTGATGGGGCATATTTCGCCGCTGGAGGGCATCGAACCGGCGCATCTGACCATTGACGCGCTTGTTGACCGCGTTCGCGCCGGCGGTATCGACGAGATTGTGCTGGCCACCAACCCCACGCTTGAAGGCGACGCCACAGCGCTGCACATCACGAGTGTGCTGCATGAAACCGGCGTCCCGGTGACGCGACTCGCCCGCGGACTCGCGCCGGGCTCATCAATCGAATACGCAAATCGCGCGATGCTGGAAGAAGCCTTTCGCGGCCGGCGGAAATACTAGGCCGGAGGAATCGACAATCGCCTCAAAGGCTCAACCGCCGATCAACAGGTTCACGAACGGGTCGATGTCGAAATTATTCACCGAACCGTCTTGGTTAATGTCCGCCAGCGCCGCATCGCAGGCCGGAAACAGCGCTGCATATGTGACTGGGTCGATGAGCGCGAGCACAAACGGATCGATGTCGAAGTTGTTGATCAACCCGTCGCAATTCAGGTCGCCGACATCAAACACGTTTTCGCATTCATCCGGCACGCTGTTGTAGTTCGCATCCGCGCTTGTGCCGTACTTAAGATCAAAATAGTCATCAACGCCATTGTTGTTGCAATCGCAGGCGTCGCCCAGACCGTCGCCGTTGGAATCCGCCTGTGACGGGTTGGCGTGTCGGGGGCAGTTGTCGCAGTGATTCAAAATGCCGTCCTGGTCGCCGTCGAGGAATAAATCCGGCGGAGTGCTATGGCGCAAAACGATCAGCGCCATCTGCGGAACGCGCAATACGATCGACTGCGCAAAACCGTCACGCTGCGCCGGCGTGGTCGTGAACGGCGCGCAATTGTTCAAGCCGTTTCCCTCATAAAGAGCCGCCTGGCTGTTCAGCAACTCGTACCAGGTTCCCGGCGCGGGCAGGCCCAGTTGATACATCGTGTAGTCCGTGTTGCTGAAATTGGCGATGATCACCAGCGTATTCGAGTTATCCGCCGACATTCGCCGCCACGCGATGACGTTTCCGGCCTCGTTGACGTGGTAAACCAGATGCGGCGCGTTGGCTTTCAATGCCGCGTTAGAACGTCGAATGGCGATCATGTCTCTGTAATACTGCACGATTCCCGCGTAGCGCGTCTTCTTGGACCAGTCGATGCGATTCGCTCCGGACGGCTCAGCGCCAAAATCCGTGTCCTCCAGCCACTCTGTTCCCTGAAGCAGCGCAGGAATTCCCGGCGCGAACATCACGACTCCCTGACCCAGCTTGGTGCGCCCCTTCGCCCAATGATCGTCGTGCGGCGGCGTAGGGTCGATCGTTTTTACCAGGCGCTGACCACCGTTGGATGGCCACGCCTCGTCGTGCAGCTCCAGGTAATGCACTACGCTGGAGCCCGAGAGGTACGGTCCTTCACCGTTGATCATGTCGCGGATACGCCACATCTCCGGGTCGCCGAACGCGGCGTCGAGAATCTCCTGGCGCAGCGTGTCCACAAACGCATCATGCCACTGCGCATCGAATCCCGCGCCGCCCACAGCCAGCGGCCGCGTGATATTCACGTCGTTTGGCAGTTGCTCGGCGATGGCGATCGTTCCGCGCCGGCGATTCTTGATCAGGCGGTTGAAGTCCTGCATCAACGACCAGCCGCTGGCCGGCTGACCCTGGTTCATAAAGTCGGTGGCGTCCATGCGAAAACCGTCGATGTGCAACTCGTCCATCGCGAAGATCGCGCTATTCAGAAAATACTGACGCACGCCGGGCCGATCAAAATCCGCCTGCGATCCCCAGGGCGTCTCGACGGGCGGCGAGTCGAAGTAGATCTGCGTTCCGTCGTATTGCCACAGGAAATTATCCGTGGGCGAAAAGTGGTTCCATACAATGTCCAGGAACACGGCGACATTGTAGTTATGAAAATAATTCATCACGGGGGCCAGATTCTGATACCCGTGATATTTCCACTCCGGTGAATACATGGTAATTGGGTTATAACCCGCGGAAAAGTCGCCGGGAAACTCGGTGATCGGCATGAATTCCACCGCGTTAAAGCCCATTTCGACAATGTGGCTCTGGCGGCTGAAGAGATCGATGAATCCGGACGGGTTTGGCGCCGGACCGGCCGGATCGTTTCGGCCGCAATAGGTTCCGACGTGCATTTCGTAGATAATGAGGTCCTCGACCGGAACGGGCGCAAAATCCGCATCGTCCCAACCGGGTGGCAGTTCGCTGTGAAGTTGCGCATTGTAGTTTTGATTTGGCAGCAGAATCCTCGCACAAGGATCCGGCTTCCAGCCGCCCGGATTAAAATAGTATTTATACTGTTGTGTTGCGCTGGCGTTATTGACTCGCGCGATGAAATCCTCGCCGACCCGCGTCATGGCGGCGCCGGTCCAGTTGTTGAACTGCCCGCGCACTTGCGCGGCGGGCGCCCCCGGGGCCCACACGCGAAACACAGCGCCCGCGCCGCTGTTGAGCAATGTCGCGCCGTAGGGCGCATGCGTGAGTGCGGCAAAATTAACCTCAAAGCCCCCGTCAGAAGGCGGCAAGTCCGTCATGCCCCCCACACTCAGATAATCCGTGTCGGTCCCGTCCGTCAGCTCCACGTAATAGCGGATCACATCGGTGGCCGCCGGCGGAACATCCGCCATCCAAATCTCATGCGTGGGATAAAGCGAATCGAAATACGCGTCGAGCCAATACGCACTCTGACCATCGTCGATGTGAACGCGCGCGGATTGGATGTCCTCGACTGTCACACGAAATGCGACTTGAAAAGCCTGGCGATCCACCGGGCAGGTCGGACGAAGATCCCGCCACACAATATGGCTGATGTTCGCCCAGTCGATGTGATTATCCGATCCGCCGAGCATGCAAAGGCATAATGAGAATGCCAGCATCGCTACGCTCCGATATGATTTCCGCCGGGATCGCGCCGACCGCTCAGCGCGCCTCGAACAACCCGGGGCCCGGCGCGCGCGGCGCGGCTAATCGCCCGCCAGGGCCGCGACAAACCCGTCGATGTCGAAATTGTTCACGACATTATCGCTGTTCATGTCCGCGCGCAGGATGTCGCAATTCGGAAATGCCGAGGAATACGCCGCGCCGTCGCTTACTGCCAGCACGAACGGATCGATGTCGAAATTGTTCAGATAACCGTCGCAGTTCATGTCGCCGCGCAGAGCGGCCGCCAAGAGTGCGGCATGGGTATTCAGCCTGCCCCAGCCGAAATATTGATCCCATGCAGGCGTGCCAAGATCATCGGCGCTCGACTCGAGCAGATTTTCGATGTCTCCGATCGAAAGCGTGCGGTTGTATGACATCAACAGCGCCGCGGTTCCACTGACAAACGGCGTCGCCATTGAGGTGCCGCTGATGGTACTCGTGCCGTTATCTCGCCATAGCGACAAAATCAGGTCGGCCGGTGCGGAAACGTCCATCTGCGCCCCGAAATTCGCGGACGTATACCAGGTGTCTTCGTCCGTCGTTCCGCCCACGCACATGCAGTGATCAAAACGCGCCGGAAACGCAATTGTGTTGCCGCGATTGTTTCCCGCGGCCGCGATCATCAGAACTCCATTCGAAAACGCATAATTCACCGCGTCCAGCAGTGTCTGGCCGCCGGTGTAGTATTGCAAACTCAACGAAGCGATGTCCGCGCCGTTGTCCGCTGCCCAGGTGATGCCGGCCGCGCATTGACTTTCGGTGCCGGTTCCGCCTGCCGACAAAACGCGAACCGGCAGAATCTTCGCGGCCCAGTTCACGCCGGCCGTGTTCGTCGCATTATTCGTGTTCGCACCGAAAATGCCGCTGACGTGCGTGCCGTGACCGTGAAGGTCGTCGCTACTCGCGCTGGGAGGATTGCAATAGGTGCACCAACCCGGCAGAACACGACCCGCGAGGTCCGGATGCGTCGCTTGCACGCCGGTATCGATGATCGCCACGACAATGTCATCCGCGCCGGTGTGAAGCGCCCATGCCTCGGGCGCATCCACGTCCGCGTCCGGCGTACCGCCGGTCTGGCCGGTGTTGTGCAATCCCCACTGCTCAGGAAACCGCGGATCATTCGGAATGACCTCAGCGATTCCGCCGATCCCGTCGATTTCCGCCGATTCGACTCCCGCGACACTGCTGAGCAATCCGGCGAACGTCAGCGTATCCGTGCCGGCCGGCGTGACGATACGATACGTCCGCGACAATCCAATTGCGTCAGCCAGCGCCTGATTTGCGAAATTCGAACCGAATACCGGTTCGAAGCCGGTTGCGCCGAACGCTCGACAGATGTCGTCAATTGCGCCGCCGTCGATCGTCAATCCATTAGAACCGTCGTCAGCCGGGATCAGCCCCGGCGCGAGCTTCACGACGATGTGATTCGTTGAATAGCCGCCGAATTCATCCGGCCGGCCGAAACCGACGCCGTTGTCGAACGCGGCCGAATTCGCCGTACCGTGAGCAAAGCCCGGCGCGACAAAGAATGACACCCCGATCATGGCCGCGCTAAAAGCGCAGGCATTTCGCCCAACCCGCATCATTGAGTGGTCTCCCGAGTCGGAAGTCCGGATCGACACACCGCCGCCGAACCACGGGATGTTAGCACGCCCAAACCGCGAATCCCAAACAAATCGTGCTCCTGTTCGGAATATTAGCACGATTCCGGGACCGGCGCGATTTATCGGCACTCGAACATGGGTAGCGCGACTTCCTGAGATCGCCCTCGCGCCGTCTATTCAGGTGGAAGCCCCGCTTGATGACCGCGCGTTCGAAGCGATTCGGATATCACTCGCGGACATTCATCAAAAACCGCGCCACCCGACACAAAGTGGTTCACCGCGTCCGGCCGCGTCAGCGCCACCAGCAACGCCGCGTGAAACTCGCGATGATCCGCCATCAGGCCCGCGTCGCCGCAGGCCAGTTGCAAACCCTCGGTCAAGCAACCCGCCGCAACATAGTTCGCGTGATCCTGCGGGCCGGTGTGGCCGGGCCGGGCGTCGCGAAGCGCGGCATCGCAGGCCTCGCGATCAAATGATGTCCAGCTTCGGCAACCGATCGGGCGAAACACGTGGATCGTGCATGCGCCGTCCCGCCCAAGCAGCGCGCAGGGCACGCGCGCCGCCGCGCGCTGTTCGATCGTGAGATGCGACACCCGCGCCTCAGTCGCCCGAATGCTTTCGATCATTTCGCGGAGCGCCGCAGGGTCGCGCGTGTTT
>JAEUIR010000149.1 GCA_016795025.1 Phycisphaerales bacterium
ATCACGCTGCGGCACCGCGCGTTCACGCGCGATGCATTCGCGGGCGGCGCGCTTCGCGCGGCCCGCTGGCTCGTCGGACGCCAGCCCGGAGCGTACACCATGCTGGACGTGCTTGGTTTGACCTGATGCATCAGATGCAATCAGCAAGAAAGCCCTACGAGCCGGCGCATTCGCGCCGGCTCGTGGCGATTCTGCTTCAATGCGCGATCTCACCCCCGCGCTCGCCATCACTCCCGAAGCTTCGCATAGCGCTCGAACAGCTTCGGCTCGCGCTTCTTGAAATCATCCTCGTTCGCGAACTTGTACTCGATCGTCTGCCCATCCCGCTCTACCGTCACGGCGATTGAACCGTCTGTGTCGATTGACACGTTCATTCCGTTGCCGGCTGCGGGCCGCATTTTGCGCGGCTGAATATTGGTCCGCGGCGCGGCGTTTTCGCTGGGATCACTCTGGCTGCGGCGATTCTCGATCGCCTGCTTGCGCTCGCCCATATGTCGCTTGATTTGCTCCTGATAGCGATTGCGCAGACGCTCGATCTGCTCAGGATTCGGGTCAATCATGATCATCGGCTGGCGATGCGACATGCGCTCATACAGCTCATGGGCTTCCGGATCCTGATCCTTCAGCGCGTCCGCATTGTCATACGTGGTCGAGGACGATTTGCCGTCCTTGTCGGTGCGGTCCACGCGAATCGTGCCGTCCGAGTCGCGATGAAGCGCCAGCTTTTCGCCGTCGCGATTCACTTCGATCTGAAACTGCGACTCGCCCGGCGCGCTTTGGTCCAGGTTCAGGTTGAAGTTAAACACCGGCTCGCCGTCGTTCGGAAAACTCCACGAGAACGCGTGGTTTCGGCCGATGTGTCCTTCGATTAACTGGCGCAGCGCGCCCGGCAGATTGTCCAGCGCGCCAAGCTCGTCGAGTTGCCAGGTTCCGTCGGGGTTGCGGCGCAGCGCGTGCCCGCGAATCTTGGCCGATTCGTCGACCACGTCTTCCGGCATCTCGTATTTGTACTCAAACTCGCTCGCGCTGTGCGAGCGCTGCTCGGGAGTGACGCTGATAGCATGCGACTTTCCTCCGCGGATGACTTCAACGTTCACCGCTTTGCCCGTCCCAACAGCGCTAATTTCGCTAATCAGGCTGTCCAGCTCGGTTACGGCCTTGCCGTTGAACGAACGAATCACGTCATATTGCTGGACGCCGGCGCGATCCGCGGGGCTCTCCTTGGCGACGTTTGTCACTAACAAGCCACCCGCCCCGATCTGCGCCGCAACCGACGGCGGAACATCCGTCACAACCACGCCAATCCACGTACGCGGCTCATCCGTGTCTTCGGGAGACATGGACATCAGAGTCGCGGCCACGCCCTGACGCCCCCACCATGCTTGCGGCCGAGACGCGCGGCCGGACGTCACACCAGCCTGATCCTCCGGCGGGCAGGCCATCACACATGCCGCAGTCGGGTTTGCGGCGACCGACACAGACGCCCCGCATGGCGAATCACACGCAATCCAAGACAAAAGCACCAGCATGAACAACATAGGCTGACTCCTTCAAATCACAGACCGGGCACAATTCCGAATTCCCGATTCCTAGAAGCCGCGCTGCTTGGCGCTCGCGCGGGTCTTAATACGGTCCACCGAAATCACCATGAATTCCCCGGGGTTTTCAGCCGGGATAACAATCCACTCGCTATCAACTTTGCGGCGCTGCTCGATCGGCGCGTCGTACAGCCGGGAACGCGGGTCAAAACGATCCGCCTGCGCGTCGTCCGGTCCAAACCACGAAGACGCCGCCTGCGGTTGACGTCCGTCAGAGGGCGGGCGCGCGGGTTGTTTCCAGGCAAAAAGCGCCAGACACGCCGCAGCCGCTACGCCGATGACGCGCAGCGCCGCGCGCCAACGCTGAGCGCGACGCAGCGGGACCGACCGCCCCATCGCCGCTCGCAGCGCCACACCGAACTCGCGGTCCAGCGAGCGCGACTCTTCGAACAGCGCCGCCGCGCGCGGATCGCTCCGGGCGACGACGTCAAATTCGCGACGTTCCGAAACTGTCGCCTCGTCGTCGAGCATGCGCGAAATCAACCGCTCGATTTGAAACTCTCGATCGTCCATGGACGCACCAGCCAAGTTGGAAACTCCTGAATCCACGAAACAGGTTACAGCTTGTCCTGCAACGACTCACGCAACAGCCGCCGCGCTCTTACGAGCCGCGTCTCGACCGATTCCAACGGCATGCCCAGCACTTCGCTGATCTCCGCATATGTCCAGCCTTCAAGATGACGCAGCACAAATGGCTCGCGATAAATCGCCGGCAGCGCTTCAACCGCCCGAAACAGCGTCGCGTGCAACTCGTCGCGCAAAACGCGCCCAACCGGCGAACTGTGATCTCCGCGCCGATCGTCCGGCGGCTCTTCCACCAGCTCGCCGACGCGCTGCTGACGACGCCGGGCCATCGACATGTCGATTGCCGCGTTTCGCGCCACCGAGTACAGCCAAGAGCGCAGCCGCGACGGGTCTTCGAGCGTATTCAAACGCTCCCAAACCTGCGTCCACACCTGCTGCGCGATATCATCCACGAGATCCACGCGCCCAGTCACGCCAAAAATAACGCTGCGCACCCACGGGTCGTGCTCACGCACCAAGCGCTCGGCCGACAGCCGATCACCCTCGCGAACGCCGACGATGAGCTCTTTCAGCAGATCCGCCTGAGCAGCAACACTCGTCATTTCGTCAGAATTAGACGACCGCCCGGCCCGACTCATGCCAAAAAATTTATCCGCGTCCGGAAAAGACGCCAGCCGTAACCGCCGGATTTTGTTGAATTTGCATCGCAGACCGTTCCGAATTGAGAAACTATCAGCCGCATGCCCAGCAGACAGGCCGCCTTCCCTGGGCGGGTCTAATCCACGCCTTCGCGGTCGCGAGCACAAAAACGGCGCTGGGTCGCGCCTGTATACCCTTCATCGAGCAGGAAGCCGTATTTAACCGCCAGAATTTGCGCGAGGCGCTGACCCGCTCCGCAGAGCGAGCAGCTCACGCAGGGCCCGCTCACCCTGCCGAATAAAATCCATCGCCTTGACCAAAAGCCGCGCGGTCTCCTGGTCCGCGTGAAAACCCATTGAGTTTTCGGCTTCGACAAAATCGATCAGAAACTGGGCGCTGCGCTGCATGTCACGCGGCGAGGCCAGTTGCTCATCAGTGGCTCCGTGAGTCTTGACCCGCTCGATTTCCTCGATCAGCGCCGTCAGCGCGTCAAGCGCCACCCCACGCATCTCGAATGTGCGCTCCTGAATTCGCTCGGCACGGGCTCGCAACTCGTCTTCCGGCACACGATGGCAGGTTTGACACGCATTTGAAATGTTCAGCAGCGGGCTGCGCACGTGGTGATCGCTGATCTTGTGAGCACCGACGCGCACGTAAGGCATGTGGCAATCGGCGCAAGCGACGCCGGCGCGGGCGTGGATGCCCTGATTCCACATCTCAAATTCCGGGTGCTGCGCCTTCAACACCGGTGCGCCGCTGATCGCGTGCTTCCAGTCAGTATGCGGATTCTCCTTGTAGTACTCCAGTATCTGATCCGCGCGCAAACCCTTGGACCAGGGATAGGTCAGGCGCTTATCATCACCCTTGAAGTAATATTCCACATGGCATTGCCCACACACGAACGTGCGCATCTCCTGGCGGGTCGCGTCGCGATTTACATCATAGTTCGCGACTCCCTGAGACGCCTTGTAAGCGCGAATTCCCTCAACAAACGCGGGGCGCGTGACGCGCAGAGCCATGCTGGCCGGATCATGACAATCGATGCACCCAACCGGTCCATGCACATGGCGGCGCGCGTCGGCATATGGCATTTTGTTCAGTTTCTCGAAGCCCTTGGTGACGTCGCCTTCGCCCAATTCTCGATAGGCCGGATATGTTGATGCATGACAGTTGACGCACGTGCCCGGCTGCTTGGCAACCTGCTGACGCTCGGTGAACATCTGATCATCCAGCATGAATGCGTGCCCACGCTCCTCGCGAAAGTCCGCCGCGAACGCATAGCCGGCCCACATGAGCTTCAACCGCGGATCTTCCTCGAGTCGCGACTGTGCGACCACCGAGCGCGGATCGGCAGCCGAAGGCGTGTGTGGAACGGCTTCGCTTCCGCCGTAGCGCGTGCGCTTTTGATCCACGGTGCGGACATAGGCGTCATACTGAAGCGGAAAGTTCTTGCCCCAGACAGCCGGATCAATCACGCTTTCATTCAACTCTACGACGCGAAAAAACGGGTTCCTGGCTTCCTGTTTGTGCTCGAATATCGAGACAAGCAGCGCGATGATACCGACCACGATGATGGCGGTAACTACGACGATCATCGTCATTGTCATGAGCGGCGAGCGCGCCGATTGCGCCGGCTCGTTTGAAGTCGCGGCCATCTGATTCTCCAAAATCGATGAATTTGCGCGCTTGTTCCCTCTGACCTAATGTAAGTGTCCGACGGACACATGGCAGCGTATGCACGACATCGGCTCGTTATCGCCGGTGTGATCGATTGCGTGGACGATGGATTCGTGACAATGGCGGCACGCGTTCTCCGTGATGCGGCGATTACGCGTCGTGACCTGAATCGGTTCGTGAAAGCCGCCAACGGTGAACGCCAGAGAGTGATTAAAGCCGTTGACGGCCTTGGTGAAATATTTTCCGAAGAAAGTGTGCGGCGTGTGGCAATCATTGCATGTGGCGACGGCGTGGTGGCTTGAACGCGACCACGCGTCGAATTGCTCATGCATCACATGGCAATTCGCACAGGCGCGGGGGTTGTTGGAGAGGTACGCCGCACCATCCGCATAAAAGAACGTGAATCCTCCGGCGCCAGCGATCAGTCCGACGGAAATGCCGATCAGGATACCCCCGACTTGCCGCAATCTCTTGGGCTGCGCCATCAAGCGCCGTCTCCGCGGTCCGCCGGCTGAGAGTCCAACCTGGCTTCGACCGTCCGCCAGGCCTGCACATCGATCCCGCGCGCCAATCGCGCTACTGTACAATACACTACGTCGTCGTCAATGGAGCATCGCTCATGAATCGCCCTGAAATTTCCCGCCGAACAGTTCTGAAAGCGGCAGCGGCCGCAGCCGCGTCGCTCTCCGCGGTACCCATTTTCGCGCAGGAGAAAAAAAAACCTCGCGACGCACCGCTGCCCGTGCGCCCGTTCGGCACAACCGGCCGGAGCGTGTGCATGCTTGCGATGGGAACCGGATCCATCGCCGGGCGTATGAGCGACAAGGAAACGGTGGAGACCATTCAACACGGTCTTGAACTGGGAATCACCTACATCGACACCGCGCCCAGCTATTCAGCGGAACATCACGTCGGAAACGCCATCGATGGTCATCGCAAGGGACTTTTCATCGCGACAAAAACGCTCGAACGCAGACACGACGGCGCGATGCGCGAACTCGAGCAGTCGCTAAAACAGCTGAAGACTGACAGGCTTGATTTGTGGCAGGTACACTCGCTCGGCCACGAGCGCGCGACTCCGGAACAGGAACTCGCGGCCCTGCGCGATGAAAACGGCGTCATGAAAGCCATGCGCCGAATGAAGGAGCAGCGCGTGGTTGACCTGATCGGGTTCACGGGTCACACCTCGCCCCGCCACATGCAACTGGTGCTCGACGACAAAAGCCTCGCGTTTGACGCGATGCTGTTCATTATTTCCGCCGGGCTGGCGCGCGACAACCAGCGCGGCTGGGAGCAGGACATTTTGCCGGCCGGCCGAGATCGCGGCCTGGGGCTGATCGCGATGAAAGTCTTCGGCGGCGGCAGCGCGCTAAAGACCAAAGACGCTCCGAAACCCGCAGAGCTACTTGAGTATGTCTGGCGGCGCGACATCCCCGTCGCGAATGTGGGGTTGTATTCGAAAAGCGAGATCGACGCGGCCGTCGCAGCGTTGCGATCGTACACGGCCACCACAACCGCACCCGCAAACGCCGGCGCGAAAACCGACAATTTTGAACTCGGCAGTCGTGATCAACAATTGCGCGATCGCTTGCGCGAGATTGAGTTGCCGTTTGAACGGGCTGGTTATGTCGATCAATTTCCCCGCCGGCAATAACATCGAGACGACCATTCCGTTTGCGGGGATCGTGCATGAACATCGTTCCGGAACTGATTCAGATGATCGAAACGCACTCAGTCGAGCAGCTTGACATTCGCTTCACCGATCTGCTCGGAACATGGCGTCATATCACCCTCTCGGCACGCGACACGCTCGCCGCCGCCGGCGATGTGCTCGTGCCGATCGATGCATCGTACGTCGCAAGCGGCCAATCCACCGAACATCCGACGACGCTGCTTCGGCCGGTGGCGCTTCAGCGGGGCCTTGATCCGTTTTGTCAATATGCGACGGTCGGCGCCATCGGCGAATTGGTTGAACCATCCACGCGGACCACGCATTCACACGATCCGCGCGGGATTGCCGGGAAAGCGGAAGCCGCGCTCCGCAGCGCGGGCTTTGCGGACCAGGCGCTCTTCGCGTGTGAATTGCAGTTCTTCGTATTCGACAAAGCCGTGTATGAGCAGGGCATGCACAACAGCCGCCACGAAGTTGACTCGCGCGAGGGGGTGTGGCGTCGTGGCCGCGATGAACCGGATAACCTGGGGCTGCAAATTCGGCACGGCGACGGATACGGGCAATCGCTGCCCTTCGACAGCATGCACAACCTGCGCGCAGAAATGGTGCAAGCGATCGAGCACATCGGCGTCGAAATCGTGTGCCATTATCGCGCACCCGCCAGCGCGGCGCAGATGGGCATCCGCATTCGAGCCTTGCCGCTCGTAGCCGCCGCGGATGCGGTCATGCTCGCGAAATACGCGATTCGAAATGTCGCGGCCCGTCATGGAAAAGTCGCGTGCTTCATGGCCAAACCCATCTTGGGCGATCCCGGATCAGCGCTGCTGATCGAAGTCCAGCTGCAATCCGCCGGACGATCGCTTTTCTCCGGCCGCGACCGATTGAGCGACAGCGGCGATCGTGTCGTTGGCGGTTGGCGCGCTCACGCCGGCGCGCTGGTCGCCCTTGGTTGCCCGACGACCAACAGCTATCGCCGGCTCGGGTTCGATGAGGGGGCGCCAAATGACAACTTATTTGGTTTTTCAAACCACGCCTCGATGATTTCGCTCAATGCGGCCGGCGAGCACGGCGCGCACGCTGTGCTGCGCCACGCCGACGCTTCGTGTAATCCATATCTGGCATTGGCCGCGATTGCGATGGCCGGCGTGGATGGCGTGAGGAAGAAAATCGGTGCGGGCGAGCTGCGCGATATGGTCTCGGGAGGAGGAACGGCCACAGGAACGGAATCCCTGCCGCGTTCGCTGACTGATTCTCTCGCCGCGCTTTGGTCCGACCGCGAGTTCCTCAACATCGACAACGTATTTTCCGCTGACGCAATTGCAACGCTGATGTCGTGGAAGCTCGAAATGGAGGTGCGGCAGCTCGAAATGCGGCCGCACCCATATGAATTCTGCCTTTACTTCAACTCATAGCCGCGACGGGCTCTTTTGGAATGGCAATCGTTTCCGTCGTGTCGTTCGGCTTACGGCGACGATTGCGCTTCTTAACGACACCTACGCGACGCGCCGACGCCACACGCGGGCCTAACCGGTTCGCTGTTCGCAGCAAATCTGTTGCCGTCGATGCGAACACGTCAGCGCCGACCTCCTGCCACAAACCATCCGCCCGATTGAATACGCCCCCGCTGACGATGATGTTCATCGATGGACAGGTGTTGACTTCGCGAACCCATTCAACGAGGCGGCGCGTATCGGGCACTGCGTCCGGCCGAGTGCCGAATAGCAACAAGATGTTCGGGCGAAGCTTGCCGATGATCTCCAGCACTTCGTCGTGCGGAACGCCGATGCCGAGAAAATACACTTCCCAGCCGTCGGCCTGAAAGAGGTCGGCGACCGTTTGCGCGCCGGCTTCTTCGTTTACATCATCCGCGCAGGCGATGACGATGCGCTTGCCGTTCGGATCGCGCTTGGGAAGGTGCCGCTGCAATTGATCTGCAACCGTGCGATTGATTCGGGCCGCCATGTTCTGCGCCGCGTGGTTGATCACGTCCTCGCGAAAGAGACGGTCGATCTGCCCCATCGCGGGCCAGATGACGTTGCAAAGCAGTTGCTCGGCGGGCGACCCGGCGTCGATGGCGCGGCCGACAAGCTCAAAGCATTCGGCGCGGCGGCCGGCGAGCAACGGTTGCATGTAACGCATAAGCAGTGGATCGGACATGGTGCGCGTCTCCGCTGAAAACGCCGTCCCCGCTTTTCCACGCGGTGCTGGATGAGCACGACGGCCTGGGTTTCCAACCTGCCCGCGCGTCCATGTCGTCGGGCGTGAATCTGACTGATTGTTGCGGGCTTGATTCGCCGCTCGTATGGAGCATGCTTGCCGCATCCCAACCATCGGGCCGGCAACGCGCGAAACTGAACGCCCGTCATGTCAAAACCGCGCTCGACGCAAAATGTGATGACGCAACGGTTTCAACGACCGCGAAAAGCTCGCCGCCGACCGCAACGAACGTAGTGTTTTTCGGGAGCCGCGCAGTTTCGGCGAGCCTGGCTGCGGAATCTACCGGCGGCGAATTGTGCCTGAGTCGCGCAAACTTCCGTCGAATAGGGGACCGTACTGTACAAGTGCGGTCACGCCTGGGATCGGTTGCCGGCGGATTGATCGACATCGCTTCGCAGCCATCCGCATTCCGAACAACCGCGGGCGAAGTCAAATCGCAGGTCATAACCGCATTGAATACAGCGGCCGCCCCGTACGCGCATCAATTCTATGAAGATACGCCGCGGCCGGGTGAGCAGCCAAACCAGCAAAAACAACGTGCCGCCATATGCGATTGAATTGACGATGATTCCAGGCCACACGGGAATCCAGGGCACGCCGAATTCGACCGAGCGGGCGCGCGATTGCGCGGCCATCGTTTGTCGAATGCTGTCATCGGCAATCATGGCCGATCCGCGCAGTGCAATCATCGGCCAGCCAAATCCGACGACGAGATATTCGAGCGATGAATCGCCCGATCGCCGCGCGAAATCAGAAATCTGAAAGCGGCTCCAATGCGGCGTCAGCGTTTCCGGATTTTCATTGGTGGCGCTTCGATCCGCATATGACGAACTGGCCGTGACGCCAACCGCCCACGAGAGGCTCCCCGATACATCCACCAATCCGCACGCATCGATTTCATTCCAACCCCCTATGCGCTGCGAATCGATATCGAGCAATACCTCGGAAATCTCTCGCTCGGCATCAATCGGCCACACACTCGGCATCGCCGCCGCGGAAGTCGGCATAGTGGTTGGCCAAACTGTCCCGATGTTCGCGCCCGATGGGTCCAGAAGTTGAATTGCCCGGATCGCACCCGGACTGCAATTCTCAAACGCGCGCAACTCGATTGCCTTTACCGGCGGCGAATACGACAATCTGAGCCACTCGGCACTGCCGTCCGCGGTCATTGAAGCCCAGGCGGCTTCGTCGTCTCTTCCGCTCACGGCGTCCGGCGCACCCGCCGCCTGCTCTGGTCCCCACGGCCGCTTGGCGTTTTGCCCGCGCGACACCCAGACCAACGAGTGCATAGCCCCATCGCGGCGAGTCACCGAGATGCTGTCGCCGCTCTTCCATCGCGAAGCAGTTGCGTAGCTTCCGGCGCGGATATTGACGAGCGCCGCGGCGATCAGCGCCGCAGCGAAATCGTGGTCGACACACAGGATTTGAATGTCGAAGATCTGATTGCACCGGCTGATGTCGTGGTCACACTTTCGCATAGCGGAT
>JAEUIR010000014.1 GCA_016795025.1 Phycisphaerales bacterium
ATGGCCAAGCGGCGGGGTTATCCGAGCGCAGCCAGATGCCGCCATTTGTGTCGTAATTCACGTGCGAAGCGTTCACGACGTCCAACTCGATCAGGAAATCGGTCTGCGTCAGATCAAACGAGCTGTAAGTCACGAGGGGCGCGTAGATTCCCGGCACGCCGGCCGCGTACGCCCCGTCGGTAATCGCCCAGTCGCCCCGCTCATTGCCAAACCAACCTGTATCCTGCGCGACATCAAAATCATTCACGAACGGCGGCGTCGAGAGCGTCACGCGATTGCTGGTGACATGATTCGTTTCATTGAACACGCGAACTTCATATTCGCCGGAGTCGCTCGCATCCGTCGGCGAAATCGTGAGCGTCGCCGAACGCGAGCCGGAGACTCGACCGCCGTCCTGTAACGAAACCGGGGTGCCGCCCACGATACGGCGCCACACGAAATTCATCGGCGGCTCGCCCACGGTGGCGGCTGAGAATCGCGCCGTGCCGCACCCCGCCACCAATTGGTGAGCGACGGGCGCAATGATTCTCGCTCCCGGCGCGATCGTGAGAACGTGACTCGTGCCCGTACTGACCACCACGGCCGCCCCGACGCGCGTATCCACCGGCGCGGGCAGATGTGCCGGGCTATCAGTGGTCACGGGCCGCCCCAGGTCGAAGGCATAATTATTCCCGCATGTCCAGATCACGTTGTCGCCGTCGACAAACGCGCTGAATCCATATCCGCCATCAGCGGAACGCACATTCTGAACATTCAGCACGCGCGTCGGCGTTGTAATCCAGCCGCTTGTTTGTCCAGTGCCGAGCCCGTCGTTCAAACCCCACGTCCACGCCGTGCCGTCATTTCGCACCGCGATGCTGTGAAAAAGGCCGGCCGAAATGTGAACAACACTGTTCAATGCCGTGATTTGCACGTATCGATTGCGATTCTCGAACGTGCCATCACCAAGTTGGCCATATTGATTCATGCCGGCCGCCCAGACTGTCCCGTCGTTGCGGAGCGCGACGATATGCCCCGAACCGCATTCCACATCGACAATATTGCTCAGGTCCGCGACGCGAACCGGCGTTTCAACAAATCCGCCGGTCGTGCCCTGACCCAGTTGGCCGTAGGTGTTCGCACCCCATACCCACAACGACCCGTCACCTGTCACGGCTGCGGAGTTCGTCTGGCCGATGGAGATTTCCACGGCGCACTCCAGGTTCACCTGGCCGGGGTTTAGCGCGACGCCGCTGGGCTGGTGATAACCGAGCTGGCCATAAAAGTTGCCGCCCCATGTCCAGACATGGCCGTTCGCATCGAGCGCCATGCTCGTGTCGTTGCCGCCCGCGGCGACCGCGACGACGTCGGTCAAATTGTTCGCGCGGACGGGCGTGGCGCTGCCGTTTGACGTGCCGTCGCCGAGAAATCGCGCGCCCCAGCTCCACGCGGTCCCGTCCGCCAACACAGCGACCGAATTCCAGTATCCCGCCGACACGCCCACCGCATTCGTCAAATTGATCACATAGTCTGGGTTCCGGTCCGAGTCGGGCTGATCGGTGCCGCGCCCCAGCATGCCGAATGTGTTTCGTCCCCAGCCCGTGATGCGATGCGCCGGTTCGTCGCCGATGATGCGCACCGCGATCGGCGGCGATGTGATCGTCTGTGTCCCGTTGCAGAACGTCGGGGATGCGCCGTCACATGACGTGATCCGCAATGTGTAACGACCTGCATCGCCGGCGGTGGCGCCGACAATCGACAGCGTTTCCGTCGTCGCGCCGCTGACGCGCCCGCCGTCCGTCAAATCCACGCCGTCGCGCTGCCAGCGCATGCAACTCGAATACTGCGATGCGTTGGTTTCCACATGTAGAGTGATGGTGTCGCCGATCTGAGTGCTTCCGCAGCCGGCCTCGGACAGCACCTGAATCGGCGGAATCGCCCAACCGTTCACATATGTGTTGGACACCGCCTGAGCGGTGCCGCGGAAATCATGCTCGTGCTCGGGATACGCCACCCGAAACGCCGCGATGAAATCCGTGACGCGAATCGGCCGCGCCGCCCGCACGACCGCAAGAATCTCATCGCTTCCGAGCGCCATCGAGTCCTGCGGACAACCGGCCTGCCCGGGATCGACTGGCGGATCGTCGATGTCGCGCAGCAGCGCGCCGACAAATCCCTCCGTGGTCAACGCGTTATGCGGGGCGGGATCACCCGTGCAGCAATTTTGCACACTTTCGAGCGTGTACCGCGAATCGCCGATCGCAAACGGCTGCGCGCCGCCGTATCGAGCCACCCAGTTTCGCATCACGACCGAGCCGAGCCAATCCGGGAAACCTTCGTTCCACGCGTCGTGGTCGGTTTCGTTGCACCAGATGCAATGGCCCCCGCCGCCCATGCAAGCCTCGCCGCCGCAATTGCTCGTCGCCGGATCGTCGCAAAAACCGTTGCAATAGTCCGGCGCCAGCGGGTCGGTCCAGTCATTGAGTAAATGGTGACCCCACTCGTGAACCTGCGTGCCCTCGTTCCACTGCTCATCGGGGCCGATGTGTACCTGTCCGTTGTAATATGCGCCGTTGCCGTCCTCCCACACTGTTACCACCTGGGGAACGGAATAGCTCGTATTTTCAAATACGAAACGGTGCGACCGAATCAGGCTGTTCCAGATGTGGATCGCGGGATATGTTCCCGCGTCCTGCGGGCGCATGTTGCCGAAGTTCAAATCGCTGCCTTCATAGTCGCCGAAGATTTGCGTGTCTTCTGAGCTCCATGCATACGTGTCCTCGCCGAAGTCGTCGTTGCGCACGATCGTTACACCCGTGTCGCATTCAAAATACATGTAAATATCAGGATCGTCGCAACCGGAGATGTCGCAATCATCCCAGCAGATCGTCACATCAAAATTGCCGTTATTGTCCGTGATGCCTTCGAACATCACCTCATCAGAAGACGGAAAATCATCCTGATCCATCACACGAAATCGAATGTTGTCCGCTCCGATCGCCTGCCCGTCCGGGCGCACATATTCAAAATGGCCTCGCACGCGAATGAGCCGGTCGTCGCACCCGCCCGCCGCGCCGCCGGTTTGATCGCCGCTTTCACGCGCCGGCCGGCCGCTCGCGCCGCCCACCGGCCCGCCTTGCGGCGCAGCGATCGTGACGATTGAGAGTGGCCGGCCGATTTGCGCGATGCGCTCCGGGGAAAGATCGAATCGACGGACGGTTTGTTCGCCGCTATACGTGACGTACACTTCGAGCTTACGCGATGCATCCGCAACAAATGCCTGAAACGGCACATCCAGCGTTTCGCCGGTTCGTAGGCGGGTTGGAACGATGACGCCCAATTCGGTCATGCGCCAGCCATCGCCGCCAATTTCAATCGACTCGATCACACCGTTCTGCGGCGCAACAAGACGAAGCACACCGCGAAATATCTCGCCGCTGACCGCCGCCGGCGTTTCGCGGGGCATGCTCACCTTGATCGGGTTTCGAACGTCCGCCGAGGCCGACAAACTGATTTGAAAAATAAACAGCAATACCAGAACCGCGCGCTGTCGCGCGATGCACGAGGGGCACAAGCTCCGCAGCATTTTTCGATCGCTCCGACCGGGTTCGCGTTCCCTGCGCGTTTCCCGTCGCGGCTGAACCCCAGCGCCGCTACGTCAATATAGCGTGCCGGCGGCGATCGTTGCATGAAAAACAGCAAAATTGTCTATTCGGCCAGTGCAGCTCTCTTGCCCAGCCGGCTTCCGCATTGCGGATCAGCACAATATCAGAACCAGCTTAGAATAGCGGTGCCCGACCCAGCGCTCGTCGCACCGCCACCCACTGCCCGGCGTGCATCAACTCATGCGCCGCGAGCAGCGCGTACACCGCGCCAACGGTCGCCGCGTAAGCGCGCATCGACTCAGGCGCTGGTTGATCGAATTGATCGGGCGGGACTTTTTCCAGATGCGTTTCGACTGCCGCGCGAACGCGGTTCAACAAATCAACATATTGGGCTTTCGAACAAAACCGTGAGCGATCGTCGCTCTTGCTCGTCGCGTCGGAATGCGCATCCGCAAATCCAACCGGCAGCTCCGGCGCAGCCACGCCAACCGCCGACGCCATGCCATGCTCGGCGGCGATCAAATGGCCAAGCTGCCACGCGATGTGATTCATTCCCGCGACGGGACGAATGAACAAATCCGCGTCGGTCAGGTCGCTGAGATACCCCTCTGTGATCTGACGCGACAGCTTAAGGTTTTCGAGAAACGCGCGGTTGGGTGTCATGTAAGCTCGCTTTCATTATTCCGAACGATTGACGAATCAGTTTGTTCACAAGGCGTCTGGTCTTCGGAAAACCGCGCTGGCCCTGCTCACGTCGGCGTCGCATTCTCCTCGGCCGAGCTATTTTGAGCATCGTCGCTTATCTCGCTGGTCTGCGCGTCGGGGGTGACTTCCGCGCCGCCCTCGATCGGCGCAAGTTCCGCCGTTTCGAAATCAGGCGCGCTTTCTGTCGCCACAAACCCCGATGGCGATTCGTTCGTTGCCGTTGTGATTCCCGCCGCCGTGGCCGCACGCTTCGCCTTCTCTGCCGCCTCTTTCTCTTCTTCCTGCCGAATGACCTCTTCGCCCGCGGCCTCCGCGATCCGCTCGGCCAGATCGGCGTCGATCTGAAGTTCCTTCACCAGCGGCTCAGGGCCTATTTCGTCGATGTCTTGCGCCGAGACGCAGCCGATTGCCGCCATCCGGTCAATCAGCATTTCATCGACGCCCTCGACAGCCTTCAGCACGGTCTCCATGATCTCCAGGTGCTTGTTGTATTCCGCCGGCGTCAGAATATCGATGTCCCAGCCCGTCAGCCGCGCGGCCAGGCGCACGTTTTGCCCGCGCTTTCCGATCGCCAATGAAAGCTGGTCCTCGGCGACAACCACGGTCGCCTTGCCCAGTTCAAAACACAGCGCGGTCTCCTGCACTTCTGCCGGCTTCAGCGCGTTTTGGATCAAGATCTGGCTCGACTCGTTCCAGCGCACAATGTCGATCTTCTCGCCGCCCAACTCGTCCACGATGTTCCTGATGCGGCTGCCTCGCACACCCACGCACGCACCCACCGCGTCGACTTTTGAGTCGATGCTCGAAACGGCCACTTTCGTGCGATAGCCAGCTTCGCGAGCGAGCGCTTTGATTTCGATGACGCGCTCGGAAACTTCGGGAACCTCCTGCTCAAATAAGCGCGCGACAAACTCGGGATGTGAGCGCGACAGGATGATTTTCACCTGATTCGGCAATTCGCGCACCTCAAGCACCAGCACGCGCAGCCGATTTCCAGGTTGGTGCGTCTCGCCCGGGATCTGCTCGCTTCGCGGCAGAAAACCCTCGACGCGGCCGATGTTCACGATCAAATTGCCGCCCTCGACGCGCGACACCACGCCGGTGACGATCGTCCCGCGTTTTTCGGTGAATTCCTCGAAAACGCTGAGCCGCTCGCGCTCACGCGTTTTCTGAATGATCATCTGCTTGGCGGCCTGCGCCGCGATGCGCCCCAGAATCCCCATCTCGACCGGCTGCCCGTCCACCGTCGCGCTGATTCGCCCCGTGAGCAGGTCGAGCTTGACCAGCGACTCCTGCGAATCCTCATACGTTTTCTTGATCGCGCCGGCCATCGCGTTTTCAAGATCGGCAATGAATTCATCGCGCTCGATGTTCTTGTCCCGGCAGATGCTGTCGATCAATCGCAGGATGTCCTGGCTCACGCGACTACCACCTTTCGTCCATGCCGCCGCGCGCCGGCCTGCGGGAAGGCACGGGCGGATGCAGTCGTTCGACGCTGCATTCGTCCAAATTGTGAACTGCCAAGAGCGGCCGCCGACTCCGACGACTCACCCGGCGGCGGCGAACCCGCGAAATGGCGCGGATTCATCAGCCGCCGCGATCAAGTCGCGACGTCTCTCAATACACTGCGACCCTGATCCACGGGATTAAAGAAGTGTACCCGATCCATTTCGACGTGTATATCGGCCGGTTGATTTTCCGCTGCCCGATGGCGTGAGTCCACCCGGCAAACCAGGTGTTTCTGACCCGGCGTGTCAAAGTACACATCGACCCGGTCGCCGAGCGGTTCGGTAACGGTTACGTGCGCCGGGAAACGCTGTCCGCACTGAACCGGCACAAGATGCAACGTCTCCGGTCGAGCGCCCATTACCAGTGGCCGGCCGGCAAATTTCTCCAGCAGGACTTGATGTCGCGGCGCGATCGCCAGCTTCGCGAAACCCATGTCGAACGTCAGTCCGCCGCCGACAGCAACCAGGGCGCCTTCGAAGAAGTTCATCGGCGGCGTCCCCACGAAGCCGGCCACAAACCGATTCGCCGGCCGCTCGTACACCTCAAGCGGCGACCCGACCTGATGGATCATGCCGTCCTTCATGACGACGACGCGATCACCAAGCGTCATCGCCTCTTCCTGATCGTGCGTCACGTAGATCGTGGTCGTCTGCACCCGGCGGTGAAGCCGCTTGATTTCAGCACGCATTTCGATGCGCAGCTTCGCATCCAGATTCGATAGCGGCTCGTCAAACAGAAACGCCTTCGGCTCGCGCACGATCGCCCGCCCGACCGCCACACGCTGCCGCTGGCCCCCGGACAGCGCCTGCGGCCGGCGCGACAGCAGATTTTCGATTCCGAGCATCGCGGCTGCGTCGCGCACGCGGCGGTCGATGCCGGCCAATTCCTCGCGAGCGGCGCGATATCGGGCCGGCGCGACCATCATCGCCAACGGATTCGCCCAACCCTTGTGCCGACGCCGCAAGCGCAGTGCAAAGGCCATGTTCTGATAGACCGTCATGTGCGGATACAGCGCGTAATTTTGAAAGACCATCGCGATATCGCGGTCTTTCGGGGCGACGTCGTTGACGATGCGCTCGCCGATGCGAATCTCGCCGCCGGAGATGTCTTCCAGCCCGGCGACCATGCGCAGCGTCGTGCTTTTGCCGCAGCCGGACGGACCCACCAGCACCACAAACTCGCGATCGCCGATGGTCAGATTCACACCGTCAACGGCTTTCACGCCGTTGGCGTAGACCTTTGAAACGTCGCGGAGAATGACCTGAGCCATGATGCGGCGGAGTGTAACCCGCCCGCGCGATCAGCCCAAGCCGCTACCACCGACATGAGCCGGCTGAACAAGAGCGTGGCCTCATCGCCGCGTCGCGGAACACCTTAATCCGGCGATCGCCAACGAAATGAGTGCTAAAGCCGCCGGCGGGCACGCGCCGCAGGCCGGCGCATCCTGGCCCGGGTCGTCATCCGTCGTGGGCGGATCGCCAATCGGACGATCGCTCGGATTGCCCACCTGACCATCGTCACCCGAATTCGTGTTCGAATTCGTCGGCGGACTGGTGATTTCCTCGCACGCATCGCCGACGCCATCACTGTCGCCGTCGAGTTGCGATGGATTCGGCCGGTCCGGGCAGTTGTCCTCGCAATCCAGCACACCGTCGCCGTCGCGATCGGTCTCCGCCACGCCACAGCCACAGGCGCCTGGCTGCGTCTTGTTCACGTCGCGCGGACAGCGATCGATGCAATCCGGCACGCCGTCGCCATCCGTGTCGCGGTCCGGCGTTCCGCAGCCGCACGCGCCCGGCGCGACTTTTGCGGCGTCGCGCAAGCAACCGTCGTTGCAGTCCGGTGTGCCGTCGCGATCCGTATCGCGATCGCTGTTGTTGCAACCGCAAGCGCCAGGCTCCGTCTTGTTTCGATCGTTCGGACAACCGTCGGTCGCGTCCGGGGTGCCATCGCCATCCGTGTCGGTCGGCTCCTTTTCGATGCAGTCGGCCACGCCGTTGCCGTTCGAATCCGCGTCCGGCACACCGCAACCGCAATCACCGGGCGAGCTCTTGTTCGGATCATCCGGACAGCCGTCGGTGTCGTCGGGCACGCCGTCGCCGTCGCGGTCGGGCGGACCTTTTTCGCTGTCGTTGCAGTCGGGGATGCCGTCGCCATCGCTGTCGGTGTCAGCCACGCCGCACCCACACTCACCCGGCGACGTTTTGTTCGGATCGAGCGGACAGCCATCGTTGCAGTCGGCCGTTCCATCCCCGTCGCCATCAGCATCCACAACGCCGCATCCGCATTGACCGGGCGAGGTCTTGTTGGGATCGTCCGGGCAGCCGTCGTTGCAGTCCGGGGTACCGTCGCCGTCGCGATCGCCCTCCTCCCCGCCGTTGGGGCACGGGTCGCACTCGTCAATGATTCCGTCGCCGTCCGTGTCGAGCTCGCAATCATCGGGGATCGCATTGAAATTGCAGTCGTCCGAGCCGCCTTCGAGAATATCCAGCCGATCGGGGTAATTGTTGCAATTGCAATCCAGCCCGCCGACCCAGAAATCGCGGCTGGGCACGCCGAAAGTCTCCGATACGCCGCCGAATACCGCGATCCGACGAGAAAGCGAATCGAACACCGCAGTCGGCCGACTCAGCCCCTGCGGCAATCCGGCCGCGATGTGCGCCCAGGCGGTTCCGTTCCATTCCCACAGCGCGTTCGCCGCTCCGACGCCGCCGACAAGGATGCATGACCGCCGGTCAAAGTCATAAACCAGCGCGGCCTCAGCGCTGGCCGGCGGGCCGTCTACCGCGACGCGTGTCCACTGCACTCCATCGAATTCCCACGTTTCATTGCCGTCTTGATCGCCGCCAAACAGGACGACTACGTTGCGATTGTTGTCAAACGCCATGCAGTGTCCGGACCGCGCGCTCGGGCCGCTGATCAGTTTTTGCGTCCAGGCCGCGCCGTCGTATACCCAAGTCTCATCGCCGCCATTCGAGCCGCCAAAAAGCACCACCTGCTCGCGCGCCGCGTCATAAGCCATCGCATGCTGCCGGCGGGCGCTCGGCCCACCGATCGGGATCAGCCGCCATTCGTTGTTTTGCAGTTCCCACGTTTGGTCGCCGCCATTGCTGCCGCCAAAAAGAACCGTCACGCCACGCACGCGGTCATGCGCCATCGCGTGCCCGCTTCGCGCGGTAGGTCCGGGCAGATCGACGCCTTGCCACTGGCTGCGATTCCAGAACCAGGTTCGCGCATCAGTTGGATGGCCGCCGAACAACACACTGCGGCGTCCCGGCGCGCCGGATTCAAACACCATCGCCGCGTCGCTGCGCTCCGGCGGCGCCAAATCCGGAAACTGCGACCACGTCGCACCGTCCCACAGCCAGGTCTCGCGGCTGCGAAAACCGTCATTGCCGCCCATAAGCACGGCCGACGACAACTCGTTGTTCCACGCAAAAGCCGCGAACAAACGCGGCGAAGGCCCATTGTCCGTGAGCATCACCCACGCTGCGCCGTCCCACGCCCAGAGTTCGTTTTTCAATCCGCCGCCGTCCGATCCGCCGAATAACAGCACGCGCTCCGAAATCAGATCAAACGTCATCGAGTGGCCGAATCGTGGACCCGGTCCCGTTTCCGCAACCAGTGACCACTGTGTGCCGTCCCACTCCCAAGTGTCAGCAAGCGGGTTGCCGTCGGCATCAACGCCGCCGAAGAGCACAACGACGTTTCTGATATTGTCATATGCAACCGCATGTCGTTCGCGCGCGGCCGGGCCTGTCGCCCCGGTGTTCTGCCATACGGTTCCATCCCACAGCCATGTATCGCCTAGCGGCTGTCCGTTATTGACATCCGCGCCGCCAAACAAGACCGTGCGCTGCCGCGCCTGATCATACGCAAGGCCGGCGTGCCGCCGCGCACTCGGTCCAACTTCCGCGATGCGCTGCCAGATATTGAACGCGAATTCCCACGTCTCGCCGCCGCCGGTGGTGCCTCCGAACAACACGGCTACATCGCGCGTGGTGTCGTAAGCAACGCTGTGACCCGACCGCGCCGATGGCCCAAAGCCCGGCTGAATTCGCCACGGGTCGCCGGAGAACACCCATAGCTCGCGATTTGGGCCAATATCCGTCGCCCCACCGACCATCACGCTTCGGTGCTGTGACTCTTCATAGAACATCACGGCTTCCTGCCGACCGGTCGGCGCGCCTTCATCTATCCATGCCGAGCAGGCCTGGCCACGCGCGGCGGAACTCGCCGTGAGACACATCAGGAGAGCTGCGACCAGCGCCGCCCAATCGCCGGTGCTGAAACGCCCGGCGGGTATTTGTGGCTGAGCAAATGCTAGGCGGATAAGCATGGGGCGACGACGTGAATCAAGGCGATGGCAGCGCATGGGCATCTGTTCCATTCCGCGACGCATGGCCGCGCGTGATACGTTTTTTGATATAACTTCTTTTGCCGCAAATTGTTATGACACAGGAATGCGGCTCCGATTCCCATCCGGATTTAGTGTACGGCCAACCCGGCGGTCGTTTCAATGCCAGATTGCGCCACCGTGCCGGTCCGATCGCGGGATTGCCGCCGCAGCTGCATCGCACGAGAATCGGTCCGAAAAGGAGTCTTCCGTGCGTCTTGTAGCGCTCACATTCTCAGCCGTCGCTTTCGGACTGCTCACCGTCGGGGCGTGCCAAGCCCCGCCCGAATCGGCACCGTGTAAGAATAATGCGGTTTCGCGTGCGTCGGCCGCGAGCACTCCGCAGCCGCACTCGCTGCTCGGCAGGCCCCTTTTGCCCGATCCCCCGGGCGACCGCGCCAAGCTCGAACAAGCGCTCCACGACGCTCGCGCGCAGCTTGACGAACGGCCTGACGACCCGGATCGACTGATCTGGGTTGGACGGCGTCTCGGATACTTGTGGCGGATTCAAGAAGCGATCGACGTGTACAGCGACGGGATTCGCCGCTTTCCCGATTACGCGGCGCTCTATCGCCACCGCGGCCATCGCTACATCACGCTGCGGCAATTCGATGCGGCAATTCGCGATTTGAAAAAGGCGGCCGAACTGCTGGGCGATCGGCCCGACCAGGTTGAGCCGGACGGCATGCCGAATGCGAAGAATATTCCGCTGACGACTTTGAAATTCAATGTGTCGTACCATCTGGCGCTGGCGCACTATTTCAACGGCGATTTTCAGGCCGCTTTCGAAGCGCTAAACGAGACGATGCGCCACACGCGCGGGTACGACGACAATCTCGTCGCTGTCAGCGATTGGATGTATCTGACGCTCATGCGACTCGGCCGAGCCAAAGCCGCCGCCGACCTGCTCGAACCGATATCGCAGGACATGAATATCATCGAAAACACCGCGTATCACAGGCGCTTATTGATGTACAAAGGCTTGTTATCGCCCGAGGGCTTGCTTTCGCCGACGCGCGATGACGTGGCTGTGGCCACGCTCGGCTATGGGGTTGCGATGCATTTCGAATTCAAAGGCGAATCGCGGCGCGCTCGCGAGATTCTCGAACGCGTCGTCGCGGGCAAGAGCTGGCCGGCGTTCGGCTTTATTGCGGCGGAAGCGGAGCTCGCGCGACAGTAGCCGCGCATTGGCATTCATACAGACTCAACCGAACAGGAAACCCTTGACGGTCTGGAGCAGGCGAAGTCGGTCAGCTTCATTGTGTCGGAGCTGTTCGTGATTCCAAATATCCGTCTGTTCGCCGTCGCATTCATCCGCGAGAGCCTGTCCAATGCCCTCGAGCTTCAACCCAAGCGCTTGCGCTAGGGACTCGGGAGTATCACGCGGCCCAATCACAAAGACGCGGGATCGAAGCGGTTCCGGAACTTTGGACTCGAACTCCGAACGGCGTCCGACGGCATCCCCATCGAAGTCGACAATCATGACCACATGCATGTGCTCGCTCTGCTGTAGTAACGGCACGTATCCTTTCTTGAACGTGTCGAGCACCCGGGTCCAGCCGCCGGCGGGTTCAACCACCTGCGCTTGCCGCGTGGCCACGCGAACGTGCCCCACGAAGCCGTTGGCAATTTGCCGGTTGGCGTCGTCTTCTGGAATCACGTAGACATGAGGTTTGTATTTGTTCACGCTCATCCGATAATCTCGTCACGGGCTAAAGCGTGAATCAGGTCGCCTGTGTAGCTGAACGCACTAAGCGGCTTAACAACAGTCGGTTCCAAGTGAGACTTGCGGACGAGTACGAACGTATTGTCGTCGGAGAATTTCCGAATGGTCTCCGGATGATGCGTCGTTGCAATGAACTGTCCGCCGCGATTGGTCATCTTCCGCATGGCCGCAATGAAATGTCCGACCTCTGAGAGCGAAAGATGATTGTCCGGCTCGTCCCACACGCATACGACGGGTGGATCGGTGCGGGCACGCACCGCATTGGCGGCGGCAATGTAAGCGGAAAGCATGAAGCACTTTTCGCCGTCCGACAGAACATCAAAATCAAGTGGCAAGGTCTGGTGCGGATTTTGTTGATCGAACGTAACAATCAACTGGCTGCCGCCTTCTTTGCCGCGATCCACGTTCTCGATCGAAGAAAAATCTGGAAGCACGTTCCGAACGAAAGATTCAAACTCACCGTAGGCTTTGGGTTTCCGCTGCAGCATGGCGCGAAGGCATGAGGCATAGTTCAAGCCGTGCCGATCCAGCTCGGTTGCAGGCTCCTCGGAGAATCCTTCCATCATCTGGGGGATCGGTGCGAGCAGAATCATTGTGGCAAAGAATGCCTTCACATCTTGGATCGAGCGCTCGGGCGGCTTTTCATTGATGACGGGCAGAGCGAATACATGCCAATCGAGTCTGAACTCTGCCCCCCCCACGGTCTGAACTTGCGCCTGCCGTCGAGTAAAAACGCTTACACCATCCTTTAGCAGCGTTTCCTCGACAATGCGAGCTTCGTAGAAGTCTGTGGGCCATTCGAACGAAACCGTGTATTTGAATCGTCCCAGCTCAAGAACCGCATCGATTTCGAACCGCATCGGTTGGCTCTTGTCGAACCGGGCGAAATCCTTCGCACGGATCACATCCCTGACCCGGTTGGGCCCGCGGCAGATTGACTGGAGTACTTGCAGCGCGTGCAGTACGGTCGATTTGCCTGCGCCGTTCTTGCCGATCAGAAGAGCCGAATGCTGCCCGGCAAAGTCGAGGGTGAAGTTCTCAAGGCATCGAAAATTGTGAACGTAGAGCCGCTCAATCATCGTGTTTCACCGGTTGGCATTCCCCTAAGGATAGCCGCTCCATTGTGCATGGGCTACGCCGCACGCGCTAAGCGCCTCGCTCCATGGAGCAAGTCCCTCAGCCACATGGCTGAATGTCTCGGTCGCATTGAAACAGCACCACGCCGCATGGACGAAAGCTTCGCGCCATGTGAGCGAAAAGCGGCGAAAAATGAAGTCATGACATACCTGCCAACCAACAAAAACGCCGCAACTTCGACCCGTTGCGGCGCTGGATTCAAATAGCTCGAGCCAATCGGTTGTATGGATGCAGTCGGTCGGCTTTCTGGCTGGGCCCAGTCGCCTCACCGGCCGCGCATGCGCCGCACGATCACGCGCTCAGGCCGGGCGCGGTGCTGCTCGGCGCGGGTCACCACATGCGCCAGACCGCCGCGCTCGGTGCGCGCCGTCGCGGTCGAAACGACCGGCTGATTGTGCCCGGTCGCGCCACCGACGCTCACCTCGCGTTCGCGACCGCCACGGGCCAGCGCGACTCCGCTACTGGTGGACACATCGCCATCTCGATCGATGTTGATATTGAAATTGCTGGCAACCGCGAGGCCGCGATGCTCGACGGCGTTGCTCAACGAAAGCGCCAAGCCGTTTTCATCAAAGCCGACGGCAATGCCGCGAGCTTGATTCACTTCGCCGCTTCGCGAGTTCGTGCGGGCAAAGCCGGCCTCACCGGTGTAGTTCGCCGTGGCGACTGCGGTTGCGTCCCGTCCGCGGCCCGTGACCCCGGCCGTCGTAGCAGCGTCTGCCCCAAACACCGTTCCGCCGATAAAACCGATGGCCCCAATCGCCCAGATACGAGTATTCGCCGTACGCATGTCCGATTCTCCTTGTGTCTTTCGCCGCACAGCGGCGTTCGCGGAGTTGGACGGGCGTTGATCGGGGTTTATTCACTCATTCCGCGCGGAGGGCGGGGCGCGTTACCCGCGCAGGGTGGCCCGCTGCACGTCGAATAACTGACGAATGGCCGCCGCGCCGCGGCTCGTCATCGCGCCCATCTGCTCCTGCGAAAACGTGCTTCGCTCGCCCGTGGCTTGCACTTCGATCCATTGATCGGCGTCGGTCATCACGAGATTGCAATCCACGTCGGCCCGCACGTCTTCGCGATAATTCAAATCAACCAGCACGTCGCCATCCACGACGCCGACGCTCACGGCCGCTACCGCACAGATACGCACATCGTCGCCCCACAAGTCCTGCTTCGCGCCGCTCGCTAACGCATCGACCAGCGCGACATACGCGCCCGTGATGGATGCTGTGCGCGTTCCGCCGTCCGCTTCCAACACGTCGCAATCGATATGGATCGTGTTCGCCCCCATGCGCGGCATATTCACCGCCGCGCGCAGCGATCGGCCGATCAGGCGCTCGATCTCTCGGGTGCGGCCGTCCACGCGCTCGCGGCTGCGCGAGCGACGCCTGCCCGTGGAGGCCGGCAACATGTCATATTCAGCCGTCAGCCAGCCTGCGCCGCTCCCTTCGCGCCATTCGGGCACGCCGGAGACGATGCTGGCAGTGCAGATTACCGCGGTGCCGCCAGTGCGGATCAGGACCGACCCGGCCGCCGAAGAAACGAAGCCGCGCTGGATCGTGACTGGTCGGAGTTGGTCGGGGGTTCGGCTGTCTGGTCGCATTCCTGTTTGATAACGCGGGCATCGGACGGATGCAATCTGCGCCGGTTGCGGCAGATCGCCGTTGGCGCGTGTCATTGACTTTGCCGATAAGATTCCGCGTATGCGTTGTTTCGACGCGCTGCTCGCCGATCCGCGCATCACGCGGGTTGCCGAGGCCCTGAAAGCTCAGCGGGGGGTGGTCGCGGCCGAAGGCCTGTGGGGATCCTGTGCGCCGATTTTGGCCGGGGCCGTCGCTCAACAATTGAATCGCCCGCTATTGCTGCTCACGGCGCATGCCGACGACGCCGACGACAGTCGCGATGATATTGAGACGGCGTTGGGGGCGACGCCGGAACTATTCCCGCAACTCGAAACTCTTCCTGGCGAAGCCGATCCCGACGACGAAGTAGTCGGCGAGCGCATGCGTATCGCGATGGCCGTAAGCGGGCGCGCAAGTGGCACGCCGCGCTGGCTGACCGCGCCGATTCATGCGGTGATGCAGGCCGTGCCGTCGCCTGAGGCGATCGCGGCGCAGTCCTTTTCGCTTGGCGTCGGCGAGGCGGTCGATCCTGAACGGCTGGTGGCGTGGCTTGCGGAGCAGGGATTCAGTCGATGCGATCAGGTTGAAGCGCCAGGCGACTTCGCGCGGCGCGGTGGGATCATCGATGCGTATTCGCACGCGCATCGCAATCCGCTGCGTGTTGAGTTTTTCGGCGATGAAATCGAGTCGATCCGCATCTTCGACGCCGGCACGCAGCGCTCGATCGAATCGCTGACGGCCGTCAGCATCCCCGCGCTGCGCGTCAGGGCCGCGGCGCTGGACGTCACCACTAATCTGCTCGAACTTCTGCCGGCCGACACGATCATCGCGCTGCGCGAGCCGCTCGAAATTCAGGAAATGGGCCGCGCGTACTTCACGCGCCTGAATCACCCGAAGGGGATCTATCCGGTCGAAGCCGTGTTTCGGCTGGCCGCGCAGCGCTCGCAGCTATTTCTGGAGCGTTTTGCGGGTCAGCTTGCGGAGTCGATCGCGTTCGAGACGCAGAGCCTGCCGCAGTTTGAAGCGCGCGGCGCGGATGCGCTGAAGCACCTGTCTGAACTGGCGGCCGATCGCGCCGTATTCGTGATCTGCGATTCCGCGCCGGAGGCGGAGCGATTCGAGGAATTAATGCGCGAACTGCCCGAGCGGCCCGCCGGTGTGCGGACAGCCGTCGGTCTGCTGCATCGCGGTTTTGTATGGGGCGATGTCGCGTATGTGCCGAATCACGAGATTTTTCACCGGGAGTTTCCGCGACGGCGGCTGCGACGCGTCGCGCCTGCCCGCCCGATCGACAGTTTTTTCGATCTGAATCCGGGCGACTATGTCGTTCACACGATTCACGGCATCGGCAAATTCGTCGGGCTCCGCGGCATGGAGCGCGCCGACAGCAAGGACGAATACCTCGTCATCGAGTTCGCGTCGAAGGCGGTCGTAAACGTCCCCACCAGCCAGATTCACCTCGTTCAAAAATACATCGGCAGCGGCCGAGGAAAACCGGCGCTCAGCAAGCTCGGCACCAGCGCCTGGAAACGCACCAAGGATCGCGTGAGCGAGGCCGTGTCGGATCTGGCAGCCGAGTTGCTTTCGATTCAAGCCGCCCGAGCCACGCAGGCGGGCATCGCTTATCCGCATGACACGCAGTGGCAGCGCGAATTTGAAGGGTCGTTTCCCTATCAAGAGACCGAGGACCAGCTTAAGTCGCTCGCGGAAATCAAGAACGACATGCAATCCGTCCGTCCGATGGACCGTCTGCTATGCGGCGATGTCGGCTTCGGCAAGACAGAGCTCGCGATCCGCGCGGCGTTCAAGGTCGTCGAGTATGGCAAGCAGGTGGCGGTGCTTGTGCCGACCACGGTATTGGCGGAACAGCATTTTCGCTCGTTTCGCGCGCGGTTTGCGGATTACCCGTTTCGAATTGAAGGTTTGTCGCGATTCAAGACCAAACCGGAACAGGCGAAGATCGTCGACGCCGCGCGCCGCGGCGACGTGGACATTTTGATCGGCACGCATCGGCTGCTGTCGCAGGATGTGCATTTCTCTGACCTGGGTCTGGTGGTGATCGACGAGGAGCAGCGCTTCGGCGTCGATGCGAAAGAAAAACTCAAGCGGCTTCGCGCGACCGTGGATGTGCTTACGCTCAGCGCCACGCCTATTCCGCGCACGCTGCATATGGCGCTCGTCGGCATCCGCGATATTTCGTCGCTCGCCACGCCGCCGCTCGATCGCCGCGCGATTGTCACACAGGTTCGGCCCTGGGACGACAAGGTCATTCGCGAAGCCATTGTCCGCGAGCTTTCTCGCGAAGGACAGATTTATTTCGTTCACAACTTCGTCAAGGACATCCACAACATCGCCAATGCGATTCGGGCGCTTGTGCCCGACGCCCGCGTCGTTGTCGGCCACGGCCAGATGGACGGTTCCGAGCTTGAGGAAGTCATGCTGGCATTCCTCGAGCGCCGCGCTGATGTTCTGGTTTCCACGAATATCATCGAGTCCGGTCTGGACATTCCTTCGGCCAACACGATCTTCATCAATCGTGCCGATCGGTTCGGGCTGGCCGATCTGCACCAGCTTCGCGGGCGTGTCGGCCGCTCGAAGCACCGCGCGTACGCATACATGCTTCTGCCCCGCAAGACGCCGCTCACTGAAAAAGCCGCCCGCCGGCTGAAAGCGATCGAGCGATATAGCGAGTTGGGCTCGGGATTCCAGATCGCCATGCGTGATCTCGAAATTCGCGGGGCGGGAAATATTCTCGGCCCGGAGCAGTCCGGTCAGATCGAAGCCGTCGGGTATGAGATGTACTGCCAGTTACTCGCCGAAGCGACGCGCCGATTGCGCGGCGAAACCGTCGATCCGTATCGACCGGTCGGGCTGGACCTCGGCCTGAACGCCTCGATTCCGCGCAGCTATGTTCACGCCGAGAAGCAGCGCATGGAAATCTACAAGCGGCTGACCGCATGCCGAACGCCGGCGGACATTCAAGCGCTGCGCGGCGACCTGGCGGATGCTTTCGGCGCGCCGCCGAGAGACGTGGAAACGCTGATCTCGCTGGCGGAGATTCGCGTGCTCGCCCGCGCCTGGGGCGTTCGCTCGATTACGCTGCGCGAGCCGGACGTGATTTTTTCAATCGACGATTTGCAGGCCGTGCAGCCGCTGTTCGCCGAAGGTCCAGGCTCGCCGCGCACGCCCGACGGTAACACGATTCACTGGCGACTGCCGAAGCGACTACTGGCGCCGGAGCTGTTGGTAGCGACGTTACTGCGACAATTGAAAGCAGTCTCGGAACGGGCGGCCACAGTCCGCGCGTGACGCCGGCGCGCTTCGCGTCCAGAATGCGACGATATGCTCCCGCGCAAGCTGGTTGCGAGAATCACGCCGGACGAAGCGCCGGCTCAGATCGACGCGCGAGATGATGAGGCCGCGCTGGATTGTCCGGCGTGCGGCTACGACCTGCGCGGCTTCGCCAACGCGCGCTGCCCGGAATGCGGCAGCGCGTTTGACATCAATCAGCTCCGCGCGGGCGCGGCCCGCGTAAATGAGCCGACGTGGCTCGACGCGGCGGATGTCTGGCAGCCGCATCAGCTTTTGATCCGTTCGTTATTTGAGCTGATCGTCGGCGCGGCACGCCCGAGCGCCAGGCTCACGCGAACAAGCGTCACCGCGCCGATTTCCGCCGCCCTCGTGATGTTCGTGCTCGGCGAGCTTTGGATTACGCTGATTTGCGCCGCGCTGCTGGCCCTGGGAATTGCGCTGCACTGTGATGCGAGTCCCGCGGCATGCGCCCGCACGGCACTGGTCGTGTGGGCTCCCGCGCTGCTTGTAGTGCGCGCGGCGCTCTACGCGGGCCTCGTGTGGCCCGCCACGGATGCACGACTGTTGCGCGTGGCTGGCGTCACATGGAAGGGCCGAGCGCGCGTGGCCGCATATTGGTTGCCGGCCCTTGGCGTGTGGTGCAGCCTGGCGGTTGCGCTCGGCGCGGCGGCCGCACCGGATTTTGCCCTGCCGCTGGCGTGGATGGCGCCGACGTTGACAAGCGCTGCCGCCATGCTCGGCATCGCGCGAGCCGCCGGTCGGCGTTTCAGACAGATCGGCCCATTCGCCGTCGCGTGCTGCGTGATCGCGATCTGCGCGGCCGTGCTTGCGGCGAATCTCGTGCTGCCCGATCGCTTCGAACCGCCGATCTGGGTTTACGTGCCCTGACGTTGTTGATCGGCAGGGCAAACGTGCGCGCCGGAGGAAGAACACGGAGGATTTTTCGGCGTTTTTTGCTTATTGCCCAAATTGAAAGTCGTCGATCTCCCAACCCGACAGTCCGCCACCGCTGATGAACGCAACTGACATTTCGACACGGGCGATGCCGCGATCATGCACCACGCCCAGGAAAATATCTTCGGCGTTGCCGACGCTCTGCGCGCTGGTGTCGGCGGAGTTCACCGTCTGTTCGTCCACCACGATTCCATCGGCGTCGAATGCGCGAATGGTAAATGGATCGTTGTGCGGCGAATCCACAAACACCACGCCCACGCGATCCGGAGTCGATCCGACGAATTCCGCGACGAGCAGCGTCGAGTTTTCGATCCCGAGCGTGTTGGGCTCGCTTGTCCAATCCGCGCCCCAGCCGGACCGATCGTTGTCGTTCCCCCTTACAGTGCGGGCTCGACCCAATCGAGTCGAAAATACCACGCCTTGACTTCGAAATTGGTCGGTAATCACCGTATTGTCCGGAATGGCGGCACCGCTTGGCAGGCGATCGAAATTGATCACCGTCCGGAACGAAAAAAAGAATTCGGGCGGCGGATTGGTCTCGCCCGCCCGGAAGTTGAAAGTCAAATTGTCACGATCGTCGCTATTGTCATTGCGGATCGGCGTGCCATTTTGGTCGTCGCCAAACATGCTATTGTCGTCTTCATTAGATGTGCCATTGTTGTTGCCGTTGTCCCCAATATTGACGACGCTATTGCCGTCCCTGCTGGAATTGCCGCTGGCCCCACTGGGGTCGGCTGATTGAGGGCAACCACCCGCACCTACCGTCAACCAGAAACACAGCATTCCTGCACCAACCAATCGAATGGACATGTACACTCCTCCCGAGTTGCGTATTGACGTGCGACGTGAACCCTAATTTGCAGAGTGCATATCCCGTTTTGCGCGCCGGTAATTGCTGCCGCGATACCGAGTCTGGCTCAATTGGAAAAACCCATACACCGGCTCACCACCCGATCACGTTATAGCCGGCGTCGACGTAGTGAATTTCGCCGGTTACGCCGCTGGCCAGTTCGCTCAGCAGATACAGCCCGCTCTTTCCAACTTCGTCGGATTCGATGTTGCGGGCGAGCGGGGCCTTGGTCGGATAGTGAGCGAGCATCTTGTCGAAGCCGTCGATGCCCGCGGCCGAGAGCGTGCGACACGGCCCGGCGGACAGCGCGTTGACGCGAATTTGCTTTTCGCGACCAAGCTCCGCGGCGAGGTATCGCACGGAGGACTCGAGCGCGGCCTTGCAGACGCCCATGACATTGTAGCTGGGGATGACCTTTACAGAGCCGAAGTAGCTGAGCGCCAACACCGAGGCGCCGGAATTCAGGAACGGCAGCCCCTGATTGCAGATCGTAATGAGCGAATACGCGCTGATGTCCATCGCCTGCAAAAAGTCCGCGCGACTGGTTTTGTAAAACGGGTTATAGAGCGCCTCGCGATTGGCATATGCGACGGAATGCACAACAAAGTCGAGCGGACCGAGCGTCTCGGCCGCCTGATGAAAGCATGCGCGGATTTGCTCGTCGTTTGATACATCGCATGGCGCGATGACTTTCGCGCCGATCGGCTCGGCGAGCTGGCGCACGCGACGCTCCATCTTGGGGTTTGGCAAATGGTTGAACGCGAGCTGCGCACCGTGTTTGTGTAGCTGCTCCGCGATATGCCAGGCAAGCGAGTGATCGTTGGCGACGCCGAATATGAAGCCCTTTTTTCCGTCCATCAGGCCCATTGCAAACGCTCCTTTGGCAGCGGCGATGCATCGTTGAAAACCGCGTGCTATTTCGCCGCATTCGGATCAGACACGTCGGATATCGGGAAGTTTACCCGCCTGCGGGCGATTCGCCCACGATTCTGCAAATACCCGTGAATGCCGGCACAGGACGACGCGGAGTACATGGCGGCGCACGTGGGCCGCCAACGGACTGCGACCGCACGCGTGCCGAGAGGTGTCAAATGGATGCGAATCGCGGAATGAGCTTGATTCGACATGAACCGCAGCGGCCGGTGCTGCGGCGGCGCTTGGCGTTTCGAGAGTCGCGCGGCGCGAGTACGATGACGCAACGAGGGTCGATGTCCACGAATCCGGTCGAGTTGCGCCAGTTGGAGACAGCCGCGTCGCAGGGCGACGAGAGCGCGCTGCGGTCGCTTTTGCTCCAGCATGGGCCGGCCGTGGAGCGGCGACTGGAAATTCCGGCGAAGTGGCGCGCCGTACTCGATACCGCGGATGTGATGCAGGTGACGTATCTGGAGGCGTTTCTGCACATCTCGCGCTATGACCCGTCGCGCGGCGAACCGTTCGCACGCTGGCTGGGGCGCATCGCCGACAACAACCTCCTGGACGCAATCCGGGCGCTGAGTCGTCAAAAGCAACCGCAGCCGGAGCGGCGCATCGTGCCCAAGGCGACGCAGGAATCGATGGTGGCGCTGGTGGAATTGCTCGGTGCAACGACGACGACGCCGAGTCAGGAGTTCGCGGCCAACGAAGCGTGCGCCCGGCTGTCCGCGGCCGTGCAGGCTCTTCCGGACAGCTATCGCATCGCGGTTCAAATGTACGACCTGGAGGGCCGCTCAATTGAAGACGTCGCGGCGGCGCTGGGAAAATCAGCCGGCGCGGTGCATATGCTGCGCGCCCGAGCGCATGACCGTTTGCGTGAGTTACTGGGCACAACGGTGTAGCGCCGAGTTCCCGGCCCCGGAAAGCGGTCAGGGCGGGCCGCGGCGCATCGGTCGCCGCGCGCGGCGACTTGAATGCAAGTGCAGCGAATCCGCGCGAGCCGTCAGACGTATCGATACTGGTTCAAGGCGCTTGGATCGATGACCGACTCTCACCACGATTCGCATGAACAGCAGATCGACGCGGCGCTGCGCGAAGCGGTGGCCGCCAAGAAGCGCGCCGCGGATTGGGTGGCCGGGCGATCGACGGTGCGATCGACGACGGGACACTCGGGGTTGGCCCTCGGTGAAGCACCTGCTCTGCCGGGATTTGTTCAGCTAAAGGAAATTCAGCGCGGCGGGCAAGGGGTGGTGTTTCGCGCTGTGCAGACCAGTACGGGGCGGACCGTCGCGATCAAGCTGATCCGCGGCGGCGCGCTGGCCAGCGCCGCCGATCGGGCGCGATTCGAGCGCGAGGTTCGCATTCTCGCACAGCTCAAACACCCAAACATCGTGCCGATTTACGACAGCGGCCAATCCGGCGGCTGGAACTACTTCGTGATGGATTTCATTGACGGTGCGACGCTGGAGGAATACGTCGCGTCGGCGCGAATGGACATGCGCGGGGTGGTGTCGCTGGTGGCGCGCGTCTCGGAAGCGATCGAGGCGGCGCATCTGCGCGGCATCATTCATCGCGATCTGAAGCCGGCGAATATTCGCGTGGATTCCGCGGGCGTGCCGCATGTGCTGGATTTTGGGCTGGCCAAGCAGTCGGAGATCGACGACGAGGCGCGTGACCAGACTCAGACCGGGCAGTTCGTCGGCTCGTTGCCCTGGGCATCGCCGGAGCAGGTGACGCGCGGCGCGGCGGACGTGGACATGCGCAGCGACGTCTATTCGCTGGGCGTGATTTTGTATCGACTATTGACCGGAGAGCATCCGTATCCGCTGGAAGGCGGCGTACGAACGCTGATCGAGCGCATCGAATCGGCATCGCCATCCCCTCCACGCACGTTGAACGCGGAAATCGATGACGAGCTTGAAGCGGTGGCGCTGAAGTGCCTGGCGAAGGAGCCGGAGCGGCGCTATCAATCCGCCGGTGAGCTGGCCCGCGAATTGCGCTGCTATCTCGCGGGCGAGGCGATCAGCGCGAAACGCGACAGCGGTTGGTATGTGCTGCGCAAGCAATTTCGCCGACATCGCGGCTCGCTGCTGGTTGGGCTGGGCTTCGTGGCGCTGCTGGCCGCCAGCGCGATCGTCGCCTGGTCGCTGTACTTGTCGTCTCGCTCGCGCCTGTGGGATTCGCTGGTGGCGCAAGCGCGGGCGGGACGCTATAGCGACCGCATCGGCCGACGCGTGCAAAGCCTCGCGGCGATTGCGGCGGCGCGGGACATTCGAAACGATCCGCTCCTGCGCGACGAAGCCGCCGCGTGTCTGGCCCTTTCCGATTTGCGGCTGGTACGCGAGCTCGATGACGCGCCGGTGGCGTTTGCGATGGGACTGCGGACGATCGATCGCGTGGCGGTGCTCAACCCCGGCGGCGGGATCACGGTGCGCGCGATGTACGACGGCGCGGTGATCGCAAATCTGGAAGCGCCGGGCGGGCTGGCCTCGCGGCTGATGTTCAGCCCGGATGGACGGTATTTGTCCGCACGATACACATTCGAGCGCGCCGCGACATGTGTCGTATGGGACATCGCCACCGCAACGAAGTTGCTGGAAATTCACGGCCCGGCGGGAGGCGGGCTGGGTATTTGTTCCTTCGCACACGACCAAGCCGAAACTGCCGCGATCGAAGGCGACGGAAGCGTGACGATCCACTCGCTCGACCAAAGCGCGCCGCCGTTGAGCGTTCGACCGGACTTTCCAGTCACCGAATTGGCTTACGGCCCGGATGGCACGCAACTGGCCTTGGCGAGCTATTGGGCGGGGCGCGTGGCGATCTGGGACATCGAACAGGGATGTGTGCTGCGCGAATTGCCCGTGGCGTCCAACCCGATGAGCGTGGCCTGGAGTCGCGATGGACAAAAAATCGTCGCCGGCGGCGAGGACCACAATATTCGCGTGTTCGAACTGTTGACCGATGCCCCGCCGCGCGATTTGCACGGGCATAACGCGCAGGTGGTGACGCTCGCTTTTGGCGCGACCTCCGACCGGCTCTTTTCGTGGGGATGGGAATCACAGACATGGATTTGGGATTTGACCTGTGGCCGGGAGTGGATCCAACCGCTGGTGGGCGGCCGGATGATCGGCGCGGCCGACCGCATGGCGCATTGGTACGACGGACGCGTGCGGCTTTGGGAAGCGGTTGACGTCAGCGTGATGCGCGAGTTCGATCTTGGCGAATCGATGACGGCGCGGCGCGGGCAATTCATCGGCGACGGTGATCGCTTTCTTTCAAATATCTCCAACGGCGCGGGTGTGATTCGCGACGCCAGAAGCGGCGGATCACTGGCGAAACTCGCGGCGAGAAATCTTCGCAGCATCGTGGCTCCGCCGAACTCCCCGCATGTCTACGCTGTGTCGAACGGGCGCGTGCTGCACGGCCGGCTGGATGTTTCTGATTCGACGACGGGGCTCACCCCGATGCACATCGTGCCGATGCCGTATGCCGCGCACGATATCGGCATTTCGGCGGATGGTCGGCGGTTGATCGTCGCCGGCACGCAGCAGGTGTTTGTGAAAGACCTTGAGACGGACGCTGTGCTATTTGAGCGAAGCGTCGCGCCGGGTGGAGTGAACCCATCGATCAGCGCCGACGGCCACTGGGCTTTCGTCGGAAACTGGAAAGGAACGCAGCATCGCGCGATATTGATGCGTTTGGACGGCGGTGCATCACACGAATTCGAAGGCGAACATGTCGAAGGCCGCGTGGCGCCGCGCGGCGATCGTGCGGCCGTTTGCACGCCGGATTCCGTGGAAGTGTGGGACTTGGCCCGCGACGCCGCTCGATTTCGCATCCCACGCGAGCCGGCGCAGCCGATGGCCGGGCCGATGGCCTTCAGCCCGAATGGCCGAATCCTGGCGATCGCCAAGTCCGCGTATGACGTGCAGCTTGTGAGCGCGGAAGACGGCCGCGTGTTGGTGCGCCTGCCGAATCCGCGATTGAACGTGATCGTGGATTTGGATTTTTCGCCGGACGGGCGTTATTTGCTGGTGATTACGCCGTCGCCTCACCAGTTCATCTGGGATTTGCAGGAATTACGCCGCGAGCTGCGCGGCATGCGGCTCGATTGGGAAGATTAGCAGCCGCGGCGCCGTCGTCGACGCCGGCTACTGTCCGGGATATACGATCACACGGTCGTGGACGATCACGACGAGATCGGGCCTGTTGTCGCCGGTGACATCGCCGATTTGCGCTTCGCGCGGCTCACCGCGCGTGTCCGGATCGTCACGGAATCGCTTGCCCTGAAACACCTGAAACGTCATCGCGCGTTCCAGGCTGCCATCCGGCATCGTTGTCACCAACTCGACATTCGCCTTTCGCGAGTCCAGCACCGCGACGTCGCGCAGCCCGTCCGCGTTGATGTCGCCGATGACGGTGTCCATCAACCATGCGTCTTTCGTCGTCGATTCGTATGAGTGCTTCTCCACCAGCGTTTCCGGGCGCTGCCCAGGGCGCAGCACAAGCAGCGTTTTCGCGTCAGCCAGCAGCAATGCGGGCTTTCCGCCGTCGAGCGGGGCGTCCGTCATCGCTGTCAGCTCGAACGCGCCGACGGGCATCGACTGCGCCACGGCGTACGTCCCATCGTCGCGCCGCCGCATGATGACGATTTCGCGGGACTTCTTGTCATATAACGTGATTGTCGGGCTACCTGCCTTTTCGCCGCAGATCGCCGCAACGCCGCCGATCTGGGCATCGCTGGTTTCGGGGTTGTATTGATCGACCACGGTCCATTGGCCTTCGCGAACAATCAGCGCGCGCGCCAGTCCCTTCTGCGCAATAATGACTTCGGGTTTGCCGTCGCCGGTGACATCCACGAACGCGGACGATTCGATCGCGGCGTCTTTCACCAATCCTTCGCGCGTGGCCGGTCCCTTAAACGCCTCGAAGCTACCGTCCGTGCGTTGCAGGTACGTGCGCAGCGGCGCGAATCGCACGAAGAGCAACAGGTCGTTCAACCCGTCCTGATTGACATCGAAAAATCGCAGCCCGCCTGGATCATCGCTTAGTTCGTCAATCTCAAACGACTGAATCGATTTCTGATCGGCGGCCTCCACGACACCTAGCGTGGCCTTGCCTTTTTCGCGTGTGACGACGGCGAGTTGGCGCGAGCTGCCGCCGGTTTTCAGAGCGCCGGCTGCGAGCGCCAGCGGCTCGCCCGAGATCGCCAGCGCGGTTGGAAAATTCAGGCGGCCGCTCGCAAAGCGCGAAACGCCAACCGTTTTTTCCTCGGCGCTGGCGCTCAGGAGTTCATTTTTGCCGTCACCGTCGATATCGGCGATACAAATGTCGAGCGTTTTCGACAGGCCGGGGAACGCCACGCCTGACCGCAGGCCGTTCGCCCCCTGCTCAAAAAGAATCAGTTGCGCCGCGTCGGGGTCGGCCGCGACGACATCCGTCTTGCCGTCACCCGTGATATCGCCGATGGCGATCGGCCGGCGCTTGCTCTGGCTGCGGATCGGATAGCCGAAACTCAGCTGCGGCCAATCCTCGGCGCCGCCGGCGGAAGGCTCCACTTCCCATTGATATTGCTTCAGGCGGCCGCCGACGGACTCGATCGCGAAAATGTCGTCGCCTTTCGCTCCGATGCGCGGCGCGACGGAGATGCTGCGCATTTTGGGAACGCGCGCGCGGCGCAGCGGACCCATGTTGCCGGCCTCTTCCTGCAACCACACATAGACGCCGTATTCGTCTTCGTCGGAACCGACAAGGATATCGGCGCGGCCGTCATGATTCACATCGGCGCTCAACATCAGCACGGGCGATTTCATGTTATGGACAATGCGCGTCGGCTTCCCAAGTCCGCCGCCATCTTTCTGCCCGAAAATCTGGATCACCTCATTCCCGAGCAGGGCGACATCGGCGCGACCGTCGCTGTTGAAGTCGCCTACCGCGATGCAGCCCGGCCGCGGCTCGCCGTCTGGTGCGCGGGTTCCATCCGGCGAACCGAATGTGCCGTCGCCTTTGCCGGGCAGGATGGCCAGCTCGCGCGGCTCGCCGAAGAATACGATGTCAGCGTGCTTGTCGCCGGTCAACTCGGCGATTTCCATCGCGGCCACGCGCGCGGCCAGCGGCACGTTGTCGATTGTCAGCGGTCCGCGATCGGGAATATCATTTCGCTCAGACGACGGCGCGGCGTTGGCCGCCGGCTTTGTCGTCGCGTTTGGGTCAGGTTGAAGGAGTACCTCGATACGGTTGCGGCTGGCGTTCCAAAGCGCGATGTCCGTGCGGCCGTCGCTGTTCAAATCGGCCAGCCTCAGTTGGCTCAGGCCCATTTTCAGCTTGTAGATTTGCATCGGACCGAAGCCGAAATACTTGGACAATTCGGCGCGCTGGTCGTCGGTGAGGTCGAGGGCCAACGCGGCGGTGGTTATGGCAGCGGTGCAAATCGCAATGATAAGCTTACTCACGTGGGCTCCGGGGAATTCAAGATTCAACATGCAGAAAAACAGGCGCGGCGATAAAACCCGACCATGCTAATGTAAGGGAGATGGGTACGGCGATAAAGTAGCCCAAGGCGCAGTCGCCATTCAACAGGCGGCGTCATTTTGAAGCGCCAGCCGTTGAACGTGAAAGTTCGGTGGCGGAATGGCGCGGGTCAAACGACCGGCCGGATGCCGGTGACCGCGCGACGACGCGGCGCTGAGCGGACGGCGGCGAATTCGACGGACCAAAATCGTTACAATACGCCTGTTACTCATAGCCGACGAACGCTCGGAGCCGCCGCATGAAGCCGTTTATTTCCGCTCGAATCGCCGACATGACTCAATCCGAAATCCGCAACATGACGCGCGAATGCGAGCGCGTGGGCGGCATCAATCTCGGTCAGGGCCTCGGCGACTTGCCCACGCCACCGCTAGTCCGCGACGGCGCGATCCAGGCGATTCAGGATCGTCGGGCGATGTACTCATTTCCAGAAGGCATCATCGAGCTGCGCGAGTTGATCGCCGAAAAGCTGCGCCGCGACAACAACATTACAGCGGACCCGCGCGCCGAAATCGTGGTCACGGTCGGCTCGTCCGGCGGATTCGCCTGCACGATCATGGGCTGCCTGAACCCTGGCGACGGGATCATTCTGTTTGAGCCCTACTACGGCTATCACCTTAACGCGTCGCTACTCGCCGGACTTGAGCCGCAATTCGTCGCGCTCGATCCGCCGAATTTTGAGATCGTCGAGCAGCGGTTGCGCGCCGCGATTCGACCCAACACACGCGCGATCGTGCTATGCACGCCGTCGAACCCCAGCGGCAAGATGTATGGGCCGACCGAGTATGCCATGCTTGACCGCATCTGCCGCGAACACGATCTCTTGCTGATCACAGACGAAATTTACGAGTACATCGTTTATGACGGACGCAAGCACATTTCGCCGGCGACGATCGGAAATCTGCGCGAACGCACGGTGACGCTCATGGGGCTGTCAAAAACATTCAGCATCACCGGTTGGCGAGTCGGCTACGCGGTCGCTCCGCCGGCGCTCGCACGCGCGATCACGCTGGCGTGTGACTTGTTCTACGTTTGCTCGCCAACGCCGCTGCAACACGGCGTCGCGGCAGGTTTTCGATCGCCGCCGGAGTATTTCAGCAAGCTCGCTTCCGACTATCAGCGCAAGCGCGACATCCTGTGCGAAGGTCTCAGCGACGCCGGGCTGCGACCGATCGTTCCGCAAGGCGCGTACTATGTGCTGGCCGAAGTGGGGCACCTCGGTTTCCCGACGGCCAAGGCCGCCGCGATGTCGCTGCTCGAAGGAACCAAGGTGGCCAGCGTTCCTGGGACGGCGTTTTATCAAAGCTCGGCCGGCGAGAAGCTGCTGCGGTTCTGCTTTGCGAAAGAGGATGACATTTTGCGCGACGCGGCGAAGCGAATTCGTTCATTCCGCGGAGCACCGGTGCATGCGTAAAGTGACGCATACAGCGATTCGCGGCGCGTGGGTTCGCAAAGCGGGCGCGGCTGGATTCGGCTGGAGCGGCGCTGAACAAAGCGCAACCGCGTCATTGCGGGCGGAGCTTTGTCAGTCAGGCGCGATAATTCAATTCGAACCGAACGGTTGATGCCGCGCGGGTTTTCGCGGACCGTATCCAACTGAATGACCTTCGTATCGCGATTTTTGTCCGTTCTTGGCCGGATCGCGCGCGGCGCGGTCGCAGTTTTTGCGGTCGGGCTTGTGTTGTGGTCGTTTTATTGGGTGGCTACGCGGCCGCTGCGCGCGGAAAGACTAGCGCCCGGCCAGATTCGACTCACCGTTCTGCATTGGGGCGACAGCGACGAAGACAAGATTGTGGCGGAGCTGCTCGCGGATTTTGAGCGTCGCAACCCGGATATCAAAACGCTGCGGATCAATCCGGGCATGGCGGATGCGTATGTGAATAAATGCCAGACGATGTTTGCATCGGGCGATCCGCCGGATGTGATGTATGTCGGTTACGAGAAACTCGCTGACTGGGCGTCAAAGGGGCTGCTGGCTGAGATCGAGCCGTGGATGCGTCGTGACACGGAGCGTGGCGATGCCGAAGCGATCGATGTTGGAGACTACTACCCGCAGGTGTTGGACTGCTTCCGGTTTGATGAGCAATTGCAGATCGCGGGGCGCGGCAAGCTCTATGGAATCGCGAAGGACTTTACGACGGTTGGTTTCTACTACAACGTCGACCTTTTCCGCCAGGCAGGCGCTGCGCTGCCCCACGCGGATTGGACGTGGGACGAGTTTCTGACGGCGGCGCGGACGATCGCGAAGCGCGACAATTGCTACGGCGCGGAATTCAACACCTGGGAAGCGGCGATTCGCTGCTATGTTTGGACGCAGGGCGTGGACTTTGCGTCGCCGGATTGGCGCGAGTTTCGACTGGCTGATCCGCTGCTGCGACGCGAGCTGGATCGCATGCGGAGCTGGTTCTTCGACGAAAAACGTACGCTTTTTTCCGCGAAGACGCAGCTCGAAACCGGGCAGGATCCGTTTCTGAGCGGGCGCATCGGCATGACCGGTCCGTTCGGACGCTGGAAAGTCCCGACATATCGCCACATCACCGACTTCGAGTGGGATTTCGCGCCGCTGCCGCGCGGCAAACAAGCGGCCAACGGCATTTTCACGACAAGCTGGTCGATGTCATCGGCCTCGAAACACCCGGACGCGGCGTGGCGACTCATACGCTACCTTTGCGGCAAGCCGGGGCAGGAGCTCATGTGCAAAACCGCGCTGGCGATTCCCACGCTGCGCAGCGTCGCGGAAAGCCCGTTGTTTCTCGACCCAGCGGCGAAGCCCGACAACGACCGCGCGTATCTCGACGGCGTGCCGTACGCGCGGCCGATCGACTGGCCGGCCGATCCGCGCTATCTGCATCATCTGCGTGTGCGACTGGAAGACGTGTTTAAGAGCGGCGCGTTGCCGGTGAGCGCGGCGATGGATCAGGTGGAGCGCGACTGGAGCAGTTTTCGCGCGGAGAACGAGAGCGCGGCGAAGCTGAAATCGGTGGAGCGCGTGAACTGGCGTTCGACAACGATGTGGATACTTGTTCCGTTGTTTGGGGCGCTCGCGACGTTGGCGCTCTGGTGGACGGTGACGCAACCCGGGCGGCTCGCGCGGCGCGAAGAGCGCGCCGGCAGGGCGCTCATCAGTCCCTGGGTGATTGGGTTCTTCGCGTTCACGGCGTTTCCGATCGTGCTGTCGCTATTGCTGTCATTCATGCGCTGGAACGGCCTGACGCCGTTGGACCACGCGAGTTGGGTCGGCATGAACAACTATCGGCACATGCTGCTTCACGACGCGGGCTTTCATCATTCACTGATGAAAACAGCGTATTACGTCGTGCTGGCCGTGCCGCTGGGGCAGGCGGCAGCGCTGGGGGCGGCGCTGTTGATGGCCCGCGAGAGTCGCGGGATCGGCGTGTTTCGCAGCATCTGGTATCTACCGAGCGTGCTGGCGGGCGTCGGCGTGGCCGTGCTCTGGCAGTGGGTGTTTCATCACGAGTATGGCCTGTTGAATGCGTTGCTGATGCGGCCTGCGGGATGGATTGGAGCTCATCCGCCGAAGTGGTTCACGAGCGACGCGGGCGTATGGGGCGTGCCGGCGTTTGTCATCATGAGTTTGTGGAGCGTCGGTGGTACGATGATGATCTATCTCGCGGGGCTAAAGGGCATCTCGCGTGATTTGTACGAAGCGGCGGAGATCGATGGGGCGACCGGAAAGAGCCGCTTTTGGAATGTCACGCTGCCGATGCTCAGCCCGGTGATTTTCTTTAACACGATCATCGCGTTAATCAACGCGTTTCAGGTGTTTACGCAGGCATACGTGATGACCGGCGGCGGCCCGGGCGACGCGACGCGCTTTTATGTTTTCTATCTATTCAACCAGGCATTTGATTTTCACGAGATGGGCTATGCGAGCGGGATGGCGTGGCTGCTGCTGTTGCTCATTCTCGGGCTTACGCTGCTTGTCATGCGCGGCAGCCAGCGGTTCGTGCATTATGAGGGAATGAAAACGTAACCGTCTGGCGGGGGAGTGCGGGCTTCCAGTCCGCACGAAAGGCTGGCTGGAAGCCCGCACCCGCAAGACCAACTTTGAAAATGCGCTCAATGCGGTGCTGCGCCCGCCGGCAACCGCTTCCTGGCGGGCGCGGTTCGGATCGGAAGAGACGACCGGCAAGATGCCGGTGCTACCCGAACGGTCGCGGCTCTGTAAGACGGGCGCGGCTCGGCGGTAGGCGCGGCTCGGATCAATTTGCGCTGATTACGCCTGCCTACTTTTCGCCCAATGACGCCTTCAATGCCTGCAAGTACTCGCGCGGGCCGGAGTTCGCCCCGTTCATTGTGATCATGATGAATCGAAACAGCGGAACGTGCCATGTGCCGTCTTCGATTGTGCCGCTTGTTCTGATCGTCACGCGCGAGCCGCTGCCTTCCGGTTCAATCACCCATTCTGATGTCATGCGGATCGGCACCACCGAATCCGTCATCTGTCGTACGATGCGGCGCGGCGGTTCTGTGGAAACGGTCCGCACCGTTAGCTGCGTTTCGCCGAGTTCTTCGGTCCAGCACTTTCCGCCGGGTTCATCCGGCAACGGCGTGACACGTTCGCACGCCCGGCCGGCGATCGGAATGCCGCCGGCCTCGACAATTTTCTCCCACACGCGTTCCGGCTGCGCGACGAACGAGGCCTGACCCACGCCGCTGAACTCCTTGCCGGCAAACATGCCGATCACATACGGCACGCCGAAGAGCAGTGCGATAAGCAATACGGGCACAATCAGCCAGCGCTGCCAGCGGCGGCGGGGTGGAGCGATATTTGCGGCTTCTGCCGTTCCGTTGGGGAACGAATTTGTCGCGGCCGCGATGTCTTGAGGCGTATCTTTTCCCATGAGTGCTCCACTGCGGGCTGTTCCGACCGAGAAAACCGCTCGAAACGAGCATGTTACACGAATCATCCTCCGTTCACGGACGGCGCATGGCCCAGCGAACCGCCGTGTTACAATATCCCGGCTTGGAGTCACCGCGCGCCGGAGATGGAAAGATGCATCGCTTCAGATTTGAAATGTTGGGGAGTGCGACGCTGATCTGCGCCGCCGCCAGCGCGGCGACGGCCGACGTGATCCTTCAATATTTTGAGAGCCGTTGGGACACCATCGAACGCCGCATGCCCGATGTGTTCGCGACCGGCTACTCGGCGCTATGGACGCCTCCGCCGGGGCGCGGCGACACAGGCCCCGGCAGCGTGGGCTACGATGTCTACGATCGCTTCAATCTTGGCTCGCCTTCATCTCCCACGCAATATGGAACCGCCGCCATGTTTGGGGGAATGGTCGATGAAGCGCATCGCGCGGGCGTTTCGGTGTTCGTTGATCTGATCGTGAACCACAATGGTTTTCGCGACCATACGACGCCGGGCTTCGGGGCATCCGGAGGTTATCCGGGCTTCACCGTGTCGTTGCCCGGCGATGCGTACGGCGATTTTCACGATCCGTCCGCAGGCGGGCGCTACGAAATGCGGCTCTCGGGGTTGATCGACATCGCGCAGGAAAAGAACCATGTTTACATTCGACATCCGGTGGATTCGAATCCCGCCAACCTGCCGAACGCCGTCATTCGCAGCACGAATTACGCGCTGTATCCCGACCTGTCGCTGCCGCCGAATGCGCTGGGGATTCATCCGTTCAACACGAGCGACCCGCTGGCCGGCGACCCCGTGACGGACAATGCGACCGGCGTGTTGCTGCGCTATGTTCAATGGATGTTGGATGTGCAGCGCGTCGACGGCTTTCGCATCGACGCCGCGAAGCACGTGCCGGAATGGTTCTTTGACAATTTCTATGACAACGTGGTCTGGCAGCGCGGCCGCGCGTATCTCGACGGCTCGCCGACGACGCCGTATTCGTTTTGCGAAGTGTTTGACGGCGACTACGGCGTGGTCGGGGGCTATATCCGCAAAGACGGCTTCGGCAATCGCGACGCCCTGGACTTCCCGCTGTTCTTCGCGATGAACAGCTTTCTGAACGCGAACGGGTTCAATGCATGGAATGATATTCTGGCCACGACAATCGACGCATCGGACGGCAGCGCGTTCGACGGCTCGCGCGGCGTGTCATTCGTAAGCAGCCATGACAACGGCCCGCCCCAGGACGACAACCTCGGTCATGCCTTCATCCTGACCAAGACGGGTTATCCACTGGTGTATTTCAACGCGGGCGAATTTGGTCCGCGGTCGTTTCCACAGCCCGGCCGCGGCGACGCGCTTGGCGGGCAATTCGGCGATCTGGCGGCGCGGCTGGTGGATATTCATAACGAATACGCCCGCGACGCCTGGCTGGTGCGCGTGAATCAGGCGGATGTCTTGATCTACGAGCGCAACAATGTGCTCTTGGTCGGTTTGAACGACAACGGCGACATTTCACAGACGCGCTATGACGAGCGGACGGTGCAGACCGCGTTTGATCCTGACACACGCTTGCAGGAACTGACGGGAAACGCAAGCGACCCGGCCATCGATCCGACGGATCAGATCAGCAGCGTGCTGGTGGTCGGCGCCGATCGGCGCGTGACGATGCGAGTCCCGCGCAACATCAACCGTCGCGGTTTTGTGATGTACGGACCGGCGCGGCCTGTCGGTGTGGTCACGCTTGAGCCGACGGCGTCGTTCATCGAGCCCGACGCGGCCGGCGCGCCGCTGGCGACGCGGCGACTGACGCGCATTCCGGTGGTGACCGGGAATTTCGACATCCGCCTGCAAACCAGCGACGCCGATCCGCTCGATCCACACGAAGACGACAATGCGGTCTTTCGCATCGACGGCGGCGGCGATTACAACGGCAATGGCCAAATCGACATGCTGCACGGCGTTGGCGCTGGTTGTGAGCAATTTGTGACGCAGCGCTCACCGCTGCACGGCGGCGGGACCGGCACGTATGTGCAGTCAATCGACGCGGGTGGATTGGACGAGGGAACGCACTATCTCAAGGTGATCGCGTTTCGGCATCGCACCGGCGGCGGGCCGATTTTCGAGGCGTTTCGTGTGCCGTTTTATGTGGATCGAGCGCCGCCGGCGATGAACTTGCTGGCGCCAACGAACACCGGGCATAACGACATCACGACGCGTTTTTCGCAGGTGCGCGTGCGGCGCGCCGATCGCACCGCCAGCGCGGTGCATGTCATCACCGATCGCGCGATCACCACGTCGGACGCGGCGATCATCGCACTCGCGAATTCGGGCAATCGCGCCGCGCGGACGGATCGAGACGATTTCACATATCTGTGGAACTTCATCGACAGCGGCTATCACACGCTGTTTGTGGTGGCGTTTGAAGAGAGCGGGCGCGCGACGGTGTTGCGGCGCGCGGGCATTCACGCAAATAACGGCTTCGGCGGCGGCCCCGGCGATATGAACGGCGACGGCGCGGTGAATAATTTTGACATTGATCCGTTCGTCGCGGCGCTGATCGGGGATACGTTTAACTTCCGCGCCGACTGCAACGGCGACGGTCGGCTGGACAACTTTGACATCGACGCATTTGTGGAGATATTGCTCGGCGGATGAGGGATCGCTTGTTCAAGTCTCTTCCAGCAGTCGAACGTGTTCGACCACATTGCGGCGCAGCGCGTCTAGGTCATATCCGCCCTCCAGAACGCTCAGTACGCGGCCGGCGCAGAATTTCTCCGACCAACCGATGACGCGCCGCGTCATCCAACTGAATATGTCGTCGCTGAGCCGCGCGCAGCCGATCGGATCGTCGCGATGGGCGTCGAACCCAGCCGAAATAATGATGCTTTGCGGCTGATAGCGCATGACGGCCGGCTCGATCTTCAACTCAAATGCGTCCCGGTATTCATCATCGATCGCTCCGGGAAGAAACGGAATATTGAGGGTATGACCTTCGCCGCGGCCGACGCCGATTTCGTGGTGATATCCGGTGCCGGGATATAGATAATCCGGGTGACCGTGCAGGCTGATGAAGAGCACGCGCGGATCGTCCTCAAACACGTGCTGCGTGCCGTTTCCATGATGCACGTCCCAGTCGAGAATCAACACTCGCTCATGCTGCGCTTCATCCAGAAACACACGGGCAGCCAGGGCGACGTTGCCGTACAGGCAAAACCCCATCGAGCGGTCACGCTCGGCGTGATGGCCGGGCGGCCGAACCGCGCAGAATGCGCGAGCCAGATCGCCGTTGATGATGCTGCGAGCGGCTTGCACGATTCCGCCGGCGGCCAGCGAGGCGATTTCAGCGCTGTCGGGGCATACGGCGCTGTCGGGTGTGTCGATGAATGCTCCGCCCTCGGCGCATGTGCGCTCGATGCGGTCGAGGTAGCTTCGGGCGTGGACTTTCAGCAAGAGAGCGGGGTCAATGGGTTCGGCGTCGATCGCGCGGCAGGCGCTGACGAGCCCCTCGCGCTCGAGACCGGAAATCACCACGTCGAGGCGGGCCGGCCGTTCAGGGTGGTTGCGGCCCGTGTCGTGTAGTTTGAAGCGCGGATCGTAGAGCAAACCGACGTGGCGCATGCTGAGAGTTTACCGCGCGGCGCGGGCGGTGGCTTTAGAGCAATTCGATCGGATCGATGTCAACGAGTTGGCGCTGCACGCCGCGACGCAGGCGGCGTTCCTGACCGGCGCGGGCCAGAAGTTGCTGAAGGCTGCCGTCGCGCGGCGCGCGGATAAGCACCTGATATCGCAGGCGATCACGATGCCGGGCGATGGCGCAAGGCTCGCCGGGACCCACGTCGATCGCGGCGCTGACGCGCGCCGCGATGCGACCCAGATCGGCGGAAAGCTTTTCGGCGGCGGCGGCGGCGCGGCGCGGGCGATCGTCGGCCAGCACAATCCGCGCCAGCCGCCCGAAGGGCGGGTATCGCCAGCGCTCGCGGCCGATCAATTCGTGTGCAGCGAACGATTCGTAGTCGAGCGCGATGGCATGTCGGACGGCCGACGACTGCGGGGCGCTCGCCTGAAGAAACGCGATCGACTCGCCCTCACGCCGCCCCGCGCGGCCGATGACTTGCATGAGCAATTGAAAGGTGCGCTCCGCGGCCCGAAAGTCCGGCAGCCACAGCGATGCGTCGGCATCGATGACGGCGACCAGCCCGACCGCGGGAAAGTCGAGGCCCTTTGCGACAATCTGCGTGCCGAGCAGGATGTCGACCTCACGCGATTCCACGCGGCGCAGCGCTTCGGCGTAGTCGCGCCGATGCTTGAGCGTGTCGCTGTCCACACGAAGCACACGCGCAGCCGGCACGATGCGCGAAAGCTCCTCGTAGATTCGCTGAATGCCGACGCCCAGCCGCAGCATTCGTCCGCCGCAAGAACTGTTCGGGCATTCGCGCGGCGCGGGCGCGTGAGAGCCGCAGCGGTGGCAGCGCAGCGAACGGTCGATTTCGTGAAACACCAGCGGCGCGAGGCAGCGCTCGCAGGTAGGTTTCAGGCCGCAGCGCTCGCATTGCAGCGCCCGCGCATACCCGCGGCGATTGTGCAGGATCACGGCTTGACGGCCGCCGGACAAGGTGTCGCGAAGCAACGTGACGAGGCGCTCGTGCATCAGCGCGCTCGCGCCGCCTTCTTCTCGTGAGTCGCGCGAGACGACTTCCACGCGCGGCAACTGCGCCCCAGGAACGCGGCGACCCAGGCGAAGCAGGCGATAGTGCGGCAGCGTGTGCGCGTTGTGCCAGGTCTCCAGGGATGGCGTGGCCGATCCGAGCAGAATCGGAATGCCCGCCTGCTGTGCGCGGATCAAGGCGACATCTCGGGCGTGAAATCGCGGAGCGGCCTGATTCTTGAAGCTCGTTTCCTGCTCCTCGTCCACGACGATCAGTCCCAGCCGCGCGCAAGGGGCGAACACGGCGGTGCGCGTGCCGATGACAAGGTCCGCGCCGCCGGCCGCGATGGCGCGAAGCGTGTCCATGCGAGCGCGTGCTGTGAGCCGGCTGTGGAGAATCGCGACGCGCTCAAAGCGGCGCGCGAGGCGGGCGACGACTTGCGTGGCCAGTGCGATTTCCGGAACGAGCAGAATGGCCTGGCCGCCTCGGCCAATCACCTCGCGAATGGCGCGGACGTAGACCTCGGTTTTACCGCTGCCGGGAATGCCGAACAGTACGAACGCGGCGAAAGCAGCGGGGTCAGAGTGGATTGCCGAGCCGATCGCTTCGAGAGCGGCGGTCTGGTCTATCGTCAACTCAAAACGATCTTCGGCGCTGTTTGGATCAAACGTGAGATCGGCCTCGCTCGCTGCCGCTCGGTTCACGCGCGGCGGGGCCGGTTCGGTGGTTTCGTAGCTCTCGATCAGACCGCGTTTGCGGAGAGACGAAATTGTCGCGGAAATAGCGCCGCACTCGGCGATGACTTCACGCCTGCGGCGCGCTCCGGCCGCGAGCGCCGCGAGCAGCGCCGCCTGGCTGGGCGTCGCTTTATCGGGATGGCCGATCTGCGTGGCGCGCAACCATCGTACACGAATGTTACGCGGCGTTCGCAGCCGCGCCGGGAGCATCGCGGCATAGACGCACCCGGCGGTGCATACATAATAGTCGCTGATCCATTGTCCGAGCCGAACGAGCGCGGGGCTGATGAGCGTTTCGTCGATCAACACTTCAGAGATATGGGGGCGCGACTGGTCCCAGGCGGATTCGGAAATGTCGATGCAGATACCGTCCTGCGGCGGCTTGCCCGGAATGTCGACGCGAACGACCGATCCGATTCGGACGCGGTTTTCGAGCAGCGCCGGCAACGACGCGATCAGCAAGCTGCCGCGGCCGCGCGGCGCCGCGACCGTCGCCACGCGCTGATGCTGCGCGTCGCTGTCACGCGGCAACAACCAGAATTGGCCGGATCGATCTGGATGCACTCGATCACGCTAATCCCGGACCAGTCGAATTTCCAATGTGTGCAGTTAGGCCGGCATGATTTCTTCGGGTGTCCATTGCGGCGCAGCGGCTGGCGGCGGGCGTTTTTCTGAGAAACCCCGATTTAGACAAAACCGCTGGCTGGCATCGCAGGTACGGCCCTGAGTGGCCGATGCAAACCCCACCAAGGGACGCAGCAAGTATGCGCTATTCATCTTGAATGACTAATTCGGATCACGCGGGTTTAGGTCGATACCTTAGTCAACGTCAGATGGTTTTGGTCACGGCGGCGGACCGGACGCATGAATTGCGCTGTGAAAGAAGCTGTGTCAGGAGAAC
>JAEUIR010000150.1 GCA_016795025.1 Phycisphaerales bacterium
CACGCGGAATCATCTTTCATCGCTCGCTTTCGACGGCAGGTCGTTTTCTGACCGCTCGGCCTCGGCAGGTGGCGAGTTTTCGCTACCAGGTCGCCCGTTCTTGCCGCTGAAGTTGTCCATCAGAAACCGAATCATGTCGTCCATCACGGTGGTGTTCAGCTCGTATTCGATGAACTGCCCGCGCCGCTGATCGCGGACCAGATCAGCGTCCTTCAGGATTCGCAAATGGAACGACAACGCGTTGGCCGCAATGCCGATCTCGTCCTTGATTTGCCCGGCATTCCGCGCACCACTGTTCAGCACGCGCAAGATTGCTCGCCGTGTCGGGTCCGAAATCGCTTTGAATGTTCGATCAAATCCGAGCATCGTTCTTTTTATCAGCACTTTGGCGCGATACGCTGAGCCGCTTTCGCTTGATTATTCAATAATTCAACCACTATTGAAATATATATCGCGTTTTCGGAAAATGCAAACCAACGCTGATCTTTTTTCAATCGCGCGCGTGTCAGCATTTGTAACTGCCGCGTGGTTCATCGACCGCTCGAAAGTCCCAATTCCCGACCCTGGCCGCTATACTCCCCGTCATGATTACGTTTGACGACCCACGCAGCACCCTCGACTCGCTCACCGCCCGAATCCACGCGATTCGGGACTCTCTTTGACCTGCCCACAAAATCCGCGCGCACCAGCGAGCTGGAAGTAAAAATGTCCCAGCCCGGCTTCTGGGATATCCAGGAAAACGCGCAAAAAGTCATTCGCGAACTGAAAACGCTCCGCAGCCAGGTTGAACCGGTGCAGGACTTGTTGCGCCGCGCCGACGATATGGCCGTGCTGATCGATCTGACGCTCGAAGACGGCAGCGAATCCGCGAACGTCGAAATGCAGCGCGAGTTGGCCGCGTTCGCTGAGAGAACTGAAAAAGTCGAGTTGTTGACGCTGCTTTCCGGGAAGCACGACGCGAACAACTGTTTCATCAGCATTCAGGCCGGCGCGGGCGGCGTCGAAAGCTGCGATTTCGCCGAGATGCTGCTGCGCATGTACATCATGTATTTCGAGCGCAACGGCTATAAGGTCGAAGAGGTCGACCGCCGCGATGGCGAAGAGGCCGGCATTCAGTCGGCCACGCTGCGCGTCGAAGGGCCGTACGCATACGGCTATTTATCCTGCGAAACCGGCGTGCATCGCCTGGTGCGCATCAGCCCGTTCAACGCCCAGGGCAAGCGGCAAACCAGCTTCGCCGGCGTCGATGTTCTTCCGGAGTTGGAAGAAAGCCAGGTCGAGATCGCCGACAAAGACCTCGACATCGTTACGTTTCGCCGCGCTTCCGGGGCGGGCGGCCAGAACGTGAACAAAGTCGCGTCGGCAGTCCGTGTGAAACACATTCCGACGGGCATCGTGGTGGAATGCGTGGTCGAGCGCAGCCAGCAACAGAACCGCGCGATGGCGCTCAGCATTCTGCAAGCCAAACTGGAGCAGATCGAGCAGGCCAAGCGCGACGCCGAAATCGCCAAGAATTACAACGAAAAAGGCGACATCGCCTGGGGGAATCAGATTCGCAGCTACGTGCTGCATGGCTCAACGATCCACGTCAAGGATCATCGCACCGGCCTGGCGGTCGGCGACACGCAGCGCGTCCTGAATGGCGACCTACAGCCGTTTATCGATGCTCGCCTGCGCCAACGGCTGAAAAAAGGCGAAGTCCGACCGGCTTCGGCGAATGATGACGAAAATTAGTGGGTGTCAGGTCGGCTCGCGCTTGCCCCTCTCGCTTGTCAACGATCACGCTTCACCGTTCGTGCCGATCGCGGTGGTTTGTCATGCGGCGTACCCGATCGCGATGCTGATTGGGCGCTGATGCAAACAGGAGCGGGGGTCCGGAGCGGAGCGTCGTCTGTTGTGCGCCCTGTCGGAAACTTCATTGCGAGGGGTTATTGAACCGGTCGCGATGTACGGGAAACCGCCGGTCAGTTGCAGAAGTAAAGCGCCGTCCCGCTGTCCTCGTCGAAGACCGCCAAGCCCAAACACTGCCGACGGATAGGAAACCGATGGTCGTTTCGGGAGTTGGTCCCTGAGGCAGGCCCTTGCGCCATCGCGGCTGCTGGAATCAACTGCCACGAGTCGGTTGATAATTCGGGTAAGCGGGAAGTGTCGTGTGTCCCCAGCGTTCCGGCGGATAGCCTGGCAGCCCACTCAGATGAAACGCGGCTCATGCTTTTTTTAACTGGTAGTCACAGCAGCATGCAATTGTTCAGGTGTGGAAAATGCTGGTTCGATGCCAGCCATTTATGGGAGACGATCGCATGCATCGATTGTGTGCCAAACCCGCGCTGTGGCTGGGTGTGATCGCGGGCCTCAGTTTGGTTGGCGGATGTACGTTCAAGTGCGAGACGAACGCGGACGACAAGGTCGAGAAAATTGTAGACAAAATCGGGGACAAAGCTGAGGACGTCGCGGACGAAGTGAATGACAAGAAGCGATAAAAACCGGCCTATTGGAGGTGAGAAAATGACGCTTCGACGAATCGTAAGTCTATTAATCATGACGATGTTGGCGGTGCTGCTCGCGGGCGCATCGCTGGATTGCGAAGTGGACGACAACTCGGATTGTGAAATCTTCTGCGATTGAAAATCCCAGGGCACAAATATAAGGATGGAAAAAATGGTTGCGGCAAAACAGCGACGCAAAATAACTCGGAACGGCAGCATCGAAGCGGTTCGGGATCAGGCCGTGACGGTTGGCGAGGATGTACGCGATCTCGCTCAGATGGCCGGCAAGGCCGTTTTGGACCAAATGAACCCGCTTGAGGAATATGTCAGAGAGCGACCGCTCCGAGCCTTGCTCATGGCGGCTGGAGCCGGTGCGCTTATTGGCTTTTTGATGCTCCGTCGTTGAGACCCGCATGCAAGAGCATGAACAACCATCGCATACGGGAGCTTGCTCCGAACAGGCCGACGCCCAGGGCAAGAACTCGGACCCATTGTCCGATCTGTTGGACGACCTGGGCGGGATCGCGCGGAACGCGCGGCGTTACGCGGCAGCTGTCGGCGATGGAATACGGGTTCGAGTCCGGATGTACATAGTGGCCGCGGTTGCCGCGCTATTAATCGGTCTTTTCGCGTTGATCGGAAGCGTTGCGCTGCTTATGCGTCTCATCGACGGGACCGCGGGTGCTCTCAGCGCGGCGGCCGGCGGTCGCGAATGGGTAGGCAATGTCGGGGTGAGCGTCATTGGCTTTGGCTTGATGATTCTCGGCGGCCTCTATTTCAAACACAAAACTCGCGCTGCTTTTCTTCGCCGTCGCACACTGAACGATCGACATCGCCGATCGAGTATGCGCACGCTGGCGAAACTACAGGCCGAAAGGCGAAGAAACCATGTCCGGTCGACTCTCTGAGCTTAGATATCTGCGATTTCAAGCGCGCGATGCGCGTGCGTCAATACGCCGTCGGTTGCAACGAATTCCTTCGCGCCTGCGCGAGGCGCTGGATCCCGCGTATTTGCTAAACAGGCACCCACGCCTGCTTCTTGGAGCCATCGTCGCGGGTTCGGTTGTCGCGGGAGCCTTTGCGCTTCGGGCGCTGCGGCGACGCCAGCATGCTGAGCCGGTCGTGCCGGAACCCTCTATCGTCGGGGCAGCGCTGCGTGTCGCCGGAAATGCCTTTCTGAGCGTCTTAATCACGGGAGCCATGGAACACGCGGGTCGATCCGATTCGACGAGCCGACCGGATTCATCATGCCGCGATGGCGATTCGATCTAGGTTGCACCCACCACGATGGCTCCGGACGCCCCCTTGCCTTCCATCGTCACACGCGCCGCCGGTGCTGTCATCGCCGCGATCACCATTTTCGCGCTATTTTGGGCGCGCGAAATCATCATCCCCGTGGTCTTGGCGATTTTTTTCAGCCTGTTGTTGTCTCCCCTGGTGCGCCGTATCGAGCAATTGGGAATTCGGCGCATCGGCTCGGTGTTGATCGTTATGACGGCGCTGATGGGCCTGATCGCCGGAGTGTTCTGGGTGATCGGGTCGCAGGCGGCCGCCGTGATGAGCGAGTTGCCGAAATACCGCGATAACATTGTTGCGAAAGCCCGCAACTTGCATTTTCAATACTCAACGGCAATTTCAAAGATCACCTCCGCCGCCGAGAACATACGCAGCGAAGCCGCAAATGCCGCCACGCGCCCGGCCGCCGCGGACCTGACCCCCGAGAACGACCTCGCAGCGGCGAATGGCGCGCGGCAACCTCTGCAACCGACCAGCCTGCCGATAGTCGAAGAGGCTGAGCCGATCAAAGTCGAAGTCGTTTCGCGCGAGTCGCAGGTTTGGGCGCTGCTGCGCGAACTGGCCATGCCGGTCGTGCATCCAATCGCGACGATCGGCGTGGTGATCGTATTCGTAGCATTTTTTCTGATCTATCGCGAGGAACTGCGTGATCGCGTGGTGCGCGCATGCGGGCGCGCCAATATCAACTTGACCACGCTGACGTTGTCAGACGCCGGCGCGCGAGTGAGTCAGTTCTTCGTCGCACAGGTGATCGCCAACTTAACGGTTGGCGCCGCCATCGGTTTGGGACTCTACGTGTTCGGGATTCCGCACGCGGCGCTCTGGGGATTGATGGCTGCACTGCTGCGTTTCATCCCCTACCTCGGCCCCGTTCTGGCGGCGGTGTTTCCCGTTGCGATGTGCCTGGCGATGTTCGATGGATGGGTGCATGCGCTATTCGTAATCGGCTGGACGCTGCTGGTAGACGTGCTCAGCGCGAATTTTGTTGAGCCCTGGCTGTTTGGCTCACGCGTCGGCGCATCACCGACCGCGATCATCGTCGGATTTGTTTTTTGGGGCTGGCTCTGGGGAGGCATTGGTTTGATCCTGGCGACGCCGATCACCGTCTGCTTGATCACGCTGGGACGTTACATCCCGGCGATGGAACTGTTCTACGTATTGCTGGGCAACGAACAGGTTCTGGAGCCGGAGTTGCGGTTCTATCAACGACTGTTGGCCCTGGATCGTCGTGAAGCAGTCGCGGATGCCAAACGATACGCGGATCAGCACGGCGTTCACGAAATGGTCGATCAGCTATTGTCGCCTGTTCTCGCGCAAATCGAGCAGGATCGGTTGAACGGAATGCTGGACGAGCGCCGAGTCGCGAATGTCCGAGAGGTGGTGGGTGAACTGGCCGAGTTCATCCGCAATGACGCGGAGGTTAAATCGTCCGAGGCCGGTGCGGCAGGCCCGGAACGACGTGACTTGTGGGTGATCGTGCCGGATACCGGGGCTTTCGATGGCTGTGTGTCGCAGTTGCTGGCCGCGGTCGCCCGTTGGCCGGAGGACCGGATACATGCGTTATCGCCCGACGCGCTGAGCACCGACATCGTGGAGCACGTCCGGCAAACGGGTCCAAACGGCGTAGCGCTTGTGGCCATCGAACCGTCGGGGACAAATCGAATTCTAAACAAAACGCGGCGCCTGGAAATGGCGGGATTTGCGGATTTGATTCACGTCGTTCTGATCGGCACATGGAAAGCGCGTCACGCGGGCAATCAGCTCGCCCGAAAAATTGAGCGGGCGCCTGTGCTTGATCGCATCACGCAGCTCGCGGCCATCATGCAGCGGCGCGAGGCGCGTTTATCAATGTCCGCGGCGGATCGCGCCGCGGTCGCGGAGCCGGATGCGCGCGACCGGCTCATTTCAGCGCCACGTGACGCACCCGCAGGAGCGTGAATCGGGGTTGCAGGTGATTTCATCCGGAATTAATCGCGCCATGATTACCTTAGAGTTGCGGTCGAAAAGGATTCCGCGGCCGATGCGCGGAGCGCGAGTTTCCGCGGCCTGGATCGGCGGGCAGCGAATTGAGAGCCCGCCGTTGACGAGGAATGGCATTAGAAATCACTTGAGGAGCAGATTCATGAAGAATTATTTGCTGATCCTATGCGCAACCGCCGGTTCGATACTCGCAATCGGCTGCGGCGTAAATGGAAACTGGTCGCTCGGCACCGTCGATCCTTCCGCGAGCAGGCGATATGTGGAATACCACACGCTGACGCTGCAAAAGGATGGAACATTTTACGCAGAGGCCAAGGAGGAGAGCGGAATCAAGACGACATCCGGCACGTACACGTACAAAGACGGAGTACTACATCTGGTCGCGCATGACGGTGAGAGCCATACCTATGACGCCAAGGTGAAATCCAGCGGCAATCATCTGGAGCTGCGCGAACTGGCGGACGGCCAACGAATCACGATGGTATTTTCCGTGGCCGACACCGGAATCGGAATTAGCGCAGAGTATCTCCCCAGCATTTTTCAGCGGTATCACCAGGAAGATTCATCCGTGTCGCGTGGATATCGCGGCCTTGGATTGGGTTTATCGATTGTCAAACAATTGGTTGAAATGCATGGAGGAACAGTTCGCGCGCAAAGCGAAGGAGCAAACCGAGGTGCGATGTTTGTCGTCAGTCTTCCAACCGGTCCGCAGCGCGGCGGCAAGGTCGCCGGCGCCGACATTGCAACCCGGGCGGCCGCCAATTGGGAATCAATCAATCTGAGCGGGATTCGCATCCTTGTGGTGGACGACGAGCCCGATTCCCGCGAGCTGGTTCGCCGACTTCTCAACCACTATCACGCGGAAGTCGTCACGGCAGCCGGCGCGACCGAAGCGATGGACGTGCTCAAAGGCCAACGAATCGACTTGATTTTCAGCGACATCGGCATGCCGGGAATTGACGGCTATCAATTTATCCGTAAGGTGCGCGAGTTGTCTCGCGCGCAAGGCGGCGCTGTGCCCGCAATCGCGCTAACCGCGTTCACGCGTTCGGAGGATCGGACGCGCGCGCTGGTCGCCGGATACCAGATGCATATCGCCAAACCCATCGAACCCCGCGAGCTGGTCGCGGCTGCGGCGAGCTTTTCCGGGCGCGCAACATGACTGCGGCATGAAAACAAGCTCTACAGAAATAATGAACCCAGGAAACGTCCATAGCAAGTACGCGCGGCCGCAGTTCGCTTCCGCGCGCGCGATTTCATCGGTATGCGCCGCACTTGCGGTCACCATCGGCATGGTTGCTATTGTCGGCTGGGTTCTGGACATGGACGTACTGAAGGGCGCAATCGGCGTTCCGATTACGATGAAGTTCAATGCCGCATGCTGCCTTGTGCTGTGCGGGCTTTCATTGATTGGAAAGATCGACGAGACCCGACGGGCATTCTGGCCGAATGCGCTCGCCTCGATCGCGCTGCTGGTCAGCGGCGCAACCGGGTTTGAGCACCTGACGAACCAGGATCTGGGAATCGATCAACTCGTATTCCATGAAGCGCCCGGCGCCGCGGCGACAAGCAGCCCAAATCGAATGGGCCCGCCGGCCACCATCAGCTTCATATTATTGTCCGTCACTATACTTCTTCTGAATTTCGGCAAATTCCGCAATGTAAGAGTAATATTGCCCGCAGGTTCACTGCTCATCAATCTGATTTCGATCGTCGGTTATGTGTTCGGCGCGGCCGGTCTATATGCCGTGTCCGCTCGGACGGGCATTGCCTGGCCAACTGGCGTGTCTCTGCTCATGCTCAGTGTAGGGGTGATCACCGCACGTTCGGACAATATGATCGTTCGCCTATTGAGTGCTCGCGATCTGGGAGGCGCAGCCGCACGTTGGTTGCTGCCGCCGGCCATTCTATTTCCAATCCTGTTGCTGCTGTTATACAGTCAAATACGGGACGCGGAGCTCGTGGATGCGGTGTCCGGGCGGGCAATATTGGCGGTAGTTATCGTCGTTGGAATGGCCACGATTGTTTTCATCACGGCTGCCCGAATCGGACGGGTGTCGCAACGGCAACTGCAAACCGAGTCCGATTTGCGACGCAGCCAGCTTGAATTGCGCGACCTGTTTGAGAACGCGACCGTCGGACTTCACTTCGCGGATGCCGACGGCGTGATCCGTCAAGCGAATCGCGCCGCCGTCGAAATGCTGGGCTACGACACCGAGGAGTATGTGAATCGGCCGTTCGCGGAGTTTCACGTCAACCGGTCCGTCGCCGAGGACGCTCTTGCGACGTTGAAACGAGGCGCTTCCGTCACGAACGTTCAGACCAGTCTGCGATGCAGGAATGGCTCGGTGCGCCAAGTGCTGATCGACATGGGTGGAATGTGGGAGAACGGCGAATTGAAACACATTCGCTGCTTTACGAAAGATATCACGGACAGCAAACAGATTCAGGATATCGCCGATCGTCTATCCGCGATTGTCGAGTCCTCAAACGATGCGATTATTGGCGAGGATCTGAACGGTTGCATTATCAGCTGGAACCCGGCGGCCGAACAATTGTTCGGTTATACCCGTGATGAGGTCATCGGTCGCTCGATTTCCATGCTGATACCGCCGGAACGAGCGGGCGATGAAAGGCGCGGCTTGGATCGAATTCGCAACGGCGAGAAGGTGGAACACTACGAGACCATTCGCCGGCGCAAAGACGGCACAATCGTCGATGTGTCGCTCACGCTTTCGCCGATTCGCAATTGGGAAGGCAAACTGGTGGGCGCGTCGAAAATCGTGCGCGACATCACTGAGCAGGCGCAGTTGGCTCGTCAACGTGAAGCGTTGCTTGAGAAAGAGCGCGGCGCTCGTCGGGAAGCGGAGCATGCTGGAAAAATGCGGACCGACTTCCTGGCGGTGGTTTCACACGAACTTCGAACTCCTCTGAACAGCATTCTGGGTTGGTCGCAACTGCTTCGCCGCGCTCAACATGACCCCGAACTCGTAAAAGAGGGAATCGAGTCGATCGAGCGCGGAGCGCGCGCTCAGGCACAGCTCATCGAAGATCTCCTCGACATGAACCGAATCATGGCCGAGAAGCTGAAACTCGACTTGCGGCCCGTCGCGGTCGGCGCGATTGTAGAGTCGGCGGTGGCGTTGATGCGTCCGGCGGCGGAAGCCAAGCGAATTTCTTTGGAAATAAAGATCTCGGATTCGCTCGGCCTGATTCGCGGTGACGCGACCCGGCTTCAACAGGTATTGTGGAATCTGCTGTCAAACGCGGTGAAATTCTCTCGTGCCGGCGGGACAATTCGCATTGCGGCCGCCGCGTCACCAGCTCATGTTGAGATCTCAGTCCAGGATGACGGCATCGGCATTCCAGCCGAGTTCCTTCCTCACGTTTTTGAGCCGTTTCGGCAGGCGGATTCATCGACCACGCGCTCGCACGGGGGACTGGGCCTCGGTCTGGCAATTGCAAAACAGCTGGTGGAAATGCACGGGGGCGAAATTCGCGCGGAAAGCGATGGGTTGCAAAAGGGGGCGCGGTTTATGGTTCGGCTGCCATTCCTGGACCAGGAGGCGAGCGGGCGCGCCCTGGCGCCGCGACCGTCGGACCTCTCTGTAGGGGAAGGCATGGGCGGCATCAAGCTTGCCGGCATCAAGGTGCTGGTTGTTGACGACCAACTCGACACACGTGAACTACTGGATCGATTGATTCGGCAGTGGGGCGGAGAAGTGGTCCTCGCCGCATCAGCCGAGGAGGCCTTGGCGGCGATCCTCGCCCAGCGCATGGCGGGCACCGATGCCGCCCGCCTCGCCCGCGAGTGCGGCGGCAACCCTCTCCTGGCCCTGGAGCTGGCGCGGGCCGAGCTGGCCGGCGGCGGGGAAAGCGGCGGCTCCC
>JAEUIR010000151.1 GCA_016795025.1 Phycisphaerales bacterium
CTGTGCGTGACCTTCACTCCGCAGCGGTCGCAGATCATGCCCTTGTGCTTCGTGCCCTTGTATTTGCCGCAGAAGCATTCCCAATCGCGCTCCGGCCCGAAGATGCGCTCGCAAAACAGGCCGTCTTTCTCGGCGCGATAGGTGCGGTAGTTGATGGTCTCCGGCTTTTTCACCTCGCCGAACGACCACGAACGTATGTCGTTCGGGGATGCCAGCGAAATGCGTACCGCCGAAAAGTCATTGATCCGATCGTATACGGTATCGGCCATCGGTTCCTCACGCGAAACAGCGGGCGTCCGACCCGACTCGCGAGCGGCGGGACAAACCCGCTCGTTCGCGCGTCGCGCCGCAGCGCGCCGCGTGGTTTAGTTTTCAGTGCTGCTCAGTCTGCCACTCTCACAGCCCGCCAAAGGCGTTCTCCAGACCGCGCGCCTGGCGTGCTTCCACTCGCAAATCATTCAACTCTCATCGGCGGCCGCTCACTGCGCGGACGCGCCAGCCATCGCCTTCACCGGTACGGGCTTGGCCGCGGACAACGTCATGCCGACCAATCCGCCATGCGTGCGAAAGCCCAGTTCTTCCAAAAAATCCTGCTCGGTTCCCCATGCGATCACGTCGATGCGGGCGACACCTCGACCGCGAAGCTCGTCAATCACACGCTGCGCCATTTCAGTCGCGATGCCGTGCGTGTCGTGCTCGATGCGCCCGTCAGTCCGCGTCACCGCGCCGGGGCCTTGCAGGTCGGGCACGAGCTTGCACTCCGCGAGATAGCCCCGATCGCCGTCCACCATGCCGCGGGCGAAACCGATCAAATCGCCATTCACTCGGGCCGTAATGCACACATCGCTGCTGCGCAGCATTGATTCGATGCATTGTGGGCTGAGCGGCGCCCCGTGTCCGACGCGCTCGTAAAACTCGGCGATCTCCTGCACCGCCACCTGCTTGCTCGATCCGTACGTCACGTCCAACATTGTCGCCTCCTGTCCGCCGGGCGGACGGCCGACCGAAGCATCGGCCGGCAATTGAGGGAAAAACGCCGCCTGGCTTAGATCAGCTTGCGTTTTTCCAACTGAATGTTGAGCGCCAGACCCCGAATCTCATTACAAAGCACGTCGAAAGACACCGGCGTGCCGGCGTCGAGCGTGTTCGTGCCCTTCACCATGCTCTCGTAGATTTTCGTGCGACCTTCCACGTCGTCGCTCTTGACTGTCACCAACTCTTGCAACACATACGCCGAGCCGTACGCCTCGAGCGCCCACACTTCCATTTCGCCGAAACGCTGTCCGCCGGTGCGGGCCTTGCCGCCCAGCGGCTGCTGCGTAATCAAGCTGTATGGACCGGTGGAACGAGCGTGAATCTTGTCGTCCACCAGGTGATGCAGCTTCAGCATGTAGATGTAGCCGACCGTCACCGGCTGATCGAACCGCTCGCCCGTGCGCCCGTCGTACAGCCGAATCTTGCCGCTAACCGGCATTTCGACCAGCAGCTCGTTCGATTCGCCCAGTTTCCGCGTCGCATCCGCGTCGTCGCGGCGCTTGCGCACGTGCGCGTTGGCCTCTTCCAATGCAGCGCGAATCTGCTCTTCCGTTGCGCCATCGAATACCGGCGTGACCACCTGATAGCCCATCACCGCCGCAGCCCAGCCAAGGTGAGTTTCCAGAATCTGCCCGACGTTCATACGGCTGGGCACGCCCAGCGGGTTGAGCATGATGTCGACCGGCGTGCCGTCCTCGAGAAAAGGCATTTCCTCTTCCGGAACGATCCGGGCGATCACGCCCTTGTTGCCGTGGCGGCCGGCCATCTTGTCGCCGACGCTCAGCGTTCGCTTTGTCGCGACGTAGACCTTGACCATTTCGAGCACGCCCGACGGGAGCTCGTCGCCGCGCTTCATTCGCGCCAGGCGGCGTTCGCACTCGCGGCTGATCTCGTCCAGTTTCGGCCAATACTGCTTATAGAGCGTCTCGCACTCCGCGCGCTTCGCGGCGGGCTTGATCCACTCGAGCCTGAACGTCTCGATCTGCTCGAGAATGACTTCGGTGTTATCGCTCTTGCCGACTTTCTGCCGCGTGCCGGGGTCGACGATGGGTTGCTCAAGGACTTCCTCCATCGCCTCGCACATGCGCTTGAACGTCGCCACGCGCTTCTCGTCGCATTCCTGCTTGAAGGCTTTGGCTTGACGATCGAGCTCACGCTTCTGGTCTTCGCCGAGGTGTGCGCGGCGCGTGAAGTGATGCGCGGCGATGACGATGCCTTCGGAGCCCGCCGGCATTTCGAGCGAATCGTTCTTTACGTCTTCGCCGGCGCGACCGAAAATCGCGTGCAGCAGTTTTTCCTCGGGCGTCAGCTCGGTTTTGCTCTTGGGGCTGACCTTGCCGACCAGAATGTCGCCCGGCCCGACGCGCGTGCCGAGCCGCACGATGCCGCGCTCGTCCAGATTCCGCAGCGCCTTTTCGCTGACGTTGGGAATGTCGCGCGTGAATTCCTCACGCCCCAGCTTCGTCTCGCGAATCTCGACTTCGTACGAATCGATATGAATACTGGTGAATGCGTCGGTTTTCACCAGACGCTCGTTGATGACGATGGCGTCCTCAAAGTTGTAGCCATCGAACGTCTGGAACGCCACCAGCACGTTTCGGCCCAGCGCCAGCTCGCCATTCAGCGTCGAAGCGCCGTCGGCGATGATCTGGCCGGATTTCACCTTCTCGCCAGGGCGTACCACCGGCCTCTGGTTCAGGCACGTGCGTTCGTTCAGGCCGACGAACTTTCGCAGCATGTATTCGTCGGTGTAGTCAATGACGATGCGCTTGGCGTCCACATAGGTCACCTGGCCCGACTTGCGGGCCTTCACCACCATGCCGCTGTTTTCGGCAACGGCGCGCTCCATTCCGGTGGAAATAATCGGTGGGTCGGTGCGAACGAGCGGCACGGCCTGGCGCTGCATGTTGGAACCCATCAACGCGCGGTTGGCGTCGTCGTGCTCCAAAAACGGGATCAGCGCTGCCGACACGCCGACCGTCTGCTTGGGCGATATATCGATGTAATGCACATCCTCGGGTGGAACCGTGTGCAAGTCGCCGTTCAGCCTCGCCAACACCTGGCCGTCACGAATCTTCGTCGGCTTGCGATCACTGCTCGACTTGCGGACGCGACCAAGATAGTCGTTCGTGGGCTCCATCTCCGGCAGCTCACCCGGGTCGCGCGTGGGCAGCAGTGAGTCCGGCGGCGCCAGCGTGCTGCGCATCTCCTCGTCGGCTCGCAGGTACACGACCTGCCCCTCCACGCGGGCTTTCTCGACCTTGCGATACGGCGTGATCAAAAAGCCGTATTCATCGACAGAGCTGAAAATGCCCAGCGAGGCGATCAGACCGATGTTCACGCCTTCGGGGGTTTCGATCGGGCAAATTCGGCCGTAGTGCGAAATATGCACGTCGCGCACTTCGAATCCCGCGCGTTTGCGGTTCAAGCCGCCGGGGCCCAGCGCTGACAAACGCCGCTCGTGCGTAAGCTGACTGAGCGGATTGGTCTGGTCGACCACCTGCGACAATTCGCTTCGACCGAAGAAGAAATCGATCGCACTGCTGATGCTCTTGGTGTTCACGAGTTCCGCGATCTTGCCCAGGTTCTCCGGGTCTTTCAGGCTCATGCGCTCCTGCACCGTCCGCCGCAGCTTCAGAAAGCCTTTGCGAAGCTCCTCGGCGGCCAACTCGTCGATTGTACGAAGCCGGCGATTGCCCAAATGGTCGATGTCGTCCACCTGGCCTTCGCCCGCGCGCAGCGCGAGCAGATACTTGATCGCGCTGACAATGTCCTCCGGCCGGAGCGTCATTTCCGTTTCGGAAATGCCCTGCTCAAACTTGCGATTCAAGCGGAAGCGCCCGACGCGCCCCAGGCGATAGCGCTGCTCGTCGTAGAACTTTTCCTGAAACAGCTTGCGAGCCTTGTCGAGTTGGACCGGATTGCCCGGCCGCAATCGCGCATAAATGCGAAGCAACGCTTCTTCGTGCGTTTTGGCCCCGTCCTCGGCTAATGTGTTCAGAATGATCGGGTCGGCCACCTTGGCGATGACTTCGACCTGCTTAACGGCCGACTCGCGAATTTTGTTTAACGCGTCGCCAAGCTGTACGCCGGCGCGGACGATTTCCTCGCCCGTATCCGGATCGACAACGGCTGCCGCGGCGTACATTTCGGGTTTCAGCGCCGCCGGCTTGACCGCTTTAACCGGATAGAACTCGCGCAGGATCGCTTCATCCGTGCCGTAGCGCGCGTCCATTGCGCGCAGAAACGACGTCGTCGGCATCTTCGCGCTTTGGTCGATGCGGATCGCAAGCAAGTCCTTGCGCGTCACGTTGATCTCGATCCACGACCCGCGCTCCGGAATGACGCGGCAGGCGTGCAGGGCGCGGTCGCCCTCGGCCGATTCCTTGATGAAATCCACGCCCGGCGAGCGGTGGAGCTGCGAAACAATGACTCGCTCCGACCCGTTGATGATGAACTCGCCGCCGCCGATCATCACCGGGATCTCGCCCAGATAGATCGACTCTTCCTGAACTTCTTCCTTGTCCTTGCGATGCAGCCGGACGCGCACACGAAACGGCATGCCGTACGTCAGCCCCAGTTCGCGGCACTCGTCCGGCGAGTAGCGCGGTTCGTCGAGTCCGTAGTCGAGGTATTCGAGCTTCAGATTCCCGTCATAGCTCTCGATCGGATAGGTCTCGCGCAACAGGCCTTCCAGCCCGTCATTGGCCCGCTTGGCCGCGTCCGTGTCTGCCTGAAGAAACTTCGCATACGCCTCCCGCTGCAAGCGCATGAGATCGGGAATGGAAATCGCGTCGCCGTATCGACTAAAATCTCGTACAAACTTGGTTAGCATCCGATATGTTCCTCGCTGGGCCGCGCAAGGCAGAAAGCGCGACGGGCGCGAGGAATCCTCGCCCGCGCCGACGCGCGTTTGTTCCCTGACTTAGATGTTCCGCATCCGCCTGAAAATCGCGAAAGCCTTTCACTCGGCAACGCCGCCGCACGTGCAACTCGGCACGATCAGAATTTCGCCCATCGTCAGTTCGTAAACTGCGGAGTATACTCATCCAGCGCGCAGCCGCAAGTGTCCAAGGACACGATTCCTACGATTTTCCGATACCTCTAAGGATATCCCACTTGCGATGGATGTCTATCGATTATGGGACTAAATTCATCGGGATCGCGATTTCAGACTACGCCGAGACCCTTGCGCTTCCCGTGCGAGTCATCCCAGCCGCCAAATCGCATCAGGCAAACGCCCAAGCGATCCTGAAGCTCGCCAAAGATTACGAGCCAGAAGCCTACGTCGTCGGTCTGGCACTGAACATGGACGGCTCACGCGGCCCACAGGCGGCCTTCACGCTCCGGTTCGCCGATGTTCTTCAGAACCTCACGCCATGCCCGGTGGAAACGTGGGACGAGCGGCTCTCCACGTTTGCGGCCGAACAACTGCTCGTCGGCGGGCCGGATGCAACCCGGCCAACCGACCGCCGCAGCGACGCCATCGCCGCACAACTGATCCTGCAAGCCTTCCTCGCCGCACGTCGCAAATCGGACCCGCCATCCGCCTCGACATGACCGGCGGGCCGCGCGAAACCCCGCGGCATGCACTTAAGATATGAGCATGTCGCCGCCAGGCTTCGCAACCAGGCTTCGCAACGGTGCCCATCGATGAATCGCCCACCTTCTCGCCGCCCCGACAACCCCCTCGACGCCCGGCGGCGCGAAGCCGTGTACCAGCGGTGGACCGCGATGATCACCCGCGAAGGCGTCGACGACAAAACACTCGACACCATCGCCAATCGCGCGTTTGTCACCTCGGAAGTGGCGGATGACCCAAGCCTGGCCGCCATGCTCCGCGCGTTCATCGCCCAGCGCCGGGCCGAGCTCTCAGCCGCCGCGCGGGCTCACGATCATAGCGGTACCGCGGAAGTCGGTTCTGACTCAGCGGAGACGCGCGCCGGTGAGCCCGACCGCCATCAAACCAGCCTCGTGTTCGATCGGCTGCTCGTGGAGCTTGCGACGCATTTCGCTTATCTCGATGAGCATGGGGCGCGCGCGGTGCTGGCCAAAATCGAGGAATTGCAGGCCCGCTACCCGCAGTGGATCGACGAGCGCCGCGTCGAAACCGCGCGGGCTGACCTCCAGGGGATGCTCACCAAGCGCGACGGCATGCAGCGCCAGGTCGATGAGTTGGAGAACCGCGCGGTAAAAGCCGCGCAGACCGGCGACCATGACACGGCCGCGACAGCGCTCAAGAAGCTCTCGGCGATTCACGCCACCCGCCCCAGCCTGATGTCAGACGCTCGGCTGGATAACCTGCGCGCCGCACTCATGGCGGCGTCTGAAGTGGAAGAGCATCGCGCTGCCGCTCGCGAGCTGATCGCCCGGGAAAAAGCCGTGCTGACCGAAGTGCGCGCGTTGGCCGCCGCTGTTCACGCCTTTCACGAGGTCGCCCGCCGGAATCCGCACGATTCGCCGGAGTTCTTTGCGGCGGAAACGAACTATCGAAAGACCGTTCGCGACGTGAAAACACACGATACCGAGTGGTTATGCGAGTTGATCCTCGAACTGAGCGATCTGATCGAGGAAATCCACGCGCCGCACGGCACGGCGGATCGACAGCTTGACCGGTTCATTCACGCGGTGAAGCGAACTCTCCACGAGGCCCGCGCCGAAATCCTGGCAATCGCGCGAGAAAACGCGCCGAAGTCCGGCAAGAATCCATAATCCGGCCGGCGCCGTTTGCGCGGCGACGATGATTCGCTAATATCTCGTATCCGGGCAACGGGAATCTATTTTTTGCATCACGCATGCGGAGTGCTTCAATGCGACTCATCAGCCATTTCGCCGCTCTGTTCACTTTTGTCTTCGCCGCGATCGCACTGGCCGAACCGCCTCGCCTGGGCAAGCCGGTCGCAGATTTCAAAATCGAGAACGTCAGCGGCGGTGCGCCCGTGTTTGAACTGGCCAAGAACAAAGGCAAGATCGTCGTGCTGTTTTTCTGGCGAACGACGGATTCCGCATCAATCGAGGCCATCCCAACTGTCAACGAGATCTACAAGGACATGTCGCGCAGCGGGATCATCGTAGTGGGCATTTCCGGCGAAGAGCGCGAAAAAGTTGAGCCGGTCGCCACCGGAAAGGGCGTGCAATTCCCGTTCGCCTTCGGCGCTGCCACGCTGATTCGAGACTTCGAGATTGCGTCGTTTCCAAACGTGCTCATCGTCGACCCGGCCGGAAACCTGGCTTGGCGCGGTCATCCTGCCGACGATCTCAAGGAGCGTATTAAAACACAGCGCACGCGCACGCCCCCCATTGGCTCCGAATCCAAAACACTGAACAACAAGCTGAAAAAATCCGAGGCCGCGCTTGGCAAGGGCCAGATCGGGCGCGCGTACACGCTCGCAAAATCCGTCAAGGACGTCGTCGAAAACGGCACGCCGCTATCCGAGCAATCCAAGGCGCTGATGGACAAAGCCGAGGAAGCCGCCAAAAAGGCGATCGAGGAAATCAAGCAGGACATCCGCGCGGGCAAGAACGACGAAGCCTGTCGCCGACTCGCCGATCTAAGCACCCGCTTCTCCGGACAGGAAGTCGCGCGCCTCGCTGACGAAGAGGTCGCCAGGATGCGGGCCGACAACAAAACCAAGAATGTGATGAAAAAAGCCATCGACAACGCCCGCGGCGAAATGCGCAACGATGAGGCCGAGGAGTTGGCCGCTTCGAGCCAGTTTCTGGAGGCTGTCGAAGCCTACAAAGAGGTGACTGAGAAGTACGCCGACACCGACGCCGCCCTGGAAGCCAAAAAGGCGATGGAGCACATCAACAGCGACGCCGGAATCCAGCAAAAAATCAAGGCGGCGCGGGACAACGAGGAGGCCGAACGCTGGCTCGATCTCGCCGAGCGCTTTGAAAAGTGCGATCTGAAGGATCAGGCCAAGGTGCTCTTCGAAAAGATCGTCTCGCAACATCCCAAGACGCTGGCCGCCTCGCGGGCGAAGAAAAAGCTTGAGGAACTGAAATAGACCGTGCTGTTGGCGCTACGGCGATTACGACTGTCGCAGGCAAACAGTGCCGCTTGGGGGGGATGGGCCGGACTCGCGCAAGACTGTGTCGGCCTGCGACACGCCCATCCGCGAATTCGCTCGCGAAAAAAACATGGCCGCGCCCGTCTGACAAGGGTGTTGTTCGAACGACGCGCCTCCCGTTTGTTCTCTCGTCTCCTTGTTCCGTCGTCGCCGTTTTCACCTGTGCTTTGCCACACGTTTCACTCCCCCGCCAGCAACATCACGAACGGGTCGATGTCGAAGTTGTTCACCAGCCCGTCGCGGTTGATGTCGAGGTTGCAGAGCCAGTTGCACGCGGCATACGTCGCCGCGTATTGATCGACGTTGCTGAGCGCCAGCACGAACGCGTCGATGTCGAAGTTGTTCACCAGTCCGTCGCAATTCGCGTCGCCACGCGGAAATCCGCGGCATTCGAGCGGAGTTAAAATAAACGTACGCTGCGGTACGCCGGACGGATCCGCTCGCCAGAACCCGAGGCAGGCCATTTGGCCGGCGTTGTTGATCGCATGCGGGATAAGATCCCACTCGAAGCCCGCCGGCTCCAGCGTGTTGAACCAGGTAATCTGCCCCTCGCGCCATAGGAAGCTGTCGCCGGTTCCATTTTCAAAGACGGCGACACGGAGCACACAGAGATTGAACATACATAAGGATGCGCTCACGCCGCTCTTCGCCGTACCCCGCCCGTTGTTCGCCCCAACGGGGCGCCGGAATGTAGCCACGGGGTGGAGCGCCGCCCGCGTCCTCGCGGGCGAAGCGCAACCCGTGGACAGCGTGGATCAGCCCGACCCGCCCCGGCAGGGGCGGAGGAAGTTCGGGCCTTACCTCCCGGCGATCAGGTCTTCGACGGTCTTCTTGGCCTGTTCCAGCAGCCGCGCGGCTTCCGCGCGGGCGGTCATGGCCTCTTGCACCTTGGTGACCACGGCCTTGCGGGCCTTGGTATCGGGCAAGATGATGGGGATGTGCATGAGACGGTCTTCGGGGATGGCCGGGTACATGCTCGCGGTGCAGTGGAGGTCGAGGATTTCGCAGATGATCGGGAGGCGCAGGTACGTCAGAAGGACTTCCGGCTCAATTCCGTCCGTGCCGGGCTTGGGGGTCAGGCACGCGAAGCCGGAGGAGCAGACGCAGCCGTCCTGGTCGTCGCGCACGAGGGCGGAGAGGCGGCGGATGGGGCGCATGGTGCTGGTGATGATGTCGCCGGGTTTGACGATCCACGCGGCGCGGCTGGGGGCATCGGCCACGTCAAGGGTTTCGGCCTCGGCTTCTCCGTCGCCGGTGAGCGAGCCGATCTCGATGTAGCGGAAGATGCTGCCCTTGGGCCGGAGCGCGGGGTCGAAGGGGCGATGGGCCAGCGGGGCGACATCGGCGAGCGTGCGGCCCCCGGCACGGAGTTTCTTGATGACGCGTTGGTACTTGGGGTTGAAGTACTCGGCATCGAAGCGGGCCTCGGCCTCAAGGTCGCGGAAGCGGCGGGTGTAGCACTTCTGGGGCGAGAGGTCGAGGCGGTCCAGCCCCAGCGCCTCCATCAGCCGCGCCTCGGCG
>JAEUIR010000152.1 GCA_016795025.1 Phycisphaerales bacterium
ATTCGTCGAACGAACCGCCGACGTGCTGAAGCGGCCGCGCGGGGAATTCCACGTTCACATGGCCCGAGCGGCTCGCGACGGCGGGCACGAACGGCGCACCCTCGGAAAACGTGATTGCGACGACGCAATCGGACGCCAGCGCCTGGGCGGCGCTGACCGCGAGCGCACGAATCGCAGCGCGGAGATCCGGACACTCGCCGCATGCGCGATTGAACGCGGAAATCGCCTCAAACGTCGTCTGCTGCTCATTTGGCTGTCGGATCACGACGGCGGAATCCGCCTCGCGATCCGGGCGCAAGGCCGAGCCCGCCGCATCTCGCCGCGAAAAGCCCATCTTCGCCAGCAATTCCAGCGTCGCCCCCTCGAGCGCGACCTGGGCATTCTCGACGCGGCGCGCGTCCACGTGCAGGCGCGCCGCGAGATCGCGCGAAGTATCGTAAACGCGATAGTTGCCGGAGTCGCCGACATGCGCCTCGCGCACCAGCACATCCGCGAGACGAATCAGCCGCACAAGCTGCGGCTGCTGAATGCTCGACGGCAGCGCGTCTCCGCCGAGATGGTGGAGCCACATGACATCGCGAATTTTTCGCGGCAGTCCCCAGCGCTCGGCAACATAACGGCCGACCACGGCATGATCGACACCCAGCATGGCGCGTTCGGCATCCGAAATATCTCCGCGCATCTCGTGTGCGTGAGCGGCGATGCGCTGAAATGCCCTGGGGAACACCGCGGCGATGGCCGCTTTTCCAACATCGTGCAGCAGTCCGGCGATGAACGCATCCGCCGGCTCAATTCGAAGCCGGCGCTCGTTCGCAGCCAGCGCTCGGGCTGACAGCGCGGTGGCGACCATGTGCGTAAACTGCTCGCACAGCTCTTCGGCGGCGGGGTGATCGTAAGCGATCTGCCTCAACCAATCTTCGACGCCGGCGAGGACAATGGCCTCGCGCAACGTCAGATCAAGGTAAATCGATCGATCGTCGGATTCGTCCGATGCGTCAGCGTTGTTCACAAGGCTCATCGCCGTCGCTGCGATCCGGGGGGTTCCGCGCAGCGCATTCAGCAACTCGCGATCGTGAACATCGTCTCCGCGCATGGCAATTCTCGCAGCGTCCGGCAATTGCGGCGCGGCATCGAAGTGCGGCAGCACCACGTCCGGCGTCGGCGCGCCGACGCATGGATTGGTCTCAGGCGCTCGGTTCACACGCAAGATCCATGATGCGATCGACCAGTTGCTCGATGCTGAACGGTTTTTGGAAGAAATCGTCCGCGCCGCATTCCATTAGGCGCTCGACTTCTTCCGGGCTGACGACGCCGGAAACAATAATCACCTTCACATGCCGCAGCGTGGGGTCGCCGCGAATGGAGCGACACACCGCATTGCCGTTGATATCCGGGAGCATGTAGTCCAGAACGATCACATCCGGCGCAAATTCCTTGGTGCGCAGGCCGGCGTCAAAACCGGTCATCGCGGTGCGCACTTCGAAACGGCCGTCGCGCTCCAGCAACTCCACGAGCATTTCGATGATCGCGAGATCATCATCGACCACGAGGACTTTGCGCTTGCCGGTGACGAGCCGATCGAGCGGCACGCCATACTCCTTCATAAAGCGCACAAGCCCTTCGTACGGAATACGGCGGAAACGCGATGCAGGCACGCGATACCCCGCGATTTTGCCCGCGTCGAAAAGTCGGATAATGGTCTGCAGACTCACCCCGCAAATGGCGGCGGCCTCGCCGGTGGTGAAAACGCGCTTGACTGGAAGTTGGCCAATGTTGGCCGGCTCACCCGCCATTAAGTTACCTCTTTTACCTATTTTGACTATCTTATCGCGACACGGCCGAGAATCAAGCCGTTCACGGGAGCAAATTCTTTTGATGGAGCAGCAGGAAACTGACCGAGACTGACTTGTCTAATCGCAGCCGCCCACGACGGTCAGGCGCCAAACGGCCTGAACATGGCCACGTAGGCAAAAAACAACAACATCTCCGCCGTTTGTGTTTTTGGCTGCGCGTCATTGCGCGGCCAGGCAAACGAGCAGCAACGAAACGTCGGTCGGATGGATACCGGAGACGCGCGCGGCCTGACCGACGGTGGTCGGACACACCACGCTCCAGCGATCGACAGCTTCGCGGCGCAGTTGGGGAATGGCATGAAAATCGAAGCCGTGCGGGATCGGGCGATCTTCCAGCGTGCGAAATTGCTCGATGGCGCGGTGCTGGCGATCGATGTAGCCTGCATACTTAATCGCGACTAGCGCGCTGCCGCGGATGTCGGCTTGATCGCGAAACTCCGCCAGCGCCGGCACCGATTCAAAAAATCGTTCGCCATCTTCCTCCGGTCGGCGGAGCCATTCATGAATCGTTCGGCCTTCGTGACGCGTCGATTCGAGGACTTGCGCGAGTCGCGCGGCTCGGCCGCGCTTTTGCTCGAAACGCGCCCACCGATCGTCATCGACCAGCCCTACAGCGCGGCCGATCGGCGTGAGGCGCGCGTCTGCGTTGTCATAACGAAGGTGAAGTCGGTGCTCAGCACGCGACGTAAACATGCGATAGGGTTCCACGACGCCGCGCGTGACAAGATCGTCAACCATCACGCCGATGTAAGCCTCGTCGCGCCCGAGCGTGATGAGCGCCGTTCCGGCGACCAACCGCGATGCGTTGATGCCGGCCACGATGCCCTGCCCGGCCGCCTCTTCATAGCCGCTCGTGCCGTTTATCTGCCCGGCGAGAAAAAGGCCGCGGACTGCGCGAGTCATCAGCGTCGCGTCGATTTGATCCGGGGGCACAAAATCGTATTCGACCGCATATCCCCATTGCAGAATGCGCGCTCTTTGCAGCCCCGCGATGCTCGCGACGATGTCAGCCTGCACGTCGCGCGGCAGCGACGTGCTGATCCCGTTGACGTAAACTCGATCGCTGTCATAGCCCTCCGGTTCGAGAAAAATCTGATGTTCCTGCTTGTCGGCGAAGCGCACCACCTTGTCCTCGATGCTCGGACAATAACGCGGCCCCTGAGCTTGAATCTGGCCGGAAAACATTGGCGCGCGGTGGAGATTTGCGCGAATCAGATCGTGCACGCGCGCGTTTGTGTACGTGATCCAGCAGCAAATCTGGCGCTGCCGAATCCGCTCAGTCAAAAACGAAAACGGCGCGGGCGGATCATCGCCGGGTTGCTCAGCCAATTCTGCATAATCGATCGTCGTGCGGTCGAGCCGGGGCGGCGTGCCGGTCTTCAGCCGGCCAAGCCGCAACCCAAGCTTTGCCAGCGAAGCGCTCAGACCGATCGCAGCGGATTCTCCGAATCGCCCGCCGGGCGACTTTTCCTCGCCGCAGTGCATGAGGGCGTGCAGGAATGTGCCGGACGTAATGACGACCGCACCGGCGGAAATCTCGCGGCCATCGCTGAGGCGTACACCCGTGACGGCGGCGCGTTGGTCTGAATCTCCTCGGCCTCCCTCCGCAGGCGGGTTCGCAAGAATCTCGTCCACGCCTGCTTCGATCATGGTCAGATTTGCAAGATTCGCGAGGCGGCGCTGCACGGCGTGTGCGTACAAATCGCGATCTGACTGGGCGCGCGGGGCCCAGACCGCAGGCCCCTTGCGACGATTCAGCATGCGAAACTGAATCCCGGTTTCATCGGTGACGATGCCCATCAGCCCGCCCAGCGCGTCGATCTCGCGAACCATCTGGCCTTTGCCGATGCCCCCGATGGCGGGATTGCAGCTCATTCGCCCAATGGCGTCGCGCTGAAACGTGATCATCGCGGTCTTCGCGCCAAGACGCGCGGCCGCCCACGCCGCTTCGGCCCCGGCGTGGCCGCCTCCAATGACAATCACATCGAATCGTGTTGCGCTCATGCGTGCAGGCGCTCGATGTCGCAATCCGGTCCGGCGTAGTCAGCCCAAGTCTTCTGCGTTTCAAATACGCGCACGCGATGAAGCTGCGCGGGCGCAAAGTGATTGTGTAGCATCCGCCAGATGACGCGAGCAATATTCTCGACACTGGGGTTCACGTCGTGGAATTCCGGCACATCCAGATTCAGGTGCCTATGGTCGAGCCGTTCAATCACCTCCTTTTGCACGATTTCCTCAAAGCGCGGCATGGGGAACACAACTCCTCCGAGTTCGCGATCCGCGCCGGCTAATGATACTTCGACAACATAGTTGTGGCCGTGCCCGTTCGGATTGTTGCACTTTCCGAACGTGGCGATGTTCTCCGCGTCGGTCAGATCAGCACAATGCAACCGATGAGCGGCGGAGAATTCAAACTGCTGGGTAAGCACCATCATCACTTTTGCCTCATGAATCTCGCCCGATCCCGCCGCTGCGCGACGAATGCGATAGCCAGCCATCGGAGTAACAACGAGCTCCAACTCGATCAGCTGCGCATGCGACGGCATATGCGGCTGCAAATGCTTCCACACGTCAGCCAGCAATCGCTCCGCCGGCATGCGCCATCCGTGCCGTCGCAGTTGCTCCGCCGTGTGGGGGATTGCGTGCCGCCGAAGCAAGTCGTCAATGTTACGGATGTTGAGCAGATATCCCGTTCGCGGATTCGGCTCACCGGCGACAGTCGCGCGGAGCCGCAAGTATGGAACGATGCCCACGGCGCTCGGCCAGCCGCCCCACGAATTCGTGATCGGTTGCGAAAGCTCCACGTGCCCGGCCCAATCGCGGTCGATCGAAAAACGAACCTCGCGTGTCAGTCGAACCATGCTGGAAATTCTATCCTAGCCGATTGTTCGGAGCGGCGTGGCACGCCCGAGTATGATTTGGCGAAATTGGCCGGCAGAAGCCGCAAAGGAATTCGAATATGGCGAGTAAGACTTGTGTCATCACCGGCGCGAGCCGCGGGATCGGGCTTGCGACGGCCGTTCGCTTCGCGCGAAGCGGATACAACGTGGTCGGCGTGGCCCGCACCGAGGCGGCGCTCGATCAGGCGCGTAAGAAGATCGAGCCGCTAGGCGCGAAGTGGCTTGGCGTCGCCGCAGACCTTTCGGAGCCGAACTCCGCAAAATCCTGCGTTGAAGCAACGGTGCGGCACTTCGGCGGCATCGACGTGCTCGTGAATAACGCCGGCATCGCCCCACTGGCGAAAATCACCGACATGAACGATCGCAGCTATTCGGAATGCGTCGAGCTGAATTGCGGAAGCGTGTTTCGAATGACTCGCGCAAGCTGGGACGTGCTGGCCGCGGCGCGAGGCACAATCGTCAACGTGTCGTCTGTGGCTTCGACCGACCCTTTTCCGGGATTCGCGGTGTATGGCGCATGCAAGGCGTGGGTAAATGTGTTCACGAAAGCCTGTGCGGAAGAAGGTCGACCGCTCGGCATCCGTGTGGTTGGCGTTGCGCCGGGGGCGGTCGAAACCGAAATGCTGCGGCAACACTTTCCCGCGTTTCCGACCGAGCAGACGCTCGGCGCGGATGATGTCGCGGCGATGGTCGAAGCAGTGACGCATGATGCATTTCAATACGCCACCGGACACACGGTCTTCTTGCGTAAATGACCCGCGCGGCAAGACATGGCGCGCGGGTCAATCGGCCATTCAGCGGCGGCGCAGCAGCGCGAAGCTGGCCATCGCCATGCATCCAAGCATGGATGGTTCAGGAACCGGTGTTCCTTCGACAGTGATGTAGAACGAAGCCGGCGGGTTAGGCGGGTTGTCGTTGTTAAAGAAATAGGCGCCTTCGTCGTTCGCCTGCGACGTGTGGCCGGGGTCGTAGAGCCAGAACACGTTCGCATTCGCATCCGCCCCACTTGTAATTCGCCAGCCGTTGTTGTTGTTCGCGTTCGAAAAGCCCACTCCGATGGCGAACGTGCCGAATCCGCTAAAGAGCGTTTCGTTGAGATCGGCCGTGAACAGCGGATCAACGCCGTTACCGATTGTCACCAGCTGCGTCGTGCTGGAAGCGCCGTTGGCGGCCAACGACGCGATGGCGAATTGCGTGGCCGGCAAGTCGAGATTCGTATCCGGCGCGGTCACGTCGGTGGTGAGCGTTGAGTAATAGAGCATTACGTCGGTCGCAGGCGCATTGGCGAGCCGCCGAATGCCGACAGTAATGCGTGTGACCTCGACTTTGTTGTCACCGCCCAGGCGATCCACAGGAATGGGCACATCGTCGAACGCGATTCGCGCCGGGTCCGCCGGCGTGGTCGTCCCGGCTGCCGCCGGGTTGTAGCGGAATCCGGTTTCGGTTGTACGAGAATAAAGCGTATCGCCGCAGGCCACGGACGTGGCGAGCAGCGCAGCCGCGATCAGCAACTTGCGCATCGTTATCCCTCCGGCGACTGGAGCGAAATCACGGAACCGCTCCCGTCACTGAAGGACGATAGGCCGGGGAAATCACCTAAGTCAAAATAATACAACGAGTTATCGCGGACGCTGTCGATGAAAATCAAAAAATGTGCAATCGCCGGACGGCTAAGAACCGGCCGCGGTCTGCGCGGCGCAGAGTTCGAGTGCGGCTCGAACGACCTCCGGCTCAGTCGGCAGCGTGTAATTCGCCGACGGTCCGAGCGGAGTGTAAGTATCAAGGCCGGTCAGACGAGCGGCCGTGACTTCGGCGGGACAACGCTCCATCAGCAGCGACATGATGGCCTCGTGAATGCCGCCGCTATGTCGCCCTTCATCCACGATCAGCACGCGACGGGTCGCGAGCGATTGCTCGATAATGAATTGCTCGTTGAGCGGGCTGAGCCAGCGGAGATCGACGACGCGCGCGGTGAGATCGTGCTGCTCGCGCAGCGTTCACGCGGCGCGCAGCGACATGTGCAATCCATTGCCGTATGTCAGGATCGTCAGGTCGTCGGCGTCATTGTGATACACCGCGCCTTCGCCGAAAGGAATCGCCTCATGCGGCGGCGGATATGCGCTAAGCCATTTTCCGTCGCCGGTCTCATACAAGTCCTTCGTCATGTAAAGCGCGATCGGCTCCAGAAACGCGACGACGCGTCCATCGACTTTCGCCAGCGCCGCGCATGTGCGCAGCATTTTCGCCGCGTCGTCTCCGCGGGCCGGCACGCAGACAATCAGCGAAGGTATGTCGCGCAACGCGGCGATGCTGTTGTCGTTATGAAAGTGGCCGCCGAAGCCTTTTTGATAACCCAGTGACTGAATGCGAACGACCATTGGATTCGGAAACTGGCCGTTCGAGAAGAACTGCGAAGAGCAGGCCTCGCCGCGCAACTGGTCGATCGCGTTATGCACATACGCGAGATATTGAATCTCCGGCATCGGCAGCATGCCAAAGTGCCCCGCGCCGATCGCCATGCCCAGAATGCTCGTCTCGTCGAGCAGCGTATTGAACACCCGTCCGAGACCGAAGCGGGCGCTCATGCCGGCGGTCACGTAATACACACCGCCGCGCGCGGCGACGTCTTCGCCAAAGATCGCGGTTTCTTTATATTTTGCGAAGAGGTCGCGCAAGGCCCAGTTAATCAGCACCGCGAGATGGCGCGGCGGCTGGTTTTCGGGCAGGCGCGGTTTGTCGGAATTCTTGACAAAGCCGGGAGTGCTATCCAGCGCGAAAGCATGCAAGCGCGCCTCGTCCGCCGCCGCGCGTGTTGCTTCGGCGTGAACCTTTGCGGGGTGCAGCGGCGCAAGCGGTGCGATGATCTCTTCGGCGCTCGTGAGTTGCGGTGCGCTGGCGAGCTTTCCCGAGGCCGCCTTGATGCGCGCGCGCGTGGATTCGTAGGTTTCGAGAATGTCGGACGCGGTCAGATAGCCCGCATCGATCAGGATTCGCGCCGATGCGAGCAGCGGATCACGCGCTTCGGCCTCTTCGATCTGCGCAAGCGTGTGATATTCTGTTTCGGGGTCGGTTCCCGCGTGGCCGAGCAGTCGCACTGTTTTCATGTGCAGGAACGCGGGCTTGCGCTGCGACCGCACGTAATCGACGGCGGCCGACGCGCCACGCACGGAGTCCACGAGATCGAGGCCGTTGCAGGCGAAATAGCGTAGATTCGGGCGGTTTGAGTAGTTTGCTTCGATCCAGTTGGGCGCCGTATGCACCGAAATGCCGATGCCGTTGTCCTCGCACAGGAACAAGACGGGGACAGGCAGCTTTTGAAATGCCGCGTACGAACAGGCGTTGAACGCGCCCTGGGCAACGCTGTGATTGGTAGTGGCGTCGCCGAATGTGCAGAGCATGATGCTGTCCGCCGGAATCACGCCGTGAGCGCCGAGCGCGAGAGGAAGACCGAGGCGCTTGGCGCGCTCCATCGCCAGCGCCGCACCGACCGCTTTCGGCAGGTGGCTCGCAATCGTGCTCGTTTGCGGCGGAACGCACAGCGGCACGCTGCCCCATACTTTGTGCCGGCCGCCGGAAATCGGATCCAGGCTTGACGCCATGAACGACAGGATTGTGTCGTGGATCGCGTCGACCTCCGGCACTTGCCGCGAGCGCTCCACCATCAGCGCACCCGCGCGGTAGTGCAAGAACGCCGGGTCGCTGAAACGCGCGAATCGGCCGAGCACGACGTTGCCCTCGTGGCCGGAGCTGCCGATGGTGTAAAACCCTTTGCCGGTTTTCCGGAGATCGCGGGCTTCGAGGTCGAGCAGGCGGCTGGTGATCTGCGATTCGAACAGTTCGACGAGCAAACGGCCGGTGATGCCGGACACATCGGCGAAAATTGGTTCATCGAACGGGCGGCGCGGATGCATGGTGCATCCGGCGGCCTGCGATTTGCAGAAATTCACGAAGTTGCGATCGACAACTTCGGCACGATTCATGGTGAAAGCTGGGGCTGCCATTCGGAAAATTTAGCGTGCTTTTGTCAATTTTCCAATGCATCTGTGCCGATCATGCGCGCGCGTCGGCGCAAGTTCGTAGCCGTCAAAATGCTCATCATACGTCATCGCATTCCGGCGCAAACGCGGCCGACACATTATGATTCGACCATGCGCCCCCCCACAATCGCCGAGCAACAGAATGGAGAATGAGAGGATGTCCGACCAAACGAATTCCCCGATCAGCCCCGCGGTGCCTGGTGCAACGCCGGCCGCTGCGGCTGTGCAACCAACCAGCAGCGCACCGCCGATCCAGTTCGACGATTTCGGAAAAGTGGATCTGCGCGTCGGCACAGTGTTGAAGGCCGAGCCGCATCCGAACGCGGACAAGCTCCTCGTGCTGCAGGTCGATCTGGGCGGTGGGCAGACGCGCCAGATTCTGGCCGGTATTCGTGCGTACTATCAGCCGGAGCAGCTCATCGGACGGCAGATCATCGTCGTCGCGAATCTCGCGCCGCGCGCGATGCGCGGGCTAGAGAGTCAGGGCATGTTGCTCGCGGCGTCGAACGGCGATCGATCGCAGGTGATCTTTGTGACGCCGGAGCGGCCGATCGAGACGGGAGCGAAGGTAAGCTGAATTCAGAATTCAGAACAATCAAAGCTGAAAAGACTTTGTCGCACCGGCAACCATCGCTCCAGACGTTGCGGGGAGCTATTGCACGACGAACTCACTCGCGACGGATGGCGACACGATCTTCGCCCTCCTCGACGCCAACCAGGGACAGCCGTACGCGGGGGCCGTGGACTGGACCGGGATCGCCGAGGTGATCCAGCAGCGCGGAGGCTACTGCCACGCCGCCGATGCGCTCCTGCAG
>JAEUIR010000153.1 GCA_016795025.1 Phycisphaerales bacterium
CCGCAAGTCTGCGGGGCGGCTACGTTTACAACTATAGCGGGCGAAGGGATTCGAACCCTCGACGTCCAGCTTGGGAATCAATCAGGGTCGAATGTAACCGACGATTCCGCAGAGACTTGCGAGCGTCTCACCGACGCCCCCGCCTGTTCCCCCGACACTTCAAACGGAACGGCGTTCGCTGACGCCGACCTGCGCCGCGTGGCCGACGCATGGCCGGCGCTGTCGGCCCCGATCCGCCGCGCCGTGCTGGCGCTGATTGAAACGGGGGTAGAGCGATGAAGCGCCTGTGCGTCGAAGCTGAAGCGCTCTGCCGCGCCGTCGCGCCGACCTGGCCGGCGCACCGCTGTACATCGTCATGCTGGCGGACCTGCTCGCCGAACTTCGGCCGCGCGTCGCGTCCGACGGCTGCACGATGCGACACCTGGACCTGATCCTACGCCCGATGCTTGAACGCGCGGGCCGTTGGCGCGGGCGTGGACCGGCGATGCTGATTTCCGGAATCGTAAACACTGGAGGAAGACGCTCCGGGATTGAATCGCGAACATCGCGCAGCTTACACTCGGAGCATGTGCGGCCGGTTCTCGCTCGTCACCACCTCAGACGAACTCGCGGCGGAATTCGATATTCTGGATATCGATCCGTATCTAGCGCCTCGATACAACATCGCTCCGACACAAATGGTTGCGGCAATTCGGATTCAGGAAGGGACCGGGCGTCGCGAAGTCGCGTCGTTGCGCTGGGGTTTTGTCCCCTCGTGGGCGAAAGACGCATCCGGCGCGGCCCGGATGATTAACGCCCGTAGCGAGACGGTGGCAACCAGCGCGGCGTTTCGCGCCGCATTCAAGGCGCGGCGCTGTCTCGTGCCGTGTAGCGGCTTTATCGAATGGGCGCGGCCTTCGGAAAACCCGAAAGCAAAGGGGCGACCGCATTTCATTCATCGGCCGGACCAACACGTATTCGCGATGGCGGGGATTTGGGAACGCTGGCAGCAGCCGGACGGCAATACGATGGATACGCTCGCGATCCTGACCACCTCGCCGAATCGGATGATGGAATCGATACACAATCGCATGCCCGTCATTCTGGAGCGGGATGATTACACGGTTTGGCTGGACCAATCGCGGATCGATGTTGGCGGGCTGCTTTGTCCCGCGTCGGTCGAACTGATTGCGACAGCAATTTCCAAACGCGTCAATTCGCCGAAGCACGATGATCCGGCTTGCCTAGCGCCCGCCAAATCGGACGACGAACCTCCGGCACAATTTTCGCTTGACTTTGACCAAACAAATACCTAACTTATAGCTTGGCTCCCCAAGGGAACGGAGGGGCTGACATGAGCGGGCTGCATGAGGCGGTGCGCCGCGTTGCCGTGAAATACGGCAGCGAATCGGCGCATCCGACGCATGATCGTTTCGAAACAGGTTGGGCGGAAATCGATGCTGCATTGCAAGGTGGACTAAACGTCGCCAGCGTGCACGAATGGTACGGAGCGGCGAGCGCGGCAGACGGCCGAAAGTGGTCAGCCCCGATCGGCATTCTTGCGTACCTGGCGCGGCAAGCGTGGCGGAAGAATCCGTCAGCGTATTGCGCTTGGGTCGGGCGTACCTGCCTGCCGTATCCCTGCGCGCTTGAGAATGACCTGCTTTCGCGGATGGCCTTCGTTGCGGTGCATGACGCCGCATCGCGATTGTGGGCAATAGACGCCGCGCTACGCTGTGCGGCCGTCGCGGTCGTAGTAGCCGACGGAAGTCAATTTCCGATGTCGGCGACACGCAAGCTGCAACTACTGGCGCAGACGAACCGAAAGCCGGTGCTGCTTGCGCGCCCCCCTTGGGAATGCGATGCGCTCTCCGCCGCACAAAGCCGCTGGCTCGTTTCTTTGAAAACCGAAAAATGTCCGTGGCCGCGATGGATCGTCGAGCTACAACGTTGCAAGGGATTGCCCATGACGTTCGAAAAACGCTGGTGTGTGGAGTGGCAACGTGTCACGGGTCGCATCCATCTATCTACCGCGCTGGCCGGTGACGCTGGCCAAGCGCAAACGACTTCAAGGGCAGTTGAGCGCTCGGCGTGACCGAACGGCCGTATTGCTTACTCGACAAAGCCCGCGCGGCGATGTTGTGGCGGCTTGTTGTGATCGGGCCGAAGCGCGGGGCGTCCGCGTCGGGCTGAGCATTGAACATGCGGTATCGCTCATCGGGTCGCGTTTCGTCGCGATTCTGCCGTTCACGCCGGAAGCCGACCGTACAGCGCTGGCCGCGCTCGGTCGCTGGGCGCTGCATTTCACGCCGGTTGTGGCGCTGCATCCGCCCGATGGGCTGTTACTGGATATCGCCGGCTGCGAACATCTATTCGGGGGTGAATCAAGCATGCTGGCATTGCTGGCCGCCCGTTTGGATCGCCTGTGCCTGCCGTCGCGGATCGCGATCGCACCCACAATCGGCTGCGCGATCGCGGTGGCGAGATATCACGCCGCGCCACATAACAACGTGAGCGTTGAACAAGTGGCCGAGGTTCTGTTCCCGCTGCCCGTGACGGCATTACGCATCGATGACGTGACCGCCGACACGCTTGCGGAAATCGGCATTCATACGATCGGCCAAGTGCATCGTATTCCCCGCACGGATTTGGCCGCTCGATTCGGCGGCGAACTTTTGCGACGCTTAGACGCGGCGCTGGGGCTTGTGCCGGAACACGTCGAACCGCACCGCCCCGTCGCGCCCTTGTCCGAATTTCATGATTTCGACGGACCGGTGACGAATCTCGCTGTGGTGGAATTCGTGGCGCATGAGCTACTAACCTGTATCGTCGAACGCTTAAGCGCCCAGCAACATGGCGCGCGGATTCTCGAATACACGATACGGCATGCGGATCGTACGCAAAGCGTCGTTCGTCAATCACTCACTCGGGCAAATCAAAACCTTGCGCATATCTGGTCGGTGCTGCATCCCCAATTCCAGCGATTGCAATCACCGTTCGGCGTGGAAAGTATCCGCCTTGAAGTAGTTGCGTCCGACACGGTATCAGCGCACCAAATCCCGCTTTGGCGGGATGACGTTATTGAATCGCGGGGAGATACGGAACGAGCCTTCGGCGAACTCATCGATCGCATGGCGCAGCGTTTCGGAAACGCCGTCGTATTCGCCGCACTGCGCGTTGACACATACGTACCGGAACAGGCTTATACGACGCGCCCGCATACCGACACCCAAACGGATAAGGGCGCGCCGAACCAAAACGTGAATCGGCCGTCTCGGTTATTTGAAGAACCCGAACCCGCGCGGGTGCTTGCCATTGTGCCGGACGGCCCGCCCGCGCGGGTGGAATGGCGCGGCGCAGCATTCGGCGTGCAATTCGCTCGCGGTCCCGAACGTCTCGCGCTGCCGTGGTGGAGCGCGCCCGTCATGCCTGCGCGAGACTATTTTGAAGTGCAATTGACGAACGGCCGTTTCGTGTGGTTGTTCCGGGAATCGGATTCCGGGCGCTGGTTCGTACACGGCGAATGGGCGTGAAACCATGCCCGATGCGCCGAATCCAAAAGCGAGAATGCATCCGTCGCATACCAGCGGCGACGAATCCGCGCACCCGCGAACGCTGGCGGACACGCCCTACGCTGAATTGGCGGTCACGACGAATTTCACGTTCCTGCGCGGCGCGAGCCATCCCGAGGAATACGTACAACGCGCCGCGGAACTGGGCTATCGCGCGATCGCCATCACGGATCACAACACGCTCGGGGGCGTGGTTCGCGCACATATCACGGCGAAAGAACTAAGGATTCCGCTTGTCGTCGGCGCTCGGCTCATCCTGCAATCGCGCGACTGGTTTTCGCTGCTCGTTTTTCCGACGAACCGCGACGCCTATGGCCGATTGTGCCGGTTGCTGACGCTTGGGAAGCGGCGCGCCGCCAAGGGCGACTGCCTATTGACGCTGGAGGATGTTGTCGCGCATTCCGCTGAATTGCTGGTGGTCATTGTCCCGAACGCGGCGCTCCCCGCTTTGATTCCGAATGAACTCGGACGACTCCGAGACGTTTTCGACGATGATCGATTGTCGATGGCGATTACGCGATTATTCGAGCCGGATGAAGTAGATCGAAACGCAACGCTGGCCGCGTGGGCGGATGCGGCATCGATTCCGCTAGTGGCCGTCAATGACGCGCATTATCACGATCCATCACGGCGGCTGCTGCAAGACGTGCTGACCTGCATTCGGCACGGTTGCACAATTCATGAAGCCGGATCGCGGTTGTTCCGCAATGGCGAGCGATACCTAAAACCCGCAGCCGAATTGAGGCGTCAAGCCGTTCGCCGCGTGCCGTGCGGCGCAGCGTCGAAATCGCCGAGCGCGCGGCCGGATTTCATTTCGACCAATTGCGCTATGAATATCCGGGCGAAGTCTGTCCGGACGGACTTACTCCCATGCAGTATCTCGAAACGCTCACCTGGCAAGGCGTTCGCGAGCGATTCCCCGAAGGAATTAGCGGCAAGTTGTTCGATCAGATTCACCACGAACTGCGCCTGATCGAACAGCTTGAATACCCAGCCTATTTTCTGACGGTGTATGACATTGTTCGTTTTGCGCGGGCGCGCGGCATTCTTTGTCAGGGTCGCGGCGCGGCGGCGAATTCGGCCGTGTGCTTTTTTCTCGGCGTTACAGCGGTCGATCCGACTCGCGTCGAAATGCTGTTTGAACGGTTCGTATCCCGCGAGCGCTGCGAGCCGCCGGATATTGACATTGATTTCGAGCATGAGCGCCGCGAGGACGTGATTCAGTACATTTACCAAAAATACGGCCGGGAGCGGGCGGGACTGACGGCGGAAGTCATCACCTATCGCGGCCGGAGCGCCGTGCGCGACGTGGGCAAGGCATTGGGTTTGTCGCTTGATGCGGTCGATCGCCTGGCGAAGCGTCTGGATCATTGGGACAGCGGGCTGTTCAACGAAGAAGGGGCAAGCGCGGCGCTGCGAGCGCTGGGGTTCGATGCCAATGACCGAATGATGGGGCACGTAATGGCGCTCACGACCGAAATTCTCGGATTTCCGCGCCATCGTTCGCAACACGTCGGCGGATTCGTCATTACACGCGGCGCGCTGTGCGAGCTGGTCCCGATCGAGAATGCGGCCATGCCTGACCGCACCGTAATCGAATGGGATAAAGACGATATCGAAGCGATGGGGATGCTCAAAGTGGATGTTCTGGGCCTTGGCATGCTCACGTGCATTCGCAAGTCGCTGGAATTGATCGATCAGCATCATGGACGCGCGCTCACGCTCGCCACGATTCCGGCTGAGGAATCGGAGGTTTATGACATGATCTGCCGCGCGGACACCGTAGGCGTCTTTCAAATCGAATCGCGGGCGCAAATGACGATGCTGCCGCGCTTGAAACCCCGCAACTATTACGACCTGGTGATTGAGGTTGCGATTGTTCGGCCCGGCCCGATCGTCGGCGATATGGTGCATCCGTTCCTGCGGCGGCGTAACGGTGACGAACCCGTGACGTATCCGACGCCGGAAGTCGAGCGCGTTTTGGGTCGCACGCTGGGAATCGCGCTGTTCCAGGAACAGGCGATGGCGCTCGCCATTGTTGCGGCCGGATTCACGCCGGGCGAAGCCGAAATGCTGCGCCGCACGATCAGCGCCTGGAAAACTCGCGGAAAAGACGCCATCCCGCGCTATCGATCGCGGTTCCTGCGCGGCATGATCGATAACGGGTACGACGAAAAATTCGCGCTGCAGTGTTTCGAACGCTTAAAGGGCTTTTCGGAATACGGTTTTCCGGAATCGCACGCGGCGAGTTTCGCGCTGCTGGTCTATTCGTCCGCGTGGATCAAACAGCGCTACCCGGCTGTGTTTGCCGCGGCGCTGCTGAATTCGCAACCCTTGGGGTTTTACGCTCCGGCACAGATTGTGCGCGACGCGCAGGATCACGGCGTGTGTGTTCGGCCGGCCGACGTGAATCACAGTGTATGGGATTGCACACTGGAGGAATCGGGCGCGGTATTGCGGCTGGGTTTGCGGTTGATCGGCGGCTTGCGGCGTGCCGATGCGGATCGGATTACCGATTCACTCGCACGCTTTGGCGAATCGCGATCGCCGCTCGAATTGTGGCGGCGAAGCGGCGTATCAACCGCAGTCTTGCGTATTCTCGCCCGCGCGGATGCATTCGGATCGATGGGGTTGACCCGCCAGCAAGCGCTTTGGTCGATTCAGAAGATTCATGACGAATCGCTACCGCTGTTCGACCCGAATGCGGGGCGCGAGGTTGATTCAGCCGAAGTCGAATTGCCGATACTGTCGCCGCTCAGTCAGGTTGTGGGCGATTACCGCGCCACCGGACTTTCTCTCAAAGCCCACCCGGTGTCATTCCTTCGCGAGCAATTGGAAAAGAAAAAAGTCGCGACGGCCGGGGAAGTGCGCGACGCGGAATGCTTCCCGCACGGCCGCTATGCCGCTGTTGCGGGGCTGGTGCTGTTTCGCCAGCGCCCCAGTACGGCGCGCGGCGTCGTATTTATGACGCTGGAGGATGAAACCGGACGGGCGGATTTGATTGTCCGGCCGCACGTTTATGCGAGATTCCGGGCGACGGCGCGATACGCGCGGCTCATCATCGCACGCGGCCGCGTGGAGCGTAATGGCTTGGTCGTTCACGTCCTGGTGACGCGGCTCACGGAAATCGACGAAACATCCATCGCCGTTCCAACGAAATCTCGCGACTTTCGCTAATCAAGAAATCCCAAAAACGCGCTGTGTTCCCTGCCGTTGCTGACGACGAATAGGTCCAGCGCTTCAATGTCGGCCGGGAGCGCCTGTAGCTGCATTTCGAATTCGTGAACGGCATCGCCCGCGATGCGACCCTCAGCACTCGGGCGCGTGCTGGTCACGAACGCGATAACCGGGCGCTTCCGGCGACGATGAAGCCGAGCGACAGCGGGCGGTCGAACGGCTGCGCGACCGCATTCTGTCCGCGACGGCCGACACCGAAGACGACAAGCTCCGCATCATCGTCAAGGCGCAGCGCGACCTTTGGGCCGACGGCGTTCGCGCCGGGTCGATCCTTCGCGACGTGGCCCCGGACGGCGGCAGCGACGACGACGACGGCGACGATGAAAGCGACACCGAATCGGACGCCGAAGGGAGCGAGCTTCCGGCGACGCACTTGTTGGACACCGGTCCCGGCGAATACGTGGCCGGTAAGTGGGGCCGCTACGTCCGTGCGCCGGACTTCTACTTCGAAGTGATGCGCCGATTCGGCCGGCGCTTCGTCGCGCTCGGCGAAATCGCAAACGTCCGGTTCGGCGTCAAGAGCGGCTGCGACGCATTCTTCATGCCGCGCGATGTCACGGCCGAAGTGTTGCGCGACGCCGGTACGGACGCCGCATTCAAGCGAGCGGCCGGTGGCGCGTCGTGGAAGGATGTCGAATCCGGCAAGCTCCGCATCATTCGAGGCGGCGACGGCAGCGTCCACGCGATCGAAGCCGAGTTTCTGGCCCCGGAAGTACACAGCTTGATGAAGGTGGACCGGCCCGTCGTGCGGGCGAAGGACCTGGACCGCGTGGTACTGCTGGTCGACCAGTCGATGAAAGACCTGCGCGGGACCTGGGTTCACAAGTACCTGAAGTACGGCGAGCAGGCGACATTCGCGTCCAAGAAATCGAAGGCGGTCCCCGTTCCGCTGCGTTCGACGTGCGCCGCACGCGACCCGTGGTACGACCTGACGAAACTGGTCAAGCCGGGCTTCGCATTCTGGCCGAAGGCGCAACAGTATCGTCACATCATCCCGGCGAACCCCGAGCGGGCAATCTGCAATTGCAACCTGTACGACGTGGCTTCTGACGCTCTTTCAGCAAGCGAACAAAGGGCGCTTGTCGCGATTCTGAATTCCACGCTGGTCGGGCTGTTCAAGACGTTTTACGGCCGCTTCGCCGGCACGGAAGGCAATCTGAAAACGGAAGTCGTGGACGTGAACCTACTGGAAGTGCCGGACCCCCGCGGCGTCGATGCTGCGCTCGCCGGCAAGCTGACCGAAGCCGTAAAGGCGATGGGCCGGCGCACGGTCGGGCGCTTGATCGAAGAACAGCTTATGGACTGCCATTCGCCGGAGCGGGCGCGGCGGATCGCGGCCGGCCCGCTTGTGCTGTCGGACGAACTGCGGACGGACGATCGGCGGGCGCTGGACAATGCCGTTTTCGAGCTATTGGGCGTCGGCGACGCCGCGGAGCGAGCACAGCTTGTGCAACGCTTGCACGAAGACACGGCCCGGCACTTCCGAGCGATTCGCGTTGTCGAGATCGAGAAGATGGAGCAGCGCTCGCGCACAGCGAATCGGCGCTTCAGCATTCAGGAATTGGCGGCCGATGCGTGGGACGCGGCGGAGCTTCCCGACCTGACGCCGCTGGCGGAATGGATCGGCAAGCGCCCGGAATGCACGTCGGCCGTCAACATCCCGGAAGAGCGCCCGGCGGAGCTTTCGCATTCCCCCATGTTCGACCCGAACACCGTCTATTTCGGCCGGCGTACGGAAACCAAGGGCCGCGCGGCGAGCGCCGGCGCGCATATGGACTGCCCGTCGAACGGACAAGCGAAGCTCATCGTCCGGTTGGCAAACGTGGGGGTTTCCGGCTGGGTCAACGTCCCGGCCGACGAAGCGCCAAGCCTGGCCGTGCTGGGCGAAGTCGATGCGCGGCTGCTAGCTGCGCGCCGGCGTTTCGACGCACTGGCCGAAAGCCGCACGGGCGATCCGCGCTTGCAGGCGCAGATTGTGGACCAGCTCTTGCGCTGGTTTGTGCATGGTCGCAGCGCCGCCGGCGCGCCGGCGACAGCCGCCGCCGTAGCCGACGGCGACGAAGCGGCCTAGGCGCATCGGACGTAGAATCCCATTGAACATGGCACGTAACGCACCATCGAACGGCAGCGACCACGACGGCCGCGGGCGATTCACGGCCGGGAATAAGGCCGGAAAGGGGAACCCGCATCATCGCCGCGTCGCGGAGCTGCGGGCGAAGATGCTGGAGCGCGTCACGCCGGACGATGTTTCGGCCGTGGTCGAAGCGCTGGTGAACAAGGCGAAGGCCGGCGACACGGCGGCTATCAAGCTGCTGCTGGATCGCGTCTTCGGGCGCATCGCCGACCACGACGCCGCGGCGGCCGAGGATCGGGCCGAACGCGACGCGCTGCGCCGCGAGCGGGAACGCGAGCGGGTCGAACGCGAAGCCGGTCTAAACGAAGCGGAAGCCGTCATTCACGAAGCCGAGCAGCGCCGCATGTTGGAATTGCGGGCGTCTATGGCCGGCGTCGAACTGCCGGAGTAGCGAGCCGGCCCCGCCCGTGAAGCGCACTATTACGACTCGCTGGCTTGCGAATCCAGCCTTCGCGGAAGGTGAAGTGACCATCGAAGTTCGCGTCACGGACGGGCGCACGGAACTGGACGAACCCGACCCGCCGAGTGACACGCTGAATCGCTACGCCTGGGACCGCATTCAGGAACGGTACGGCCAGGCGCCTTCTCCGCAGAGCGAGGCGGGTCGGTGATTTCCACGGTTTAAATCCTGACACC
>JAEUIR010000154.1 GCA_016795025.1 Phycisphaerales bacterium
CGCCGGCTTACTCAAAAGCCGATTCCAGGATGCGTTCCTGCTCAATTTTATGACTGCTCTTTGATCCGGTGGCCGGGCTCGCGGATGCCGGTCGTGCGATCAACCCCAGCGGCAGGCGTCCGAACAGGCGCTCGCCGTATTGCAAGCGCATGAACCACCCCGCGCCCATGTTTTCCGGTTCTTCCTGCACCCACATAACTTGCGTCCCGTCCGCGACGCTTTGAAGTGCCGCGTCCAGTTCTCGCGTGGGGAGCGGATAGAGCTGCTCGACGCGCACAATCGCCACATCGTCGCGCTTGGCCGCCTCGCGCGCCGTCACCAGTTCGTAATATAGCTTGCCGGATGTCAACAACACCCGACGGACCTTTTTCGCGGATGCCGCGTTATCCAGCCGCGCGTCGCCGATCACTCGGTGGAACGTCCCGGCTGCGCAATCCGCCAGCGTGGACACAGCGGCCGGCAGTCGCAACAGACTCTTGGGAGTCATCACAATCAGCGGCTTGCGCCAGGGTCGGCGAATCTGCCGGCGGAGCAGATGGAAAATCTGGGCGGGCGTCGTCGGGTATGCAACTTGCATGTTGTCATGCGCGCAAAGCTGCAAGAAGCGTTCGAGCCGCGCGCTGGAGTGCTCCGGCCCCTCACCTTCAAATCCGTGCGGCAACAGCATGGTCACGCCGCTCAATCGCCGCCATTTCTGTTCGGCGCTGGCGATGAACTGATCGATGATGACCTGCGCGACGTTCACAAAGTCGCCGAACTGCGCCTCCCAGATCACAAGCGTCTCAGGATAATCGACGCTATAGCCATACTCGAAGCCGAGAACGCCGGCCTCCGACAGCGGGCTGTTGTGAATGTCCAATACGCCCTGATTTCCGCCGAGATGCCGCAACGGAATGTAGACGCGGTCGGTGTCGACGTCGTGCAACACGGCGTGGCGATGGCTGAACGTCCCACGTTCGCAATCCTGGCCGGTCATTCGAATGCTTGTGCCTTCGGCCAGGAGCGTTGCGAATGCGAGCGCCTCGCCGGCCGACCAATCCAAGGGCTGCGCGCCGGTGGCCATTGCGCGACGAGCTTCGAGCAGCCGCTCGATTTTCGCATGTGGCGTGAATCCCTGCGGCATGCGCGTCTGCACATTCAGCAATTGGGCAAGCCGTTCGACCGACACACCTGTCTCGACATCCGGCGTCTCAGCGTCGGGCCCGCCGACCAGACCAGCCCACGCGCGTCGCAGAATCTCCGGGCCGCGCGGCCGCGTGTCGCCGCTGCGGGCCGCGTTCAGATCACGGTCCAGATGTTCGCGGCGAACCTTGGCGACCTTGTCGGCGTCTTCCTGCGTGATTCCGCTAAGTTTCAGCAGGTGATCGAGGTAGCTGTCGCGCACGCTGGGTCGCTGCGTGATTGTTTTGTACATGAGCGGCTGAGTGAACGACGGCTCGTCGGACTCGTTATGTCCCCAGCGGCGGAAACAGTACATGTCGATGACGACGTCGCGCTGAAATGTCGCGCGGAAATCCATCGCCAGATGCACAACGCGCGCCACCGCCTCCGGGTCTTCGCCGTTCACGTGGAATACGGGGATCGGCAGCATTTTGAACACGTCGGTGCAATACGCGCTGGATCGGCCCTGATGCGGAGATGTTGTGAAGCCGACCTGATTGTTGACCACCACGTGCAGCGATCCGCCCGTCGTGTAGCCGTCGAGCTGGCTGAGGTTGATGATCTCCTGGGCGATGCCTTGCCCTGCGATCGCGGCGTCGCCGTGGATCATTACGACCATGCCCTGCTTGCGCTCATGGTCGCCAACGCGGTCCTGATTGGCCCGCATGCGCCCCAGCGCGACCGGATTGACGAATTCAAGATGGCTGGGGTTAAAGCAGAGCGACAGGTGAATCGTCCGGCCGTCGGCCGTTTTCCAATCGCTGCTATAGCCCAAGTGGTACTTCACGTCGCCGCGCCCGATGTGCAGTTCGGGATCAACGTCGTCGAATTCCCGGAAAATGCGGCTTGGGCTCTTGCCCATGATGTTGGCCAATACGTTTAGTCGGCCGCGATGCGCCATTCCGAGGATGATGCCTTTCAATCCCTGCGCCGCGGCGGTTTCGATGGCGATGTCGAGTAGCGGAATGAGCGTTTCGCCGCCTTCGAGCGAGAAAGACTTCTTGCCGACGAATTTCTTGAGTACAAATTGCTCAAAAATCGAGGCGTCGGTGAGGCGCGTCAGGATCCGCAGTTGCTCTTCGCGCGTCAGGGGCTTATACGCGCCGATGTTTTCGATACGTTCGAGCAGCCATTGGCGGATCGCGAGATCGTCAATGTGCATGACTTCGACGCCGATCGAACGACAATAGGTTTGTTCCAGCCGATCGATCAGTTCGCGCAGCGTGCGCACCTGCGGGCCGGCGATCGACCGGGGCGCGACGGGGCGATCGAGATCGGTTTCCGTGAGTTGATAGAAGCGATAGTCCAGTTCCTGCGGCCGCATGCGAACGCGATTCAGCGGATCGATGATTGCGTCAAAATGTCCGCTGACGCGATAAGCTCGAACGAGCAGATCGACGCGATGCTGAAACGCGGCGATTTCGCCCGCATCGCCCGTTTGGCCGCTTCCCGGCGGATTAAAGATGCTTGAAGGCGCAAACGACGGTCCGGTTTGCGCCGCCTGGTTCATCGGGGCGCCAAGCTGTTCAAAAAAGCGCCGCCAATCGGGCGGCACGGCGGCCGGATCGTGCATGAATTGCGCGTAAAGCTCATCCGCGAACGCCATCGACTCGCCGCTGGGAAGCGGTTGATCGTCGGATGGCGAGAATGCGGGCTTCGGCCCCTTGCGGCCGCGTAGCGTCGTCATGGTGACTCCGTCTTTCCCGTTCCTCGAAGTCGCGCCAGCCCAGGCCACACCCGGTCATCGGACTGGCGGAAGTCGAGCCGCGCATTATAAGCCTGATCAAAGTCCGCGCGCGAACTTTCAGGCTTCGTCCGAGGGCCGCACATCGCTGGCTCCGCGACGGACAAGCTGCGCGATCAGATTCGCCATGGCGGGTTCAGCGGAAAATCGCGACGGGCTCGGGGGCGTTTCGTTCGGCGGACGGAGCACGACCTGGTCCCGGCCCGCGCTTTTGGCGTCGTAGAGTGCCCGATCGGCGGCTTCCATGAACTGCTGCACGTTCCATTCACCGTTCCATTGCGTCACACCGATGCTCGCACGAACGCTTAGCGGAATGCCGCGATATGCCGGCGACTCTTCGCGCAGCGATTTCATCAGGCGCATGGCCACACGACGGCCGCCTTCGAGCGTCGTGGCCGGCAGCAGAGCCAGGAATTCATCTCCGCCGACGCGAGCGGCGATGTCGCATTGTCGAAGCGCTGACACAATTGCCCGCGAGACATGACGCAGCACGAAGTCGCCGGCCGCATGGCCGTGGCGGTCGTTCACGCCCTTCAGTCCATCGAGGTCAATCGCAATCACGGTGACCGGTTGGCTAAACCGCACAGTCCGCCGCAGTTCGCGATGCATGGCTTCGAGCAGATAGCGCACGTTGAACAGGCCAGTGAGCGCGTCCACGCGAGCCTCGGCCTGAACGCGCTCGTGCTGCATCGCGTGCAGCAGGCATCGCGCGATAAACTTAAAAATAAGCTGCTTTGAAAGAGCACGGCAATGCTTGGGCTTCTGGCATTTGGCGCTCAGGCAAATCACGCCGAGCAGTTGCCCATCGGAAATGAGCGGCGCGATCAGGCAAGCGTTATCACGATATGGCCTCGCTTCCGCAGGTTCTCGCAGGCCAAGCTCTGTGCGGGTCCTCGCCACGTCGGTGGTTTCAAGGATCTTCCCGCGGGCGGCCACCGCGACCATGAGAATCTCGCGGTCGTCGCGCATCGGCAGAACAAGATCGATCGGGCGCTGGATCGTCGACTCGGCGAGGTTGAGCGCGGCCATCTCGGCATCATGAAGATAGATTGAGATATCGCGATAGCCCAATTGGCCGGGAAGGCGCGTGCTGACGCGTCTGCATAGCCGGCGCAATCGCAAATCCTGAAAGTCGAGCGCCCAGCGCGGCAAGCCGGACTCGGATCGAAGCGAAGCGCGTTGTGGCGCGATCGCGCTCCAAAGCAGCTCAACTGCCACCGGATCGGTGCTCTTACGCACGAATCGTGATCCTGGCGGCGCGTGCAGAGGGGCAGCGTCGTGATGCAAGTACGTGCGCGGCCCAGCGGGCAGTGACTCATCCGTGGCGGATTCAAGGTCGATCCAAACGTGTGTGCCGCGCGTGCCGGTGGCCAGTGCGCCATCGCCGACGATCCGCAACGTCGATCCCAGCGGTTGCGCGCGCTGCACAGCGCCGCATAGCGCCGGGTCTTTCGAAATCAGCAACACATCACACACACGCACTATTGCACTCGTTTTCGCGCACGCAAAGCCTACTGGGAATTCGACCCATCCTTTTCTCTATCGGCCGGGCGCTCCAAGCGGCGGGAATCCGGCGTTCACCGAACAGAAACCGCGCAATCCGGGTGCGCCGATTTCGCGTGATCGGCCGATAGGGGGGGTGTCGGCACAGCGGCGTGTTGCGCGCTCGCGTGGGGCAGGATGCGTTTTCCGATCGCTCTGGATGAGCAAATGACGCGGTTTGAAAAGTTAAGGCAAGCCGTATCGGGGCGCTGGCAGTCGCCGTTGGCGCTGGCGGCGGTCTTCGCGTTTGCGGCCACACTTTACAATCTCATTCCGCCATCCCGTTCGCTCGACTTCGATTCGCTGCTGGCTGATATCCGCGTGATGATCGATCGCGGCGCGTATGTGGACGCTGCCGATTCCTGCGCCAATTTACTTGAGGTTTCGCCGCCCGTCTCGATCGAGCAGCAGGGCACGTTGCACGAGTTGCTTGCAGAGATCATCTACGTTCAACAGGAACCTCTCAAGCGCCGCAGTGTGAGTAATCTGAGCAAGGTTATTGAGCATCAGGCGCAGGCTGATGCGCTGGGGTTGCAGCGCTCGGCGCCCGCCGGCATGCGCCTCGCAAAAACACACGAATGGCTCCGAAATCAACCCGCCGCGCTGGACGCTTATCGCCGAGTGGCGACTGACAGCGCCGAGTCCGGCCAGAATCGCGACGCGATGCAGGCGATTGTTCGCCTGCTCGAAGGGGTCGATGGCGCGGCAGAAGAGCGTAACTATTGGCTCGACAGACTGCTGGAAGACGATTCTATTCGACCCGAATACGCCGCATGGGCACTGCACTCGCGCGTGTCGGACACACTGGCCGCCGGCGACGTCGTGGGGGCGGCCAACCTCCTCGATCAGTACGGCGGCCGCGTTCGAAGCTCCGATTTGCGCGGTTACTACGAATACCTGGCCGCGCTGATCGCGGTGGCTGTGGGTCGGGACGAACAAGCGCAAGCCTCGGTCGCCTGGATCGACGAGTGGTTGAAATCAAATACGCGCAGCGAGAATCGATCGGAGAGCATCGGGCATTTGCCGACGCTGAATGAAGTGCTGCGCGGCCAATTGGCGCTACGCGCGGGAGCGAAGGAAGAAGCCCTGACCGCGTTTGAGCGCGGCCTGGTGGTGATGGGCGCGGATCAAATTGTCCGCGAATCCGATTCTTCGGTGTTTGTGGACGCAGCCATCGGCCGCGGGTTGACGCTGGGTTTGCTTGGCCGATCGGATGAAGCGCTGGTGGCGCTGCTTTCGACGCTTGAAAAATCTGAACGCTATTTCTCAAACCCGCTGCCAACTGTCGCGCGCGTGCGTCGCACCCTCGCCGAGTTATTCGAGTTCGCATACGCCGCCAAGGACTATGACGCCGCACTGGCGTATCTCGATCGCGCGGCTGCCTTGTTCCCCCACGCTTCGCCCGCGAACGCTCAGCAACAGAATGTGCAACAAGCTGACATGCTGGAGACGCTGGGCACGGTGAGCGCCGAAGCCGCAAGCACAGGCAAGACGGTCAGTGTGGATCGAAGACGCCGCGATTCCGGCGTGTACTACGAGAGCGCCGCAGCCCGCGTCGTCACGGATGAGACGCGATACGCGAACCTGCTTTGGAGCGCAGCGGAACAATTTGACCTGGCCGGATTGCGCGCGGACTCGCGCCGTGCGCTGCTGAAGTTTCTGGACGGCCGATCGTTCGACACTCGCACGTCCAAAGCGCTGTTGAAACTGGGAGAGTTGGCGCAGGCAGACGGCGACTTACTTGCGGCGATGGACTGGTATCGTCAGGTCGCGGAACGATTTCCGAAACTCGACGATGCCGGTCAAGCGCGACTGCGCGCCGCAGAGTGTGCGACGGCGCTGGGCGGCGATCATTTGGTCGTCGCGGAGCGGTTGCTCAGCGGCCTTCTGACCGATGACGCCATTTCACCCGTCGCGCGCGTCTACCGCGACGCATTGCTGGCTCTGGCTGACTTTGATTACGACCAGGAACGATTTTCCGAGTCCATCAGTCGTCTGGAGGCGTTTTTGTCGCTTTATCCCACCGACGACGAGCTGTGGCGCGCTCGATTTCAGCTTGCGGACGCTTATCGCCGGAGCGGGTTGGCGATGCGCGACGCGATGAAGGATCGGGCGATCGGCGACCAGCAGGAATGGCGCGAACGACTCCGCACCGCGGCGGCTCGATACGACGATTTTCTGAATTCGCTTCCGACCGACCCGCAGCATCCGGCTCGTGATTACGAGCGTCTCTCGCTGTTCTTCCGCGGGGATTGCATGTTTGAGTTGAATGAGCCCGCGTCGCTTCAGGAAGCGCTCGCGACATATCGCCAGATCGCGTCGCGTGCCGAGGGCGATCCCGACGCGCTGACCGCGCAAGTGCAGATTGCGAACATTTATCTGCGTATGGGGCGCGCCACGGAGGCCGCAAGGGCCATCGAGCGAGCGCGCTGGCTCTTGCGCTCAATTTCAGATCAGGCGATCGCGGCGTCGGGATTCGGCCAGTCGCGGCGCGAATGGGACCAATATCTGGCGGCGATCGCGGCGTCACCGTTGTTTCGAGATGTCTTGACGGCGAGCCGCTGAACGGCGGGACGAAGCCGGAAAGGGATTCACATGGATCACACGGGACAAGTGCAATCCGGGCAATTGATTGATCTGCTGACGGAGCAGCATGAGCGCTATCGGCGGCTTCGCGAGCTCAGCGAGCAGCAGCGATCGCTGATTTGCGGCGATCGGCCGGAGCAACTGCTGTCGATCCTGCAGGAACGTCAGTCGCTAGTGAATGCGCTGACGAAGTTGAACGTGAGCCTGGCGCCGTTTCGCCGCAACTGGGATGAGATGTACGCGGCGCTTCCAGACGAAATTCGTCGCCGGGCGAGCGAACTGTTGGGCGAAATCAACGCGTCGCTGCAAGTGATCCTGAAAAACGATCACCAGGACAGCGCGCTGCTCGCCGCACGCAAGCAGCTTGTCGCAAACGAGCTGAGCGATCTGGGTGGCACGCGCGCCGCCGGCACGGCGTATGCAAAGGCGTCGGCCGCGCAGGTCCGCGCGGTCGGCGGAGCCGAAGTGACTGGTTGATGACCTCACGGTGTCCTGAAAGCGGACTCAAGGTATGGAAATGAGCGAAGCAGACAAGGCAATTGCACTCTCGGTGGGGGCGGATGACGCCATTGCTGAGATTCTTCGCGACTACATGAGCGTTACGGAGCGCTTGCAGCGCACGCACGAAACGCTTCAACATGAAGTGATTCGGCTGCGCACCGAGCTTGAGCACAAGGATCGGGAACTGGAGCGCCGCCGCCGGTTGTCGGCGCTGGGCGAAATGGCAGCGGGCGTTGCGCACGAGGTGCGCAATCCGCTCGGAGCGATTCAGCTTTACAGCAATCTGCTGCGGCGCGAATGCGGCGAGATTACGCCCGCCCTGCGTCTGATCGAAAAAATAGAGTCTGGCATTCAAGCCATTGACCGCGTAGTGCATGACACGCTTTCGCTGACGCCGCGGCCGCAACGGTTCATGTCGCGCGACGTTCGCTCGCTGTTGAACGAGTCCGCCGAAGCGTGCCGCTCGCGCGCCGCGGACGCGGGGGTGGCGTTGTGTGTAGCGTGCGATCCGGCGGACATTCATGTGTCCGCGGACGGCGATGGTCTGAAGCGCGTGCTGATCAATCTGATTACGAATGCGGTCGAGGTTGCCCCATCGGGCTCGTCCGTGGAGATCAGTGCGAGCGTGGCGTGCGATGAAGCGCGCATCGCGGTGCGTGATCGCGGCGCGGGCTTGCCGGACGAACTGATCGACCGCGTGTTTGATCCATTTGTGACGACCAAGGCTTCGGGAACAGGTCTGGGATTGACGATCGCGCACCGGCTGGTGGAAGCGCATGGCGGCACGATTGTCGCGCGCAATCGCACGGCGGGCGGCGCGGAGTTCGAAATTCGCCTCCCGGCGGTTGAGCCTGGCGGCGCGCTTGTAAATGAGAACGAGCCGCGTCGCGCCGGCGTCGCGTAGCACTAGTTGAATAATTGACCCTGCGAATTCAGCGAGGAGACTTTATGGCACTGGTATGTGTGATTGATGATCAGGCGATGATGCGTGATTCGTTGGTGGCGACGCTGACGGCGCAGGAACATGAAGTGCATGGCTTCGAGCACGCGCAGGAAGCGCTGACCGCGATTCGTCAACGCTCGTTCGATGTCATACTCACCGACCTGAAAATGCCGGGTATGGACGGCGTATCGCTGCTGCGCGAGTTGCGACGGCTCGGCATCGACACCCCCGTAATCCTGATGACGGCCTTTGCCTCAGTCCAGACCGCTGTTGAGGCGATCAAGCTCGGCGCTTTCGACTACGTGCAAAAACCGTTTAATAGCGACGAGGTCGCTATCTTGATCGAGCGCGCGATTCGCGACCGCAACATGGTTCGAGAAAACGAGGTCATGCGCCGCACCATCGATGATCTCGACCGCGATCGAAAGCTCATTGGCGAGGCACCCGCCATGCGGCCGGTGATCGAGAAAATCCAACGCGTCGCGCAGAGTTCGGCGACCGTGCTGATTACGGGCGAAAGCGGAACCGGCAAGGAACTCATTGCTCGTGCTATTCATGCGGCGTCAAATCGCGCGGACGCGCCCATGCTGTGCGTCAATTGCGCGGCGCTTTCGCCGACGTTGCTCGAAAGCGAACTGTTCGGCCACGAGAAAGGCGCGTTCACCGGTGCTGACCGGATGCACAAAGGCCGCTTTGAGCTGGCCGACGGCGGCACTCTGCTGTTGGACGAAGTGTCGGAAATCGCTCCGGCGTTGCAGGCCAAGCTGCTTCGCGTGTTGCAGGAGCGCGAATTCGAGCGAGTCGGCAGTTCGGTCACGCGGCGGATCGACGTCCGCGTCATCGCCACGACAAACCGCGACTTGCGGCAGTGGTGCGCGAAGGCCCGTTTCCGCGAAGACCTGTTTTATCGATTGAGCGTGCTGCCGATCGAAGTACCCGCCCTCCGTGAGCGGCGCGAGGACATCGCGACGCTGATCGATCCACCCGGTTGTGCGCTGACGGAATCGGAGTGGCTCGCGAAGCTTCTGC
>JAEUIR010000155.1 GCA_016795025.1 Phycisphaerales bacterium
AACGCAACCCGATAGCGCGCACATTTCACGCCAGCGACCCCGGGGAAAGTTAGGGGGAAGATCCTCAGGAGGGAAATCGCAAGCGCCCGTACATGCATAAGCACGCAGCTCATCGCAAGCTACAAATTCGTGACTATTCCGCTCTCTAGATGATCTGCCACATGCAAATTGCGCATGAAGCAATTCATGACGAATGACCTCCACATCATCATACCACCCCGTATCATTGCACAGCGTGATGGTTCCCCGCCCATATCTACCAGTTGGTGCCGTATACGTTCCGCCTTCGGCATCACTGCAGTCTGCGCATACGAAATTAGGTTCGCATCCGGATGCTCGCAACTGCGCAAGCAACTGTTGATTTCGCGGTTCGTTCAAAGCCGCATTAATTCGAGTTGTACAATCGTCCGGTGGAGGGGGTGGTGAGTCCTTCGGATCTCTCGGCGGAATCGGATCCTGCGGCGGCGCGGGATTCCACTGGCGGTGCCACCAATCCGGATCGCACGGATTGAAATATCCTGACCCACCGCTGGCCATTCGGTTCGACGGCGTCGGCAAGCCGATCGGCGTCGAGGACTGCGGCCGGGCGGATTCACTGCTGCCGCCGCTCGGGACGCCTTCGAGCGGCTGCGAGCGCCGAGTTCCATCATTGTAGACAATGCGATGAATCACTCTACCATTCGCCGCCGCGCCGCTGGTCTTGTCGTAATCGGTAATTGCCACAATTCGGCCCGCGCGATCGAGATGATAAAAGTACCGATGATCGGAGGGCGATTCGCCGCTCTCGCCGCCGGTTGTTACATCCACATCCGCGTCATCGTCGATGCTCGAATCGCCGTTCACATCCACGAACATCGGCTGGCTGCGGCCGGCGCCGCCCCACACGAACTGGCGGGTCGTTTCATCCGAGCCGTTCCGAATCTCAATCAAATTACGGCGATCGTCATCGTAATAATGGACGGTTTGATTTCCGCCGTCGCCGAACGTCGCTTCGACGCCGCTGTTGCCAACGACCTTGCTCGCCCGCCGCGTGTCGGCCAGATAGACGTACGTTCCGACGATCGTCTCCGCATCCACGCGCCGCGTGGCCTTGCGCAGCCGGTTCCACGCATCGTAGACATACTTGTACACACCGTCGTCCGTCAGGTTGCCGTTGTTGTCATACGCGAGTGTGACGACGCCCGACGCAAAATCATCCTCGATCTGCACATCGTCGCCGGCGTCGTCGGCGTCACCATCACCATTGTTATCATAGCCGACCTTGAAATCGTCGAACTGCTGCGAATTCGTGCCGCCTGAGCCGCAATACAGCCCCACATACCCGGCCGACCACACGTCATCGGCCGCCGTCGTATCGATCGACGCCGAATCGTTGCCAAACCCGTCGCCGGCCACATCCACATACAACCGCAGCCGCTGCAACGCCACGTTGCCGGGATCATTGTCGATCACCACCTTGGCCGCGTACCAGTTCGTGCTCGTCAGGCTCAACGCGCTGCCGGCCGTCGAAAGCGTCGTCAGATCGCCATCCGCCTCGCGCTTGTACAACCGCGGCTTGCCGTCCGATGCGGCCACCGCGATCGCGAGATAGTCGCCCGGATTCAGCCAGCGGATTAAAAACCCCGGCGACGTGCCCGAAGACCCGTTCCACTGGAACCGGAACGTGCCCACGAACTTGTCGCCGCGAAAACCGCGCCGCACGGCGCAGCGGTCGAGCGTGTCCGCCGCGCGATTGTACATCTCCAATACATTGTTATTGCTGTCGTCGACGCGGACCGCGCCCTTGTCGCTGAACCACCGCCCGTCAGCCTCGTACGGCCCGGCCATGTCGCGCACCTTAAAATCGTCGAATTTGGCGGTATTCAACCCGCCGCCGTCGCTGGACCAGATGCCCACCTTCCCGGCCGGGATCGTCGCGGCGTAACCCTCGACCACGCCCGCCCGCGCCTCGGCCGCCATCGAAAAGTCCGTGCTGGCGCTGATCGTGAACGCCGCATCCGACTTCTTCGTCCACGTGCCGTTCGAGACCTGATACACCTGCTTTTTCTGCTGGGTCTTCGAGTACACCACCACCCAGAAGTTCAACCGATCGACATAACCGACCACCAGGCCCGCGTTCCGGCAGCCGCTTGAAATATTGCCGGTAGCCGTGATGTACACATCCTGATACGCCGGCCCGTCGATCAAAATCAGCGAACCCTGGCTCACATCCGGAATGCCGCTATGGCCGCTCGGCGTACATGTGCCCGTGCAATTCAGCTTGCCGGACGAGGCCGACCACGTGCCGTCCGCGCCGCTCGTGTTGAGGTCGGCCACGGCGTAGCCGGTCGTGTCGTTGTCGGCGGCCGTCGAACCAGCTCGTACTTCATTCCTATCGCCCGGCCCCGCAAGAAGGGCGATACACAGCTTCAGTTCGAGACCGAGTGGACCAAGGACCGCATCGATGAAAACAAGCTCGTCAACCAGATTCGTGCTCGCGTGAAGCTCTGGCGAGACGGGGGTTCCACCCTCCAAACTGAGCAGTCCTCCGGGAGCATTGTTTTGAAGTGTGGCCGCGTTAAACAAAGCCGCGTCGTAACTCTGCCGGATATCGAGCGCCGCCGCCCTGAGCGGACTTAAGCTCGCGGAGCCGCAGCAGAAGTGAAGCGCGCGTGATACTCGTCCAGCGTCAATCCGACGCAGCGTTGCGCCGCTGCCTCGAAAAGCGCCTCCATATCTTCGTACAGGCGTTCGATGCTCGCTTCGTCGGCCAGATGCGGGCTTCCACCCGGCATCAGCTCGCTGCTGTGCAGCATGAACTCCACGTAGTCGCGCCCCTGCGCCATGCAGTCGCGCAACACGCTCAGTAGCGTCGCGCGGTTGTGACTGTCCGGGCGGAGCCAGCGCGTTGTGCCGAACACCACCTTGAACGCCCCACGCGCGAGACGCGACTTCGAAAGCGCGTCGCGCAGCGGTTCCATCGCGCGCGGCATTCGGCTCGGCAGGATCGTCACCGGCAATTGCAGCAAGCGCGACGTCCCCGCGCGTCGCGGAACATCGAGGTCCATGAAATAGGCGTGTTCCGGATAGCCGCGAAAATCCGGGCCGCCGCTTCCGGCCGGGTTGCCCGGTGAGTTGCGCCACGACGTGTGCGGCGTCACCGAGCAATCGACGACATAGCCGGCCTCGGCGAGTGTCCGGGCATACACCGAATTGAAGCCCCACCGGCCGGCCCGGTGACTACGCATGGGTCTGCCGAATAGCTCGCTCACCGCGTTGGTGACGACGCGGACTTTTTCGCGAATCAGCCGTTGGGGGTATTCGATCAGATATGGCAGGTAGTGATAGTCGTCGTCCGTAAGCGGCTCAATCGGCGGATTATTCCATGCATGCAGGTGCATGCCGATCTCGCACTGCCCGCGGCGCAGCGCGTCGGCCGCGAACTCGCAGTCGACGGGGCATTGAACCATTTCCCAATTCGTGAGCCATGTCGGCTTGAGTTTGTACTTTTCGCATAGCGTTTGAAATCGGGGCAGGAATCGCGCGTTCCGCGTGGTGATCTCGCGCGGGGCGGACCAGATATTATCGCCCTCGGTGTCCATCGTGATGAGGAACGCGGGGCGTCGATCAAACGGGGAAGACGACACGACGAATGCTCCGTGCCGCAGACCGAAGACGATTGAAAAGCTAAAACGAGGTCGACGGGACTCGAACCCGCAGCCTCCGCCGTGACAGGGCGGCGCTCTGACCAATTGAGCTACGACCCCAGTTCTTAAACCGGGTCAGGACGATAACTTGCCCTGAGCATGGTGATTGTACGAAATGTTCCGGTTGTGTCAAACACGGGTGGCACACGGAATTATTTGAACTATCGGCCGGCGTGTTCGCGCCAGGCTTGCTGAACCCGGTGAATATCCGCGACCATCGGCGACGCTTCTCCGACGTTCCGAAGAACTTGCTCCAGCGCTTCGGCCAGCATCGCTTCAGCCGCCGCGGCGTTCTCCCCGGCGTTCGGCTCGTGAAGCATGGCTTCCGCCAGCGCGAGCAGCGCCGACGCGCGCGGAACGGTCACATCCGCATCGATCTCCAGGCGGGGCAAAACGACTCGCGCGGCCGCTGCCGCGCCCGCGGCGTCGCCCGTACGCATTCGTGCGAGAGCGACATGGCTCCACGTGATGTTGGTCTTGTCGTGCGTTTCGCCGAGCACGCGCCGCCGCACGTCCAGTGCGCTTTCGAACAGCGCCCGTGCTTCATCAAAGCAATCGAGCTTGAACAACACTGATCCGAGCGAATCGCGCATGTGCGCGCTCGCATCATGTTCCGTTCCGAAATTCTCCTCCATGATCGAAAGCGCTTCGCGAAGCAACGCTGCGCCGCCTGCCGAATCGCCCCGGGCGCTCATTCCAACGCCGACATTGTGCAAGGCAGACGCAAACGTCGGATTTCGCGGGCCGAGTTTCTCGCGAAGAACCTCGATTCCGAGCTGTTCCTCGCGCCGCGCTTCTTCGAACTCGCCAGCGTCCATCAATGCGTGCGCCAGGTTAAACCGTGCGATACCCACGTCCGGCGTGTTCGAATTTCGATTGATTTGTATGTCAAGCGCCTCGCGCAACAGCGGTATCGCCTCGATGTTGCGGTCGCGGGCTTTGAGCAGAAAGGCGACCGCGTTCAGCGACCTCGCCAGCTCGGGATGGCCGGTGTCCAGCGCGTCGCGGTGGATTTGAAGCGCCTCTGCCAGTCGCGGCTCCGCTTCGTTCAATCGCTGCTGCCGAAAGTAAAGTGTTCCAAGATTGCGCAGCGCATCGCCCAGCTTCACGGCTTCCCTGGGCAGCAGCGCGCGACGGATGTCGATTGCTTCGCCAAGAAATCTCTCGGCTTCCGCCAATTGGCCGCGTTGAATCAGCAGCGCTCCGAGATTCGCCAGGCTCTGGGCGCGATCTTCAGGCGGAATCCCGGGAACGCTTGATCGCAATTCCAGCGCCTCGCGATCGGCGCGCTCCGCGTCTTCGAACTTACCTTGTCGCGAATAACAGATTGCCTGATCGCTAAGCACGAATGCAACCAGCGGATTTCGCCGGCCGTTGACGCTGCGCGCCGCACGCAACGCCTGGTCATACAGCGATTCCGCCTCTGCGAATTCGCCAAGGTCAGCCAGTACGCTGGCGAGCACGCGCTGCGTGTCGATTACGTCGGCGTCCGAGACAGCGCGATGACGCTGAAGCAAGCTTAATGCCATCCGCAATTGTCCTTGGGCTTCCGACAAGAATTCAAGATTCGCGTAAGTGACCCCGATCGTCTTGTGAATTTCGGCGCGTGCTTCGGGTTGATCGGCGAGCTCGCCTCGTTCCAGTGTCGCCGCAGCCGCGTCCAGTACGTCGCGAACGGTCACGCCCGCATGATGCGATCCGTGCGGATCGACGCTGGACAGCATGTTCGAGAGGAACGCCACGATCCTGCCGGCCCGCTGGGCTTCGAGCTCTTTCTGACGGCGCTCGTTGAATTCACGCCATGCGAATGTAGACGTCCCCACGATGCCGGCAAGCAGCAGCAGCACTGACATCCCCACCGCCGCGATCAGCCCGCGATTACGCCGCGCGAACTTCCTAAACTGCGACCACGGGCCGCTCGGGCGGGCCGTAACCGGCTCATGCCGGAGAAAACGGCGCAGATCGGCCGCGAATTCCGCCGCGGTGGCATAGCGCCGCTCCGGCTCACGCTCCACCGCTTTCGCAACAATGGCCGCGAGATCGCCGCGCAACTCCGGCCGTTCATCGGAGATGAGCGGAACCTCCCCCCGGTTGAGCAGTTCGATCGCTTGCGGCATCGACTTGTTGGACAAATCGATCGGCGGCCGCCCGACGAGCAACTGATAGGCGATGATGCCGAGGCTGAAAACGTCGCTGCGCGTGTCAATACGGCCCGCGTCGCCGTGAAGCTGCTCCGGACTCATGTATGCGAGCGTGCCGAGCAGTTGCCCCGATTGAGTCTGCTCAATGGTTCGATTCCGCAAGTCGGTGGCGACGCGCGCCACGCCGAAATCCACCACCTTTGGTTCCGGGCCGGTTGACGCCGTGGCGTCGTCAGAGCGGCAAATCAGGATGTTTCCAGGCTTCAGGTCGCGATGAATGATGCCTTTCTGGTGCGCATGCTGAACGGCATCGCAGATGCGCGCGATCAGTTCAACCGCTACGGGCACAGCCAGTCGTTCGCCGCTGACAAACTCTCCCAGCGACGGACCACTGACAAACTCCATCGCCACAAACGGCAAACGCGCGCGCTGATCGCCGGGAAGCACCGCATCGCCAACGCCCGCTTCATAAATCTGGGCGATGCCCGGGTGATTCAATCGCCCCAGCGCCTCAGCTTCGGTCTGAAAGCGCCGCAGCACCTCAGGCCCCGGCGTGGGAAATTGAAGCACCTTGACCGCTACACGCCGCTGAGGCGAAGACTGACGCGCCTCATACACAATGCCGACGCCGCCGCGATCAATCTCGCCCAAAATCTCGTAACGGCCGATGCGCAGCGGGAGTGTATCGGGCAGGCGGATCGCACCTGCCGGCTGGAGCAGGAAGTCGGAGTTGCTTTTTAGAGGCGATCGTGCGTCGCAACTGAGCAGCCGCTCGACCAGCGCGCACAGTTCAACATCAGACCCGCAGCGCTGTTGCAGCGCCGCGAGCCGCTCGTCATCCGGCAGATCCACCAACTCGCGAAAGACTGCTTCGGCCAGCCTGACGCGAGCGTCGTCGAGTCGGATCATATTGTTATCAGCGCAATACGCGCTCCGAACCCGTCAACAAAAAAGAACGGACTATGCGCGATCGTCCAACCGCGTCCGAAGCAGCGCGCGGGTGAAGCGCCATTCCCGCTCGATTGTGCTAAGCGACACCTGCATGATGTTCGCCGTCTCTTCCAGCGATAGGCCGCAAAAGCAGTGCAGCAACACGATTTGGGCCTTGCGCGGGTCGCTGTGTTCAAGCTCCGAAAGGGCCTCGTCGAGCGCCAGCACGTCCTCCGCGGGAGGCTCGATCATCGCATCCCAATCCTCATCCGACACCCGCATCTGCCCGCCGCCGCGTTTGAGGGCGGCCTTTCGCCGCGCGTTGTCCACCAAAATGTTGCGCATCGCCAGCGCGGCCGACGAAAAGAAATGTCCGCGGCTGTTCCAATTGAGTGATTGGCCCGCAAAAAGCCGCAAATACGCTTCGTTTACGAGCGCCGTCGGTTGAAGCGTCGAACCGACCTGCTCGCCTCGCAGGCGATCCCGAGCGATCGATCGTAATTCCTCATAAATCATAGGAAGAATCGCTGCCGCGGCGTTGCTATCGCCCGCCGCCGCCGCGTTCAGCATCAACGTGATTGACTCTGCCCGATTCGTCATGTCGCGGAATCGCTCGAAGACTTTGAAGGTTAAACCCGCGCGTTCGCGTACGTAACCAAGACGGAAATCACAAGCGCGTCGGATCGCCGCGAACACGCTCCATCCTACCGGCGGGAGCGGTTGCGACCAAGGTGATTTGACGGCCGAAAATCATGGAACCCTCACAGGAGAAGTCAATGTCCAGTCTCAAGGTCAAGCTCTGCGCGGCGCTCGGTTGCGCCTTGACGGCAGTCGGCGCCGGCGCCGCTCCGCTGGGAACGAATTTCACGTATCAGGGCAAATTACAGGATAACGGCGTCGCAGCCGATGGCGTGTTCGACGTCCGTTTTCGCTTGTTCGATGCCGGCAACGCGGGCGTTCAGATCGGCTCGACCGTGTGCGTTGACAGCGTGATCGTCAGCAACGGCTTATTCACGGCTTCGGTCGATTTCGGGGCGGCGGCGTTCAGCGGCGACGCACGCTGGCTTGAGGTTTCGGTGCGTGAGGACGCCACACCCGCGAATTGCGGCGCGGGTGCATATACGGTGCTGAGCGGCCGCCAGCCACTGACGATTGCGCCGTACGCGCTCTATGCCTTGAATGGCGGACACTGGGACCGCGCCAACGCGACGTTAACGAATGAGAGCGGCACGAATTTTGTGGGCATTAACCGCAACACGCGCGTCACGGGAGCGGAGTATTTCGGCATTCAGGCGCCCGTCAACAGCGGCTACGGCGGTATGTACATCCGCACGGACGGCGCAACCGCTTTGCCGTTTTATGGCTTTAGCGCGGGAACCGAAACCTGCTGGACGTACATGGACGGCAGTTCGGGCAACTGGCACGTTTTTGCCGATGGGGATCGCTTGACGGTTACGGACGACGGAGACGTCGGCATTTCGACAATCTCCCCGGTCGCCCGACTGCATGTTACCGATGGTACGGATAGCGCGCCGGCCGGCGGCGGATTCATCGTCAGCGGCGACGTTGCGGGTCCGAATATCTCGATCGACAACAATGAAATCATGGCTCGCGACAACGCCGCGACCAGCACGCTCTATCTGAATAACAACGGCGGCGCGGTGTTCGTGGGCGATATCCTGCAAGTCGATTCGAGCGAGACAACGCACAAAGCCGTGATCGAACACTCGACCAACAACACACTACGCTTGATCGGCCCGGGAGCGACATATGGATTTAACAACGCCATCAACTTCGGCGACGCTGAATATGTCTACCTGTGGGAGGACAGCGACGACAACCTCACCATTCACGCCGTCGGCGGCGTCGGCGGCCGGTTGCGCGTGCAGGCCGACACCATCGTCTGGAACGCCACCAAGCCCGCGACGGTCAAGCTGGACGACCAGACGCAGGTGCGCATGTATGCCGAAGAGGCAACGCAGGTCATGTTCACTGACTATGGCCGCGGGCGGTTGGTCGATGGCGTCGCGCGAATCGCGCTGGATGCCGAATTCGGGCAAACCGTGACGATCAACGACGAGCACCCGATGAGCGTATTTGTGCAGCTCGAAGGCGATTGCAACGGCGTATTCGTCGCCAACATGAGCGCGGCCGGGTTCGAAGTGCGCGAATTGCAAGGCGGCCGCAGCGGTGCGGCATTCAGCTATCGCGTCGTGGCCCAGCGCAAGCTGTATGAAAACCTGCGCATGGCGACGGAAGAAGAGGACAAGGCCGCGAATCGCCGCATGCGACAAGTCATGTGGCCGGAAGAGATCACGCCGCAAACGTACGCGGACAAGCCGGTCTCGCCGCAATCGCCGACGCCTGCGGCGCAGCCGGGATCGACGCCGGTCGAGCCTCAACAGCAGGCGATGGCATCCACGGCAAGCGGACAGTCGTAACTAATCGTCATAAAAACAGTCGTAGTAGGTCGTAAAGTGGCGGCGGGATGCGCGAGAGCGTCCAGCCGCCACTGTTTCGTCGGTCGCCCGAAACTGGTCGCGCCGAGGTGTCCGGCACGAATCATGTTTGGCGCTGGAATGAGAAATTCGTCTTGGGGCCGTTTGGTTCATGTTGGCCGCGCTGTCCGGTCCATATCTAGCCCTTGCAGGCGTTTGTTTCACGCGATCAGACCCGCTCCGTTTAGGGTAGCACCGGCATCCTGCCGGTTGTTTGTGTCTGAACA
>JAEUIR010000156.1 GCA_016795025.1 Phycisphaerales bacterium
CTCCTGATAGCTCATCTCCTGCGTTGTCCAGAGGATCAGCACAATTCGAAATTCATCCGGCAGATTATCAATCGCCTGCCGCACCTCGCCGTCCAATCGGTCGAAATCGAGCTCCGGCAGCTCCGGAGCGGACGCCGGAGACTCGACCGCCACCGCGTCCAACGCGATCTGATCGACGGTTCGGGGGGCTCGCATGCTTCGTGCCCGCCGATTCAAAAATGCGTTATGCAATATCCGCAAAAGCCAGGGTCTGATGCCAAATTCGCGTAGCTCAAAGTCTGTAAACCCTTTTAGAGCTTTCAGATACGTCTCTTGGACCAAGTCTTCGGCCTCATGGTCGCTTTGGCACAGCCGGCGCGCAACCCTAAACACCGCGTCCACGTGCGGCAACGCCAGGCGAGAAAAGTCGTCGCGGCCATGGTCGGACATGCGCCTACCGGGGCAGTCAAATATCTGCCCTTTTCATAATAACCATCCGCGATAGGGTTCCATTCCCACACGCTCCCGGAGTTATACACAAAACCTGACCGTCCGTGCGGCTTCTTCCCCGCATGCCCCGGTTAGAATTGCGCCAACTGTGCCTCGCGCGACAAAAACGCCCGGAATTCAGGACACAACATGACACTTCCGACGATTTGGCTGCTTTTTCTGCTTTTGGTGCCCACCGGCGATCAGGCCGAAAACCCCTGGAAAGGCAAGGTCCCGGCCGCCAACGCCGCGGCCGAAAAGCAGCAAACGGTCGCCGCGTATCGGGACGCGCTCGATACAGCCTGGCGAGCAGACGAGTGGCAGGTTGGGCTCGACCTGGCCTCGCGGGCCGCGCAAAAGTTTCCGGACAATCACATCATCGTCGGGCGCGCCGCGCGCGCGATGTGGCGCGCGGGCGAGATTTACGCCGCGGAACGCCTCGCCGGAGCGATCGACCCCGAAAAGGCCGACGCCGTCGGGCTGCGAACGCGCATCGGAATCCACCTGGCTCGTGGCGAAAACGCCGAAGCCCTTCGGCTCGGTAAATTGCTTGAGCGCACGGAGGACGAGTCGGCCGAAACGCTCCTCCGACAGGTCGCGCTGCGATTTGTCGACCAGCGATTTGATGGCATGGGCGCGCTGATCCGAAAGGTCGAGAAAACCATCAAGCCCGAAAACGGCTACCCCGAAACGTTGGCCGCCGAGTCCATCGGCGGGTTGGCCGGTTTCTTCGAGAAAATCGGCAACGACCGCATCAACCAAATCGCAGCGTATGGCAGCGTTCCGATGCCTGTGCTGCGCATGGCGAACCTTCCGTACTGCGAAGTCATGATCAACGGTCACGGGCCGTATCGCGTTGTAGTCGACACCGGCGGCAGTGTCACCCTGTCGATTGATACGGAAGTGGCCGAGGAATGCGGCCTGAAGTCACTCGGCGAGGCGGCCATACGAGGGGTGAGCGGACTGGATCAATCGCAGCAGGCGCTGGTTGATGAACTCTTGCTGGGTGAAATCCGCTGTCGCCGTGTGATGACGCGCGTCTTCGGCGTGCGACAGGCCGTGATGGGGCTTGCCGACGGCGTGCTTGGCACCGGCGTATTCGCGGATGGGCGCATGAAGCTCGATTTCGCAAACGCCCGCATGGAAGTACGCGCATCGTCCGACGCGGCCGGAGAAGGTTTGGCGGTCGAAGCCCGCATCATCGAAGATGCGAAAATCATGGTGCCGGTGAAGATCAACGGCGAACACGCCGTGGCCTTGTTTGACACCGGGGCCGACGCCGCGGCGATCGCGCCATCGCGTATGAGGAAGCTATACCCGGATCATTCCGGCATGCGCGTCGAAGCGCCGATGGGGGGAGTCGGACAAGGCGCGGCTCCGACCATTGAAGTGACCCGCGGCGTGACGATGGAGCTTCCGGGACGGAAATTCGAGCAATTCAGCGGCCTGGGCCTCGACGTACTTGACAAGATTCTGGGGCCGTTTCTCGGCATGCAAGGCGACGTGCTGGTCGGCATGCCGGTGTTTCGCGAGATGCGCTCGATGACGGTTGATTTCGCGAAATCGCGACTATGGGTGGATTGGTTGAAAGAGTAATTCGCGCGAATCCGCGCCAGCTATGGTCGAATCAATAACTTACATCGCCGCGCGACGCTGTCTATCTTTGCTTTGACAGCGCCGCCAGCGCTTCGCGCAGCCGGGGGTGGTCCTGCACCGCCAACGCATATTTGCGTTCGTTCGGCTTGCCCTTGGCAACGTAGATTTGATGAAGCGCCGCGCGCTCGTCAGGCGACCACTTCTCGATCCCCGGTAACGCGCCTAGCAACAACAGTAACGCGCGTGGCCCGATCGGGAGTGGTGGATCATCAATATCGGCGAATCTCGCTCCGATCGCAGAGCGCAACCTTCGCCGCGCTGCACGCTTGGCGAGCCGCACATCTCCACCAAAAGCGCGGCCGATCCACCGCGACACCGCAAAGCTGACACGCGGCAAATCGATCGGCACTGATCGGCGGCTGGTCGCATCCATCCGCCCAAGCGTCATTTGTAGCGGCGACTTGGTGAATCGTCTCAGCGTCGGCGCCGGCGTGCGATAACCCCTGTTTTGTGCGATCTTTGCCGCCTCGCGCTCGGCGACCTTTCGCAACACCGGTTCCGCCGGTCGAAAGCCGAGCCGATGGTAAAACCAGAACGCGCCGGATCGAATCGCTTCGTCATTGTCCGCGCCGAATTGATACGGCGCGACCGTGAAGCGCGTCGCGCGATAGTGCTGGTGATACACGCGCATCACCTGCGAAAAAATCAGCGCCGATTCGCCGCCGCGAAACGTGTCGAACAGATTCACGCCGATCTCGCAGCGCTCAAAAAACACCCAGCCGCCGCCGTACGCGATGGGCACGCGATTTTTCGCCGCGACAAAACCGAAATAGCTCTCGATCGGAAGGCGATGCTCCGCGCGCATGCCGAATAGCGCCACATCGACGCCGCGCTCCAGGCGAAAAAGCGTCACCTCACGCTCGTCCGCGTACGTCACCGGATCGGTCTCGCGCTCGCGAACCGCCAATGTCAGCCGCGCGACATCGATCATCTCCCGCCGCGCCGCCCTGCCCAGCCGCTGCGGGCTGGGCAGCGCCCGGCTCACCCAATCGGCAAGCGAGACATCACGCAGCAGGTCGTTGTGAAAATGAATCAGCCGCCGCGGAAACCGCAGCCCGCTGCGCGAGACGCTCCACGGTAACGCCGGCCACTCGACCGCCAACTCCGCGCCATCGAGCACATGGTCGCGCAGCGGGGTTTCCCGGATCGCCCGCCGCAGCCGCGCGACAATCCACTGCAATTCTCGCTGCGTCCCTCGTGCGGCACGCAGCCACTCGCGCAACGAAACGCGGTCGTGTTGCAATCCGTCCAGCTCCGCCGGTTCGACAATCAGCGGCAGCAGCTCGTCGAATCCGTCGCTCAGCGACTCGTCGTTCCATGCGGGGCGAACGGCGTTACCGTAGCGGTCATCCAGCCACGCGAGCAACTCGCTCGAAAAAGTTCCAAGGAGCGGAGTCGCGGCAATGCCGCTATTGCGCAAGTCCCCAGCGACTCCTCGCTTGAGGATGCAACGTGAGAGTTCGCGCAGCGTGCGCTCCGCCGCGGCAAGCACCGCGCGGTTGTCGGGATAGGCGCATAGAAACAGCAGCTCCTCATGGAGCGCAGCGGCGTGCTCCGGCGAATCAGGCTCGGCCGGAGAGATCATCTTCAATATGGCCTCTTTGTCGCGAGCGGCGCGACCGCCAAACTCGCGGCGCAACCCTAGAAGCGACTGAACGTGGGATTCAAAACTGGACATTCATGGCGCCGCGATCTTTGCCTCGAATTCGGTTTTCAATGGCTCATCGGCCAGAATCTCCGCGATCCGTCCGCCCATCGCCGTGAAAAACGCCTGCGCCTGGTCGCGCTCCTGCTGTGTCGTTTTAACAATAATCAGGTCCATCATCTCCTTTGGCGACGGCAGCGCGTCGCCAAACGCGGATTTGTCCACTCTTCCGGCGCGCAGCACGCGGCCCATACGGTTGTATTCAATGATGCGATCATCCAGAAATGCCCGCCGCCCATCGCCGGATGTCGCATGAAATTTCGCGACATCGCGCATGATGTGCGGCTTAAACACGTCAAACAGATTGGACCGAAACGCCTGTTGCTCATCCGCCGTGCTGCGCCGCAGCGCCGCCGCGAATTGCTCGCGATACGCAGGCTGCGCCAGCCAGCGAGCCATCTGCCCCCGCACAAATTTCTCCTGCTCGGCCGGGCTCAGCCGCCGCAGTCCCTTGTCGTGAACGACATACGCAACGCAGTCTTCCGGCGGCGATGCCTCGGTCGGGATGCCCGGCGCCAACAGCACCTCGGCGATCAACCACCACGCTCCGCCCAGCACGAGCAGCGGCGCGATGCACGCGATGGCGATCAGCAGGCTCCGCGCGCGATAGAATGACTTCAGCGAACCGGGGTTCACAACGGCTCCGACGTTTTCGTCTCGCCCGGCTTCGGCGCGGCCGGGCCACGTAGATTCGACCATGTGAGCCGGCAAGCGTAAGCGACACGGCCGCGACCGATCAACGGATGCCAGGCATGAAGTTTGTTCTGCACGAACACGACACGCGCCCGGCGCCGAACAGTCCGCGCTCGCTCGGCGATACGCATTACGACCTGATGATCGACCTCGACGGCGCCGCCGCGCTCATGACATGGCGGCTCGCGGATTCCCCGATCGCCCGAACCACGCCGATTCGCGCCGAGCGCATCGCCGATCATCGTCGCGCGTACCTCGCTTATGAAGGTGAAATCAGCGACAACCGCGGCCGCGTTCGCCGTGTGGACGCGGGCGATTGCACATGTGCGTTTGCCCCCGACGGGTCAGTTCGCCTCGCGCTGAAGGGTCTTGTGCTGATCGGTGAATTTCAAATTGCGGCGGGTTGCTTTTGCCGGTTGGTGTAGCGCCGCGCTTGGCGCTCCCCCTGAGCGCGGCGTCGATGGGCCTTCGGTTTCTCCCAACTCGCTACCCGCTACTTCGTTCGACGATGCTAATCCACCTTCAAATGAGCGGTCGGATTGCCGATCTGCCGACCCTGTTCGCCAGTCAGGCCGTAGTCCGTCACCGCCGGGTTCTTCCGCGGCTTGGCGTCCTTTGTGCGGTCGTAGACATCCAGCAGCTTTTCCTTGTCGAACACCATCTCCTCGCGCGAGTGGGCCACCAGGTCATAGTGGGGCGTCAGCTCGATCGCGTCGCAGGGGCAGGCTTCTTCACACATGCCACAATAGATGCAACGCAGCTCATCGATGTCGAATTTGACGGGATATTTCTCGCGGTCAGGCCAGGGCGAAACGCCCGCCTCGATATGAATGCAATGCGCCGGACACGCCGTACTGCACATGAAGCAGGCCACGCACGCCACCCGGCCGTCCGGGTCTTTATTCAATCGATGCACGCCGCGGTAATTGTCGATGCGTTGTTTGCGCTTTTCCTCGGGATAGGCGGTAACGACTTCGTCGCGTTTCTTTTTGTTGAACATGTGCCGCAGCGTTGTGCCCAAGCCGGAAATGATCTGCGGCAAATACAAGCGCTCCGGGGCCGTCAGTTCGGGCGCTCGAACGACCAGGATGTCTTCTTCGCGAATCATTCAACCCTCTCAAGTCGATCACGGCCCACTAACGAGCACTTTCGTTAAACGACATACGTACGTGGCAATGCTACGTCGCACGCTGCGCACGCACCGGCGGGAGATAATCCTGCCGGCCGGTGATCGGCGCTTTTGATCTCCCCGCCACCAACAGACCGATGCCCACCAGCAGCGCGTTGCCGCCGAACGCCGTCACGAGCCGCATCGTCGGCGACCAGCCGTGCCAGCCCAGCGCGACGAGAATGCCCATCATCGCGACCGCGGCCATCCCGGCCGGAACCATCGCCTTCCACGCCATGCGCATTAACTGATCAAAGCGATATCGCGGCAGCGTCCAGCGGATGAACATGTAGAACGCGATGAACCCGAGCACCTTGCCCCAGAAAATCGCGAACTTAACCAGTGCCGCGATAAGGCCCGTGTCCTCTGGCCCCGGCCCGCCCCAGATGTGCCAGCCGCCGAAGAACAGTGCGACTGCCAGCGCGCTGCTTGTCACCATGTTCGCATATTCAGCGAGGAAGAACACAGCAAATTTCATCGCGCTGTATTCGGTATGAAAGCCGCCGACGAGTTCCTGCTCCGCCTCGGCCAGGTCGAACGGCGCGCGATTGGTCTCGGCAAATCCGCTGATCAGCACCAGCAAAAACGCGATCGGGTGGAGAAACACATTCCATAACCCCGAGGCGGCCTGCTCATCCACCATGACTTCCAACCGCAACGAGCCGTGAATCATCAACGCCACCAGCAGCCCGAGACCGAGTGGCACTTCGTAGCTCAGCATTTGGGCCGTCGCCCGCATGCTGCCATAAAAAGCGTATTTGTTATTGCTTGCATACCCGGCCAGCACGACCGCGTAGACGCCGACGGACGCGGCCGCCAGCATGAAAAGAAATCCGATGTCCAGCGGAAGCACCTGCGTTTTCACCGTCTGCCCGGCCGGCATCCACGGGAAATGAATCTCGCCCGCCCAAGGAATCACCGCGACGCCTAGCACGCAGATAAACAGCGCGATGCTCGGGGCGATGACGAACAACACTTTGTCGACATTTGCCGGGATGATGTCCTCTTTCAGGATGAATTTCACGCCGTCGGCGACGGGCTGAAGCACGCCCCAGGGCCCGACGCGGTTCGGACCGTAACGGTCCTGCATCCACGCTGAAATCTTGCGCTCGGCGAGAATGCATGCCGGAGCGAGCACCCCCAGCACCACGCCGAGCGAAACCGCCAGCATGACGATCGAAAACCAGAACTGGTCGGCAAGCATCGTTTTTAGAAATTCGGGCATTCCGCGACAACCTTATTCGACCGCGCCACGGGCCGGGACAATGGCCGGCGGCGGCATGGAGAGCGCAAGAGTTTACAGCAAAAACGGGCCGCGTCCACGCGCGCCGCCGGCAGCGCCGCGCTGCGAAAATGCAGCGCCATGATTCAGCGGATATGCTCGTGGCGCGCCGTTGCGACGGCTTTCGGGAGATCGCATGCTCACAACTCAATCCGCATCGCCACGCCGGCTTGGGCAAAAAAGGGCTCTCGCAGCCCTTGGAGCTTTAGCGGCGTTCGTTATGGCCGCGATTGCGCAAGACGCAAAAGCACCGGCCCAGCCAACCACAGCGCCTGGTCGCTCACCGGCTCCGGCGACCGCGCCGGTTGAGAATCGCACAGCGCTCTTTGATGAAATCTGGCGTGAGCTTAGCACGCATGACGCTTTCTTTGAAGCAAAAAACGAAGAAACCGAACTACTCGGTGCGCGGACGCGCGAGCAACTGCGCGAAACCTCGGATGAGTCCGAACGGATTCGCATCATCATTCGCACGCTCAGCCGACTCGGCGACGGCCACCTGCACCTGACTACGCGCTGGTTCCTGCCCGATCGCCCGCCGCCGCCGATCGAGTTGACCGGCGGCGAGCCGCAATTTCGCCCGCGCGGCGGCTTCGCGAAATTTCGCCGCGATTATTACATGCGCGTCCCGCTCGCCGAGCTCAACGCTGAATCGCAAGGCGCGAATTCCGAGTCGGCATCATCGCAACCGGCCGCCACCAATACTCCGGTTGATTGCCGTGTGATTGAGATCGACGGCGCGCTCGTCTCGCACGGCGGCGGCTGGGCGCTGTTGAACGGGCCACGCGACACGGGCGTGTCGATCAAGCTCGAGCGGCCCGATGGATCAACGACGACGATCTCCCGCAAGCGCACCGAGCCGGTCGTGCCACCGCAGCATTTCGCACCAACCACGCAAGTGGTGACGACGCGGCCCGACGGCACGACGCGTATCGAAGAGCGCGAAGTGCCCGTCGAGTTTCAGCGACTGGACGGCAATCTTGGCTACATCCGCATTGCTCATCTTGTGACGACGCAAACCATCAATGACTTCAACGCGGCGCTCGATCAACTGATGGACACCGACGGCCTGATACTCGATATCCGCGGTAACACCGGCGGCTATCCGTGGATCATGATGCCCATCGCGGGCCGGTTTTTCAGCGAATATCAACGCGTGTGCAGCTTCGACGGCCGCTCGCCATCGATCGGCGCGCTCGTGCGCGGCGTCGGAAAAGTCGGAATTCCGCCGGCCGGCCGCGCGTATTCCAGGCCGGTCGTCGCGCTAATCAACGACGGGACGGCCAGCATGGGCGAGGGGTTGGCGTTTGCGCTGGGCGATACGGGACGCGCGAAGCTGGTCGGCCGGCCGACGATGGGTTTGAACGCGGCGATTCGCAATGTGACGCTGCAAAACGGACTGGTTCTCTGGCACAGTTGGATTCGTGTGAGCCGACTGAGCGGCGATCACTATCAGGGCATCGGCGTTCAGCCGCACGAGCTGGTGGAACTGGATGAGGCAATGTGGCGGAAGCTGGGGATCGCGCAGGCGATCAGAGCCGAGCAGGAGTTGCAACTTCAGGCCGCGAAGTCAGCGCTGCGATCGACAATGCCCTGATCGGCGTTCAAATAGCGTGAACCAGCTTACCGTCGGCGCTTCGCGCGTTTCGGCTTCTCGGCGGTCTCTGCGAGCGCCTTGCCAAGCGGCAAGGGACTGGTCTCGTTTCGGCGAGCGTGCTTCACGCTTGGGTTTCGCTCGCGACGGAATGACTTAATGGGTACTAGCGTCAACATGTCACAACCTCGCGGTGCGGATCATTTGTTACGACCAGCCTGAACCAAATGCCTGATTCCGAGGAGTATTGTAGGCGGAAACCTCGCCGACGCCCCCTGCTCGTGTCCGGAGCATTCGTGCTTTCGCCGTAATGGCTCACGAGTTGCGGCCGCCCGCGCAGTCGGCCGGTGACTCACGCCGTTACTTTTCCCACCGATCCGGCACGCCGGGCCAGCTCAGCGCCCAGATGTCGCCGTGAAAACCTTCGTCGCAGCCATCTGGCAGGTACGCCGACAGCCGCGAGATATCTCCGCTGTCGTAGACCAGTTCGGGCATCGGTTCGATCAGGCGCTTCGGCACGATCACGCTGATGTTGTAGCCATAGCGGCAGATCTTCGCGTCGCGGCAATTCAGCCCCGCGACGGCGAGGTTGTATAGCAGCAGGCCGGCGTTCCACACGGTCAGGTGGCCGCCCACGATGCTGTGCTTGGCCGGCGGCACAGTGATCGCGATCCATCCGCCGTCGCGCGTTGCGGCAATCACGCGCCGCAAAAAAAAATTGACATTCGGCTGGTGTTCGAGAATGTGCGATGCCCATACGCAATCGAACTGGCAATCGAATTGATGCGTGTTGAAATCGCCGATGATCACTTCCGCGACTTCCGGATTGTCGGCGAAGTACTTCGATCGTCCATAATCGATGCACGTAACGCGTTTGCCCGCGCGCGAAAAAACTT
>JAEUIR010000157.1 GCA_016795025.1 Phycisphaerales bacterium
CCCACGTTGTCGAACTCGGCCGCCTTCACGAAGTCGACCAGCTCCGCGAACTCGGTCTCGCTCTCCCCCGGGAAGCCCACGATGAACGAGGTCCGGATGGCCACCCCGGGCACGCGCGCGCGGATGCGCTCGATCATGCCCATGCTGAGCGTGCTCAGAATGATGAACAACGCCGTGAGCATCGCCACACAGCTCAGCAGAAACAGCACAAACTCCTGCTGGCTTTGCGCGGTTTCGATCTGCTGCATGCGGGCTTTGACGCTGCGAACGCTCGCGTTGGCTACCTTTTTGCGGGCCTCGTTGCGAATCGTGGCCATCGCGGCGGCCACGCCCGCTTCGGTCTTATCGCGCACGACGATATCGACCGTCGTCACCATCCCCTGCTTGAGATTGATCGATTGCAGAATCTTCAGCGGTAGCAGCGCCTGAGCCTTTTGAAAGCGCGCCACGCGCCGCCGCTCCATCAGCCCGACGATCTTCAGCGCCACCGGCTGATCGTCAGGCCGCGCGCCCCCCCAGATCAGCACATAGTCATCAAGCCCGAGTTTCAATTCGTCGGCCCACGACGCCTCCAACACGCAGACGTACTCATCGCCTTCCTGAAGCAGCCGCCCCGCGCGCAAGTCATATTTGCGAATCTCATACTCGCGCGGCACATCCAGACCGTGAAAATCCACTTCGGGAATCTCATCGGTCCATTTCAGGCGAAAGTCCGGCCGGCTTTCGAACTCCGCTTTGCCGATCGGCAGGCCGCGAAGCCGCTGCACCAGTCGCGCCGTGAGATTCTCAACCTCTGGTAGTCCCGCAAGACTGGTGACGAGTCGTTGCGAAATGGTGTCGTATTTTCCGAGCGGCGATTCAACCGTGACCTGCGATGTGCCCACATACTGAACCGCCCAGGCGGTCACCGCGCGGCGCACCGACTCGAAGCAGCACGTCACCCACACGACCGCGCTGGCCCCCAGCGCGATCGCGACGATGATCGCCGCCGTGCGAACCGGCTTAGCTCGCCAGTTCCTGGTAGCCAGTTGCGACCAGTGCCGCATCGCCGCCGCCCTTTGGTTCGAGTGTGCCCACCACGCGACCGTCGCGCAGCACCACCACGCGATCCGCATACGCCCCGCCCGCCGCCTCGTGCGTCACCATTACGATCGTCCGGCCTTGCTCCCGCGCGATGCGCTGCATCAGCTGCCAGATTTCGGCGGATTGACGAGAGTCCAAATTGCCTGTCGGCTCATCCGCGAGAATGATGGCCGGATCGTTCAACAGCGCCCGCGCGATCGCCACGCGCTGCTGCTCGCCGCCGGAAAGCGCATCCGGCCGATGATCCGCTCGCTGCTCCAGGTGCACCAGCCGCAGCAGTTCCATGACGCGCGCTTTTTCATTTGGCATTCGCCGCCCGTCCACGGTCCAAGGCAGCGCGACATTCTCGGCGGCGGTCAGCGTCGGCAGCAGGTTGTAATCCTGAAAGATGATGCCCATGCGCCGGCGGCGAAACAGCGTGCGGGCGCGGTCGGACATTCGCGCCAGGTCTTCGTTCTCGATCAGAATCCGGCCGGCCGTCGGCGCGGTCAGCCCGCCCATCAGGTGCAGCAGCGTGCTTTTTCCGGAGCCGCTGGACCCCATGATGGCGATGAAGGTTCCCGGAAGAATCGTCAGATCGACGCCGCTGAGCGCGGAGACTTCGTGCGTCGCGGTTTGATAGATTTTCTCGACACCGCGCACATCGACGATTAGCGGCGGCGCGCCCTCATCCAACGCCGGTCGGCGAGCGGGGCCGTGGGTCTGACGTGCGTCGCGCTCGTCCGCCGCGGGCAGGCGGCCGCCTCCGGTTGCCTGTGTTGCGCCGCCGTCTCCCGGCGACCCGCGCGAAGCCGGCGCGACGCTTTCCGCATTGTCATTCGCGCCGGGCGTATCGCTCATCGCGAAAGTGTATTCGCGCCCGCGCGGCGCGACAACGCCGCATGGCCGAAGATGAATATCGGTCGCGGCTAGTTACTCGATCTCCGTCATGATTTGATCTCAGTGCGGGTAAATGTGCGGTCACAGTTTCAAATCGGGCGGTGGCGGGAAACGCTGATCGTAATGCTCGCGGCATAGCCACCAGATTTGTCCGCTTTGCGTGATCCCGCGCCGCAGCGGCGCAAACGGCCGGTCGGGGCGCTTTTGGTGAAAAACCTGGTGAATTGGAGTTAGGTCCGTCGGCTCTGTCCACGGCCCGAAGCCGTTGGCTCGCGCAAATTCCATAAATCGATCACGCTCGCGCCCCTCAATCGGGTCAAGCGATCCGGTTGGCAAAGCGGCGGCGCACTTGTCTGCGACTTTGATCGTCGATTTCACCGCGTCGGATAGCAAATCAGACGCGGCTTCCGACAAAACGGCCCCTCCCACCGGAATTGCGACTTTGAGGATTTTGACCATCCATGTGATGGTGCTCGCCGCGTTTTGAGCCCATTTTTTTGATACACTGAAGTCCAGCGCGCCACCGTCCGCATCGGGAATAGGATGGGGACAATCCGGCTCCTCGCACCACAGCCGCGCTTGGTAGTGGTGATGCGCCAAGTCGTCGCCCATGTACTGCAACGAAATCAGCGCCGGCCCCGCCTTTCTCTCATCAGTGAGCAACCGGCCGATCGCATAATACAATTCCGAGCAGCGGCTGCGCAGCTCGTCGCTAATTTGGGTAGGCAGATCGTCGATTTCTTCAAGCAAGCTGTCCCATTTCGACAGAAACCCCTCAATCACTTGGCGGGCTTCCGCAGAATGGCCGGCAGCGCGCCACGACCAAAATGCGCTCGCATCCACCTTGTCAGAAACCCGGCTGATCTGCTCGGCCAAGTCAAAACCTGGCGTGTCAAAGCCGTGCAACAATTTGTTGACGTCCAACCATTTCCTACACGTTTCACAGGGGTACTTGGGTTGATTTTGAGCGATCGCGTCTCGCAGCGCGCCCAGCTCGATCGATCCATGACAATTTGGGGTAACGCAGGGGACGCGCATCTCGTAACCGTCGATCGCGCCACGAACCAAACCCGGCCAGACCTTGCTTGCCAGGCTCTCAAATTCGGTATGAATCCAGTTCAAAAGCGACGACGGATAGGCCGCGTTGACAATCACTCGCAATTCACGAATGTCGTCGCGAAGTTGCAGCAGTGCCGTGCCGTCCGTGGGGTGCCTGAGAAACGTGCCGCGTTTCCAGTGGCAATTGTCATTCGCGCGGTAGCGATGCGTTCGCACGGTCAGCAGCGGGATCAACCCCGGCGGCAACAAACCGCGAAACTGGCAAACCAGTTCCAGCGTCGCGCCCGCGGCCGGCGGCGCATCTGCGGACCACGGCAGATCCGGCGGCAGGTCGTCTCGCACGCGCTCCGCGACCAGAAGAGCGTCCTGTTCCGGAATGCGATACACAATTTCGTGCCGCTCCATGAGTTGAACGAGCAGCCGAAACTTTTCTTGCGGAAAATGAGTTCGGCCGGGCGACCAAACGCGGCCAAGTTCAGAGAATTGTAGAACCCCCGATTTCTTAGCCACCTCGCGGTCAGTGATCACGTAACCGATGGCTTTCCCCAAAGCCTCCGGGTCCAGAATCAAAATGCTGCTGAGCGCCTCTTGTTCATTGGTATCTGATTGCCAGTCCGGGCGGTGATAGAACATCCAATGACCCTGCACGTCCGCCAGGTACGCGAGCGTACGAGCCGCGTCACCCGTCACACCATTCTTACTCGCTGTCTGACCAAACTCCTCATATGTTATCCATTGTCGTGGGTCTTCGGTCCCAGATTGTGCGATTTGCGCTACGGTATTGCGAACTCCAATCCAATTCACTGGCCAAGGAAGCTGCTTTGCGACAAGCGCCGCGGCTTCGCGAGCAAGAAGTGCTCTAAGATCGGATACACCGTGACGCAATTCCGGAGGCGCATTGTCATCGGGATAAAAAGTGTCAACTTCAACAAAACCTGCGATGACTTCGCCGAATTTCTTCTCGAGGTCGGATCGATCAAGCGCAATTGACCGGCCAGTGGCTTTGGCGTGCGTTGCCACAACGATGACCCGCGCGCTGCGCCCGACTCGCAGCTTGATCTGTGTCAGCCACTGCTCCAGTTCGCACTGCGCGGCGCCTTTGCGCTCGTTCCACAGCACCAGATACAACGAGTCCGGGCTGAAGAAAAACTGGTGCGCGACGCGATATTCCCTCTGCCCGCCGAAATCCCAGCAGTTGAACTGAAGCTTTCGCTCGGGCTCCTCCGGATGAGGCAAGAAAAAGGCTTCCCGACAAACTTCAAATCCCTCCGTCGTGGGATTCTGACGCTTCGGTACCTTATTCTGCAACACATGTAGCAAACAAGTCTTACCAACTTCGCCGACTCCCACAAACACGAGCTTGACTTCGTTCGTTGTTACTTTGGTTTGGGCTAGGGACGCAGTCAGGTAAGCCCGTACCGCGTCCAAATCCGTCGTTATCAAATCAGAGACGGCTGGTGCGAAAGAGTTACCGAACGCCCGAAAAGTCCTTAAGTTGCTCAATAACCCTAATGCCGTGGGTAATTCGCCAAATTGATTGTGAGAAATATCTAACGTTTCTAACGCAGACAACCTCCCAACTTCTGGGGGAAGTGATGCCAGATGATTTCCGCCGACCGAAAGCGCCTTCAGCGACTTCAGTTCAGCTACTTCTGAGGGTAATGCCCGTAATTCATTATGAGAGACATCGAGTAGCTCTAACGATGTCAAATATCGAATTTCTGAGGGTAATAGTCTAAGTTCATTGCCATAAGCATGCAGTTCTCTTAATTCACCGAGGTACTCGATTTCTGGCGGAAGCGACCGAAGATAATTTTCAGAAATATCTAGGATCGTTAGGTTGCTGAGCTGCCCAATTTCGCGGGGGAGCGATTTTAGGTTCAGCCTGGCTAAACTGAGCCGGCTCCAATTGCCCGCGGCAGCGCGTTCTATTCGCTTGCGTGCCTCAAGGGCCCCTTCTGTCCATCGATTTGCGCTTGACCTCATTGACCCAATTCTCTCGGACTCGCGCAATGTGGTCAACACTCTGCTGCCTCTAACGAACTTCCGCCGAGCGACTGCCGACTACCATATGGGTTAGTGCCGCGTGAGTCGCGGCTGCGCCTGCATTCATCAGACGTCCGTCATCAGGGCGACGGATTGTCCGGCATATGTAAGAACCACTCTGGTCGACCAAATATCTATTTGTTTCGCAGTTCCTTCACTGCCGCCTCCAGCACCGGATCGCTTTTCGCGAAGTCTTCCGGCTTGGCCGCTACTTTGATATCCGGCTCGACGCCCTTGCCCTCCAGCACCTTGCCGTCGGGCAGCATGTCTTTCCACGACGGCAGCAGCACCGTCACGCCGTTGCCCAGTTCGTGCGGCTTGGGGTTGCCGCTGCTGCCGAATGAGCGCTCGCCGATCAATTTGCAGCGCGGCGACACGCGCATCATCAACAGAAACGACTCATTGCTGCTCATGTTGGTCGGCCCCATCAGCACCGCCACGCGCCCCTTGAACGCCGCACGATCCTTGTTCGGGCTGATCGTGCGATCAAACGTCTTTCCAAAGCCGCTCGGCGACTTCGCGTCGCGATAACAATTTTTCGAATACACCCCCGGCTTATCCACAAAGCAGCCGGCCACCTGCTGCGCCAGCGTCTCGTCGCCGCCGCCGTTGACGCGAACATCGACGATCATCGCCGGCGCATCCGCATGTTCGCGGATGAAGTCAAACGCGGGCTCCAGCATCGCCGCGTCGGCCGGTCCCCACGTCGAAATCAGCAAATACGGTATGTCGCTGACTGTGCCCGTCAGGACACACTCATTCGGATCCTGCAAATCGGTAATCAGTGTGCTGAGCAATCGTCCGTTGAAATTCGGCTGCGCGCTTTTCCCGCGATATGTGCCGAGCGTGAAGCCGTTCACGCGAATCGAGATGTGCGGGTCATTCGCGGCCGAGAGCAGATCGGCGGCGGCGCGTGCGAATCCGGATGCGCTCGCCGCCGTTTCGAGCTTTTGCTGGTGCTCTGTGAAACGCCTGGCCCAATCAACTTTGCGCAACTCTTTGTACGAATACTGTTCGTCGATGGCCTTGCGCAGATTCTCCGCAGCCTTCTTGTTTTCTTCCGGCGTCGGTGGCACGGGCGGTTTTTCGCCGGGCTTGGCCGTGCGAAATGTGATCGGATATACGACGGCCGGCTCGCCCGCCGCGCTGCGGAAATTCTGCGCGGCCGGACAGTTGATGCTGAATGAATATTCGTGACCGGCCTCAAGTTGAACGGGAATCACCATGATGCGCGGATTTTCCCACGTCGGCTTGCCGTTGAGCTTTGGAAATGCGGGGCCGCCGCCGCAGATCGAATGGCCGCCCGGCGACATATCCTGATCGAACTCGATGCGAATCTCTTTCGTGGCCGGATCGACCATGATTTCCGTGTGATCCGGCGTCGCGCGTACGACCCGCGGCGGCGTGGCAGAAACAACCGCGGCGCTCAACGCAAAGACCACTAATAACGAAGTAGTGGTGTGACGACTGATCAAAGGCATGTTAAATCTCCCTGCATGCGGGCCAGGATTGGCCAGGACCGCATCGTACCTATTTCGCCCCCCCTGTTAAAAGGTCGTCTGGCCGTATACTCGCTCAGAGCATGCGACGACCGGACAAATTGCGACAATCGCGAGCGCTGCTTTCCGCGCGTTGCCACCGCTTACGCGGTGGTGCCCTGCGAATCGCGGCGCTATGCACGGTTTGGAGTGTCGGATGCGACCGAACGGATTCGCCGTCGAACGCCGATTCCACCGCGCATGCACCGGCGCCCGGCGCTTCGAAGCCAGCGACTGATTCCAACCCGACGCGTTTTGAAGACGCGACAGCGCGAGCCGGACTGACTTTTCAATACGATCTCGCGCGCGACGGCTCCTACTTCATGCCGGAAACAATGGGCGGCGGCGCGGCCGTGTTTGACTACGACAACGACGGCGACCTCGATATTTTTCTGGTAAATGGCGGCCGATTCGGTCGAGCGTCTCCAGAGGCGATCATCGCCGGATCCGAGCAAATCTCGGCCGCGGCAGCGGACACGGCGAACGACAAGCTCGCCGGCTCCGACCGGCTTTTCCAGCAACAGCCGAGCGGGCGATTCGTGGATGTGACCATCGCGGCCGGCCTGATCGAAAGCGACTACGGCATGGGCTGCGCGGTCGGCGACATCGACGACGACGGCGACCGGGATTTGCTGGTCACAAACTATCAATCGCTGCGGCTCTGGCGAAACAACGGCGACGGCACGTTTCGCGATGATTCGACTGCGCTGCCGCGCGTTGAGCCGCGCTGGTCGGCGTCGGCCGCGTTCGGCGACTATGATCGTGACGGGTGGCTGGATCTCTATGTCACGAATTACCTTTTCTATGACCACTCGAAACGCTGCACGGACGGCGCCGGGCGCGCGGACTATTGCGGGCCGAACGCCTTTCCCGATCCGGCTGATTTCCTGTTTCATAACGAGTCGGGGCTGCGATTTACCGATGTCTCCGCGACATCCGGCATCGCCTCAAAACGCGCGTCCGGCCTGGGCGTGGTCTGGATCGACGTCGACGACGACGGTTGGATGGACATCTACGTCGCCAACGACGCCGATCCGAATTTTCTATGGATGAATCGCCGCGATGGATCATTCGGCGATGAGGCCGTGGTGCGCGGCTGTGCTGTGAATCGCAACGGCCTGGCCGAGTCCGGAATGGGAATCGGAGTCGGCGATGTCGACGGCGATTTGCTTGAAGACCTCTTCGTCACAAACCTCATCGACGAAACCAACACGCTCTATCGCAATGTCGGCCGCGGGAATTTCGATGACATCACGCCGCGCAGCGGTCTTGGCCCGCCGAGCCTGCAATTCACCGGCTTTGGCACGGCGTTGTTTGACTTCGACAACGACGGCGATTTCGACACGGCCGTCGTGAATGGTGGCGTGAAGCGGCGACCGACGCCGCTGCGCCGCTCATCACCGCCGGACTTTTGGGATGACTATGTCGAACCCACGCATGTGTATCGCAATGACGGCGCCGCGCGGTTTGAGTCGCTCGTCATCGAGTCCCTTTGTAATCCGCTCGAAGTGCGCCGCGCGCTGGTTCCGGCCGATTTCGACGGCGACGGCGATCTGGACCTGCTCACGACCTCGCTCGATGCGCCGGCGCGGCTCTATCGCAATTTATCGTCAAGTGCGGGCCGCGGCCGAACCATTCGCGCATTCGATCCGGCGCTTCATCGCGACGCAATCGGGGCGAAGCTGCTCATTCGCACGGACCAACGTTCGTTACTACGCATTGTTCGCGACTCCGGCGGCTACCTATCCTCCGGCGAGTCTTGGATTCATGTCGCGCTTCCGGATGGCGAATCGATACGTGAGATTGAAATCCGCTGGCCGGACGGCGGCATGGAACGCTTCGCCACGGGCAATTCGCAGCGGGTGGTCCAACTGATTCGCGGGGCCGGGGCGAGTAAGTGATTCCTCGCCGTGGTCGACCGCGTGCCTGCAAGCGAATTATTTCGACAGATTCGTCAGAATGCGGAAGCCTACCCTGATTAGCGCCGCGCCCGTCAGGAAGCGGAATACGCACTCTCGGTGCGCCAATTCCGCATAGAAATTCGCCCACATAAAAGCCACCCAGCGCCCCCGATGCGGTTGCTATGGACAACCATTCACTAGACATGCCACAAACCCGTCGATGTCGAAGTTATTTACCGCGCCGTTGCCGTCGATGTCGGCTGTGTTGATATCGCAGACAGGATATGCCGCTGTATATTCGTTGGCGTCGGAGAGCGCGAGAACGAACGGGTCGATGTCGAAGCTGTTGACTCGGCCGTCGCAGTTCACGTCGCCGGTCTCGCCGGGCGGGATTGTGCCAAAGCGGATGTAGTCCCAGCGGGTGGTGTTGGGGAAGTAGGCGGACCGCGCGCCCCAGACAATTTGGGGGCGATCACCCGCCGGATACGGTCCCTCCGGTACCCCTGAATCGGCGATCTGCCCGTCAATGTACCAGATGTACAGGGTGTCGCCGTACAGTTCGAGACGATACGTGTGCGAAACGCCGGGGACGATGTCAACAAATATGATTGGAAGATGCGCATTCCGAAAGAGTTTTGCGTGGTCTTGCGCAATAATAACGCGATAATACGCAGGACCAAAACCACCGAGAGCCAGCCCAGCTCCTCCGCCCCAGGGAATTTCGGATCGGGGTGCGGTAGTTTCCACGACCCATTGCGCGAAAAACCCCTCAACACCGACGAAATCGTCGAGCGGGCGAACATAGAAGGCCTGCTGGCCATTCGGCGGCGGGTAACCTTCGCAAAGATGTAAATCTCGTAACAGTTCAGCCGTTTGCAGCGATTCGATTCGGTAGTTGGGGGAGTTGTCCGGTTTGGACGTAGCTTCGCAGG
>JAEUIR010000158.1 GCA_016795025.1 Phycisphaerales bacterium
CCGAAACGGATTCGACCGGGCTAACTGCTGGGTTTGTGGTTGCCGACTCGCCGCTACGAGTCGGAAGCACCGGTCGAATCGCTTCACGTTGAAGAAGCTGATCATAAATCGCCGCCTGTTGCGGTCTGCGCTGTGTCATTGGGGGCCGGGATGGCTGAGAGGCGGCCGGTTTCGTGGCGGTTGGTTGTGTGGTCGGTTGCGGCTTCGGTTGATTTTGAACCGGCAGAGTTGCCAGCGCCAGCAACAGTGCGAGCAGTGTCATGCATGGGTCTCCAACAGGGCCGCTGGGCCCATCTTGTGGTGAGCGGTCAGACGGCCGCGCTAAATTCTACGCGATCATTCGCCGTCGGATAACTATGGTTTGCGCGACTGCCGATAGAAGGTGATTGAGGACGCGGCATGATTCCGATTGTCATTTTTGGCTGTGGCGGCCTGGGCGCGGTGGCGCGCGACACGCTGCTGCGCGCCCGGTCATTCGAGCCGATTGGGTTTCTCACCTCAGATCGTCGCCAGCATGGACGCATCATCGATCATCTGGCCGTGCTGGGCGGCATGGATGTGGTCACGGAATTGCTGCATGGCGGGGTCGAGCACGCCATCGTGGCAATCGGCGATAACGCGACGCGAATCGCCATCGCAGATGAGTTGCTTGGCAGAGGAATGCGACTCGGCAGCGCGATTCATCCGCTCGCGAGCATTTCAGCAACCGCGACTCTGAGCGAGCATCTGATCATCGGCGCGCGAGCGATTGTTTGCGCGAATGCATCTGTGGCCGCACACTCTGTTGTTTCGTCCGGTTCGATCATCGAGCATGACAATCGGATCGGCCGGGGAGTGTTCCTGCATCCCGCGGTGAGGCTGGCGGGCGGTGTTCGCGTGGATGACGAAGCGACGCTCGGCGTTGGTGTCTGCGTGATTCCGGGGCGGCGCATCGGCCCGCGCGCGACGATCGCACCGGGCAGCGTCGTGATTCGCGATGTCGGCGAGAATGAAACAGTCGGTGGAGTGCCCGGCCGCGTCGTACACTCGGGTGAGTCGCGATTCGCGCCGGACCCGGTGCGACATGGGGCGGCGTCGATCGGACAAGTCGCGACGGCGCGCGACTGACCCGCTAAGCTGATTGGCGTCGAACGGTCATGTCGAAATTTTTCACCATGCCGACGTACAAGCTGTAAGTCAGTAGCGAATAAACGACACCGGCCGCGACGACCGTGATGGACCGCCAGATTCTCGCTGTGATGAGCGTGCCAGCGCCGACCGTGTTGTTCGGGTCGAATGCATTATGCGGATCAACGATCGAATGCACACCCGCAAACGGCGAAAACGGTGCAAAGACCGCGCCGATCAGCGGGCTGGTATTCAGCAAAAACAACCCGCACCCATATAACACCGCGGAGGCCAGCAATACGCCCACGGTGCTGATCATGATGGATTGCACGGTGCGCTTATGGCTCAGCGAAATATTCAGGCCGAACATCGCGCACGTTCCCGCGATCGCAACCAACTCGATCGGCAGCAGAAGCGCCGATTCGAACGGAACCCTGCCGTTCGGCAGGCCTCCCGAAACCGACGCCAGCATGAATAGCAACGTCGTGAGCGTCGGCACGGCAATGAACGGCAGCGAAAACCACACCATGCCGCGCAGCAATCCGGCGACAATGTAACTGCTCGTCAGCGGCGTACAAAGCAGTATCTCCAGCGATTCGGCCTCGCGCTCGCGCGTCAGGCCCGTCGCCGCCGTGCTCGTGATGACCAGCAGAATCACCGCGAGTTCAATCATGACCAGAGCGGCCAGCCAGGGCGCGGCGTCCTTGGGCGTCATGCCCCATAGCGAATTCGCGCAGGCGTAAAGCAAAACGCAGCCGACGCCCAGACCGGCGACGACGAAAAACCAACGCATCGTCGAGCGGCCACCCGCCGACGCGCGCGTCGCCGCCTCGCGCCACGCGATCGGGTTGTTCCACACGTGACGCGGCTTGCGACGGCGGTCCGTGGCGCCGCGCGGCATCAGCCGATCGAAAATGTTTGAGAGCCACGTCACTTCTCCTTCGCGCGCTCCGCGCCGCACGAACGACAGGCTCGACAAAATCAGCCCGATCGAAATCAGCGACGTGATCCACATGTAGCCGTATTGCGGATACGCCAGCAGCCATCGCGCCGGCCAGCCATACTTATAAACATCGTCGATCGACGGCGCGGGCGTCTGCCCGGTGACGACCAGCAGCGCGAGAAACGGATGAATCGGCGCGAGCCAGCTCATCTGTCCACCTTCGGGATTGATCGGCGCTTCGACCAGAATCCCCCAGTTCGTCCGCAGGCCGACTACGCCAATGGCCAGCAGATACACCGCGACGCCGACGAAAAACGAAAAAATCGTGCGCCGCGTGCCGACTTTCAGCACGCTGATCGTAATCGCCAGCGCGCCTGTGACCAGCGCGGTGCAGGCTGCCAAGCCGAAGCTCTCCACGACTTCGCGCACGGTTACGCCGCCGTAAATCATTGTGATGCAAAACACCGGCAGGCCGCTGAGGAGCAAGACCCACACGAAATAGAGGCGGCTCAGCAGCGACCCGAAGACGATCTGCGCGCTGCTCAGAGGCGTCGTGAGCAGAATGTTGAACGTATTCGAGTCTTTTTCCTGCGTGATGGCCGCAGCCGCGAACACCGGCGCGATGAACGCCATCAGGCCGAGCTGCACCATGCTGACGTAATAGAACGTATTGGTTGAGTCTTTTGCCCGCTCAGTGAGCGATGCGCCGGTGCTGCTTCCCGCGAAAAACATGAACACGAAGAGCAGGAGCAGATACACCCAGCGGGCATGGAAGTGCTGCCAACGCTTTCCACCGCCCGTGACCACGCGAACCAGGATCGGATTGGCCGGGATCAGCCGCCAGAGCCAGAGCGACAGGTCGTTAAGGATGCCCATCACCACCTCCGCGGTTTTGAGTTCTGGCAATCGTCAAGAGGAGCGCTCGATTGTCGGTGTGCAATCGGAATATCAAGGCCGCGGCTCGGCAAACCCGCGCGGTCGGCGAAGGATTTTGCGAACCGTTCGTTGAATCGTGTCGCATCCCGGAATTCAACATTATTGCACGATTCCCTTCGTCAGCCGCATGAATGCCGTTTCGAGGTTGATCTCCTCCTCTTTGATTTCGCGAATACGCAGGTTGTTTCTCAGAAGCGCCTGCGCCAGAAAGCTGAAATCCTGCGTTTCGCTGTCTAGCGACACAACCACCGCGCCATTCTGAATCTCAACGCCTTGTACACCGCTGAGCTGACTGAGGGCCTGCCGGGCTTTCTCCTGGTCGTCCGGCGTCACGACGTGTACCACCGTCCCGCTTTTGGCCCGCCGCAGCGCCTCTGTCACCGAACCCTGATAAACCAGCTCGCCGCGCTCCAGAATGCCGATGCTCGTGCATAAATCCGCAAGCTCCGGAAGAATGTGGGAACTGATCAGGATTGTTTTGCCCATGCGGTGGAGCTCTTTCAGCAGAGCGCGAATCTCAATTCGCGCCCGCGGATCCAGCCCGCTCGCCGGCTCGTCGAGCAGCAGCACTTTCGGATCGTGCAGCAACACCCGCGCGATGCTCAACCGCTGCTTCATGCCGCGCGAAAGCGAATCCACCAGAGCGTCGCGCTTATAGGTCAGGTCCGTCAGCTCCAGCACATCTCCGACGATCTGCCTACGTTTCTTTCCAACGATGTTGTAAGCGCTTGCGAAAAACTCCAGATATTCCTGCACCACCATGTCTTCATACGCGCCGAATTCGTCCGGCACGTAACCGATCAGCGGCCGAATCAGCCGCGATTGATAGCCCACCACCAGGTCGCATACCCGCGCCTCGCCCCAAGTGGGCTGGAGCAACGTTGCGAGAATGCGAATCGTGGTCGTCTTGCCGGCGCCGTTTGGACCGATGTACCCGAAGCACTCGCCTTCCTCGATATTCAGGTGGAGGTTGTTCAGCGCCACCTGCTTGCCGTAGCGTTTCGTCAGATTGATCGTCTGAATGATCATTGATCGCCCCCGGCCGACCGCGATCCGCCCACCGATATCGGAACGCGAACGCGATAGACCGTAAAGCCGCGACGCGCCCGCACCGCGCGGCCGTCAGCGTGCAATTGCACCGGACCCGGATCGTACGACCACGCGATCAACACGCCGGAGTCCTGCGATATCCAATGTGAAACGTCACAATCCGTCAGCCCGCGCGTTGTAATCGGCTTGCCAAGCTGCGTGTAATCGCTTTCCTGAACGTGAGCAGAGAGATTGCGCGTCGAGAGCAGAAACGCCGCGTTCCACGCCGGATCGGTTGCGATCGTCAACGTGCTCGTCATCTGCCCGATGCTCTTTTGCTGTGCGGAGAATAGCGTATCGAGGTCCGGCATTGGGCCGCGATTGGCCGCCGTGTTTTGCTCCCATTTCATCCGCTCATCGCGGATCGTGCGATATTGCTCGGCATTTAACCCCGCGATCTGCGCACCGGCCTTGAGCGGTTGGATTTCAACCGCGAGCGCCTGCCGTGCGACGATCGACTGTGGCCGTTGACGATAATCGGTTGCCGTGCCGAAGGGTCGAATGGCGTCGCCGCGCGGATCGAGGTAAATCAGAATCCCGCCCTGGAGGTCACTGTTCAAGTCGTTCTTGATCCATGAGGCCGGGTCGATCTGCCCGCTGCCGCGATCGACGCTGATCTGCGTTCGAATCGAGCCGGTGATCTGGCCTTCCCATTCGCCCTCAAACTGCTTGGCGGCGGCGCGAAGCGGCACGTTGATCAACGCCGCCTCATCTACCGCCGACGTATAACGCTGCGGTGTCGCGTAATGCCCCGCCTCCTGATTTCCACGTGCCAGCGGCCGCAAATAGTTTGCCGCGCCGGGCAGCGCGACCTGCTGGGCCGGCAGGTTCCCCGCGCGCATGCCAAACCAGCAATAGGCCCGGGCCTCGCCCGAGCCTGAGTCCAGATCGACGAGCTCGATGGATTCCACGCGCGAACCGCCCCGGGCGATAACCACAAACAACAGGCTCAGCGCGCTGGCGGCCACCGCGAACACCGCAAAAACCGACCAGCTCAGTTGCGTCAAATTGTGCTTTCGGAGCCACCACCAACTGCCCAGCGTCGCCGCGATTCCATATGCGACCACGAACGCCATCGCGCCGAGATCGAGCCGAGCTCCTTCCATGCGAAAATCGATCTTGCCCTGCGTCAGCAAGTCAAACAGGCTGGTGAATCCGCGCAGCAGTTGTAGCGAGCTTTCTCGCTCATTTTGCGCCAGCTCCGCCGACGCCGGCTGAACATCCAGCAGATATCGAAAGAACTGATCGCCCGCCACATTCGTCAACATCCGCAATGGGGCGGCTGTGCAAACCACTCGGCCGGAGCCATATTTTCCTTCGACGATCAGGCTGACATCCGTGACGCCGTCCGCGCGATCGAACAATACCGGAATACCGTTGTGATTTTGCACCACCGCCAGGTCGATCGGCGACGAGAATTCCTGCGTGGTCGCGCTGGTGAATCGCGCGAAGAAATTTGGAAAGCGTTTCGCCGTGACCGGAGCGCCGTCGCCCTTCACGGGCAGAATGTCGGCGAGCGGGGTTTTACGCACCGTCGACCATGTGCTGCCGAGGCCGACGATCAACGTGCCGCCGTGCGCCACCCATTGTTTGAGCGCCTCGATCTGCGCGCTGCTGAATTTGCCGATGTCCGAAAGATCGGGCTCATCCCACACCAGGGCATCGATCGATTCCAGGCCATACCATCGATCAGGCAGATCCGCATATGGCATCCTGCCCACGACGGTGTGCCGCATATACGGTCGCTCTTTGCCCAGTTCGCCGGACTCGGCATAGGCGGCATCCGAGCCGATGCTCCTCAGCCGCGTGACGGGCCGCTCACTGACATCCAGGACACAGAATGTGTCATTCGATACCGACGAAAAAATCGTAATATCGCCGCGGGCGATCGTTCCGCCGTTGACGTCATGCACCGAAATCGTGGGCAGCGGCGCTTTCGAATCCCACTGCGCGATCGTGTAGAGCCAGACGCGCTTTTGATTTTCGCTGCCGGGCGTAAGCGTGACGCCGCGCTCGACAAACGACACATAGTCGCCGTCGAGATCGCGCGACTCGCAATGCAACTCGACCTCCATCGGGCTGCCGGTGTGGAGCGTGAGCTTCACGAGCACCGGAACCCATTGGCCGGATCGCACGAAGTACTTTCCCTCGAGCGGCGCGCCGATGCCATAACTTACGACCTCGACATCCAGATTTGTGCTCGAGTTGGGCAACGGGGGCGGCGCGGGCGCTTGCGCCTTGTTTTCTGATTCCTGCCCCACGGCTGCGACGGCGAGTCCCAGCGTGAGCAGCCAGCGGACGACCCAACGCGGCAGGTCCAATGACGAATGCACGCGCATCGAATCAATCCCCCTGAATGTCATGGGCGAGGTTGGCATCGGATCGAATACGCTCCGTGTGCTGGCTGCAATTGAGTATACGGCCGTTCGCGGCGAGTGTGCGACATTATATGCAGTCGTCCATCCGGCGCGGCATCGCTTGACCGAACCCGACAAAGCGTAAAGAATCCGGATAGTTTGGGTCAGCCGGTCGCCGTCCGCCCCGGGGAGGGCGGGCGTACCGCCGTTCGCAGTCGAGAACCGTAAGGCTTGTGATGGGTCATCGTGGATCGCGCAATGCGCGGAGTGGTCGCGCATCGTCGCGCTCGGAGCGTTGTCTTTGAACTAAGTACGCCAGATCAAGCCGTTCGCGCTGTCCGCGCATCCCACGCGCGAACTGCTCGTTCTCGCTGCGCCAATGGTCGGCCTGACCCTTTCGCGCATGCTGATGGGTTTTGTCGATTTCGTGGTGGTCTCGAAGCTCAACAGTGTGGACGCGCTCGCCGCCATCTCACCGTGCACGCTCCTTTTGTTCGCGGTCGCCTGCGTCGGCATGGGCATCGCGCAATCCGCCCAGACGTTCATTGCGCAAGCGGTGGGCCGCGGTGAGCCACACCGGGCCGGCCGCTACGTTTGGCAGAATTTCATCCTCGCGGCGATCGCCACAACCGCGTCCGTACCCATCGCGCTAAATGTTCATATCTGGATTCCCTGGCTCGGGCACCGGGGGAAGATGGACGAGCACGTTATTCAACTCGGCGTCGAGTTCATGACATACGCGCTCTGGTCGATCGGCCCGATCACGGCCACTGCTGGGATCGAATCATTCTGGAACGGCGTTTCGAAGCCGCGCGTCGCATTCGTCGGCGTTCTCGCCGCGCTCGCCACGATCACAGTCTGCAACGTTGTTTTCGTATTCGGCTACTTCGGATTCCCCGCGATGGGCATCGCCGGCAGCGGTCTGGCCACGCTTGTCGGCTGGCTGGTGCGGCTCGTCGTGGTGGCTACCCCGCTCTTCTGGCGATCGATCGACGATGTCTATCACACACGCCGCGCGGCGGGCTTTGATCTGCATACCTTCTGGGACATGCTGCGAGTGGGCTGCCCCATCGCGTTTCAATGGCTGGTCGATATCGGCGCGTGGGTCGTATTTCAATGGATCATGTTGCCGCCTTACGGCCCGGTGGCGCAGGCGGCCGCGAACATCGCGTTTCAATACATGCACCTTTCGTTCATGCCGGCCTTGGGGATTGGCATGGCGCTGACCACGCAGGTCGGTAATGCCATCGGCGCCGGCGCGGCCGACGTCGCGATTCAGCGCGTTTACGTCGCTCGGCGGCTGATTGTCGGCTACATGGGTTTGATCGGCGTGCTCTTTTTGCTCGCGGGTAAGCCGCTGGCGGGCTTCTTTACGAACGATGCGTTGGTCATCCAGCACTGCTTTTACATGCTGCTGTGGACGGCGCTGTTTCAGTTGTCAGACGCGATCTGCGTCACGTACAGCTTTGCGGCGCGCGGAGCGGGTGATACCAAGGTTCCGGCGCTGCTTTTCGCGATCGTCTGCTGGGGCGTATTTGTGCTGGGCGGCATTGTCATCCGTCGTGCCTTGCCGCAGCTCGGCTACAACGGACCGTGGATGATGTGCACCGCGTACATCATCATTCTCGGGGTTCTGCTCTGGTGGCGTTTTCATACTGAGAAGTGGCGCGATATCAAGCTATTTGCAGAGCCGGCGAAGCCCGCATAGGACATTCATTGACGAGCTGTTTGGCGACATGCGCAGCTCTTCGGCGGTGGAACCGCGCTCTTGCGCGTGACGAGCGAGACCAGTCGGTGCGGCGCACGCCGGCGAGCATCGAGCGCGAGCGCCGGGGGGCGCGGGCGCGGCGATCGGCCCAGAGCAGCGACATCGGACCTATAATAATCACCAATACTAACCGCCCAGTGGGCAATATGAAAATCTAATCGTTTCCGGCTTTAGGTCGTTGACACTGCCGGAAAGCGCGGTACAGTGTGTGGCCCTTGACGAATAACTCGTCGGTTTCGATGGGTAGCGTCAAAGGGCAGTCGGCTGACCGATTGCGTGCGGTGTCCGCGTGCGGCCGATCAGCGGTTGGCTGTCGCGAAAGCGGCCGCCGGCGGCTGATGCTGGGCGAAGCGGGCTCGTAGCTCAGTTGGTTAGAGCGCGTCCCTGATAAGGACGAGGTCAGAGGTTCGACTCCTCTCGGGCCCATCCTGACCGTGGTCGCGGGTTTTTAGACAAGCTTGCGACTGAGTGAGTTCATGGCTGCGACGCTGTTGTATTTGTTCATTGCGGCTTTGATGGTGTTAGTGGGCTATCAGATCGCAAACGGCGGCGGCGGCTGAGGCTCTGGAAAATGTGGCTAGCCGTGAGCTGGCCTGCGGTTTCGGGGTCGTAGCTCAACTGGGAGAGCGCCGCGTTTGCAACGCGGAGGTTGCCGGTTCGAGCCCGGTCGGCTCCATGCGATTGGCGGCAATGGTTTCTCGCCGCAGCAATCGTCGGAATTGAGCCTTGATGCATCCATCCGTTGGGTGTGTCAAGGCCCGCTTCCGGCGGGCGTCTCGGAGCAATCCGGGGCGTGCTGTTTGACAAGTGCATAGGGGAATGTTGAAGGTATCCAAACCGCGTTTGATACCGATTTCCGGTTCTCTATTCCGGCCTGAGGAGCGATCTTTGGGTCGGGACGAGTTTCCGGGATTGGTTCTCTCAAACCAACTCATGTATTTTGCGAGATTTTTTTCTCGCAGGGTACGGCTTGGCCACAGCTATTCATAAAAATGGTCAAGCTCTTAAGTGTGCATGGTGGATGCCTTGGCGTGCAGAGGCGATGAAGGACGTTGTAGGCTGCGATAAGCTCCGGGGAGCCGCCAAACAGGCTTCGATCCGGAGATCTCCGAATGAGGCAACTCGTTGCCACTACGCAAGTAGATGGCATCACTTCCGGCTGAATGCATAGGCTGGATAGAGCGAACCCAGGGAACTGAAACATCTCAG